>NZ_JBICVX010000014.1:266652-268705 GCF_043199435.1 Streptomyces sp. NPDC048604
CGGGGGGGGGCCGGGGCGCTCTCTGCCGCCCGCCCTCGGGGTTTTACCCCCCGGGCCGGCGCGCGCCCCCCCCGCGCGCCCCGGCGCCGGCCGGGGCGGCCCCCCGCCCCCCCGCCCGGCTCTCTCGTCTGTCTGCGAGACCGTCGGTGACTAGCGCGTGCCGATCTCGTCCGTCAGCTGCGGCAGCACCGCGAACAGGTCGCCGACCACGCCGTAGTCGACCAGGTCGAAGATCGGGGCCTCCGGGTCCTTGTTGACCGCGACGATCGTCTTCGAGGTCTGCATGCCCGCGCGGTGCTGGATCGCACCGGAGATGCCCGCCGCGATGTACAGCTGCGGCGAGACCTGCTTGCCGGTCTGGCCGACCTGGTTGGAGTGCGGGTACCAGCCCGCGTCCACCGCGGCGCGCGAGGCGCCGACGGCCGCGCCGAGCGAGTCGGCGAGCTTCTCGACGACCCCGAAGCCCTCGGCGGCGCCCACGCCGCGGCCGCCGGAGACCACGATGGCGGACTCGGTCAGCTCCGGGCGGCCGGAGGAGACCCGCGCGGTGCGCGAGACGACCTTGGCGGCGTTGCCGGTGAAGGCGACGGTGACGTTCTCGACCGTGCCGGCGGCCGGGGCGGCCTCGGGCGCGGCGGAGTTCGGCTTGACGGTGATGACCGGCGCGCCGTGCGTGACCGTGGACTTCACCTGGTAAGAGGCGGCGAAGACGGACTGCGTGGCGACCGGGCCCTTCTCGCCGGCCTCCAGCTCCACGGCGTCGGTGATCAGACCGGACTCGAGGCGCAGCGCCACGCGCGCGGCGACCTCCTTGCCCTCGCCGGACGAGGTGACCAGGACGGCCGCGACGCCCTTGTCCTTCGCGATCTGGGCGAGCGCGTCGACCTTTGGCACGACGAGCTGCTCGGCGAACTCCGGGCCGTCCGCGACGTACACGGTGGCGGCGCCGTACTCGGCGGCGGTGGCGGCGACCGACGCGGCGGCCTCGCCCGCGCCCAGGACGACGGCGCTGGGCTCGCCGATGCGGCGGGCCAGGGTCAGCAGTTCGAGGGCCGGCTTGCGGACCGCACCATCGGCGTGGTCCACGAGAACCAGGATCTCAGCCATGATTCATTGCTCCTGAAACGGTGAACAGCGGTGCGGTCAGATGAACTTCTGGGTGGCGAGGAACGCGGCCAGCTGCTTGCCGCCGTCGCCCTCGTCCGTGACGATCGTGCCCTGCGTACGCGCCGGGCGCGCCGTCGCCGAGTCGACCAGGGTCCAGGACCCGGCGAGGCCGACCTCGTCGGCGTCGATCTCCAGGTCGTCCAGGTCGAGCTCCTCGACCGGCTTCTTCTTGGCGGCCATGATCCCCTTGAAGGAGGGGTAACGGGCCTCGCCGGACTGGTCGGTGACCGACACGACGGCCGGCAGCGGGGCCTCGAGCAGCTCGGTGGCGGCGTCGCCGTCGCGACGGCCCTTCACCACGCCGTCCTCGACCGACACCTCGGACAGCAGGGTGACCTGAGGCAGGCTCAGCCGCTCGGCGAGCAGCGCCGGCAGCACACCCATGGTGCCGTCGGTCGACGCCATGCCGCAGACGACCAGGTCGAAGCCGGTCTTCTCCAGCGCCTTCGCGACGATCGCGGAGGTGCCGAAGACGTCCGAGCCGTGGATGTCCTCGTCGTTGACGTGGACGCCCTTGTCGGCGCCCATCGACAGCGCCTTGCGCAGCGCGTCCTTGGCGTCGTCCGGGCCCACCGTGATGACGGTGACCTCGGCGTCGTCGGCCTCCTCGGAGATCCGCAGCGCCTGCTCGACCGCGTACTCGTCGAGCTCCGAGAGCAGCCCGTCCACCTCGTCGCGGTCGACGGTCAGGTCGTCGGCGAAACCGCGGTCGCCGGTGGCGTCGGGAACGTACTTCACACAGACAGCGATCTTCAGGGTCACGGCCTGTCTCCTTTCAACGGGCAGGTGGTTACGGGAGGTTGCGGGCCATGACGATGCGCTGGACCTGGTTGGTGCCCTCGTAGATCTGGGTGATCTTGGCGTCGCGCATCATGCGCTCGACGGG
>NZ_JBICVX010000015.1:0-75670 GCF_043199435.1 Streptomyces sp. NPDC048604
GTCGCCGAGATGCCGCACGGCGGCTACAAGAAGTCCGGCTACGGCAAGGACCTCTCGTCGTACGGCTTCGAGGACTACACGCGCATCAAGCACGTCATGACGTCCCTCGGCTGATCGGCTAGGTCCCCTGCACGAGGCGGTGACCGGGCTTCTGCCTGGTCACCGCCTCCGTTTCTCTCCCCGGGTCGCTGTGCAACGTGCACACACCCCGGCTCCAGGCCGGAGCAGAGCGTTGTGGAGACGCCGCCCTCCGAAGCCGCAGGCTGCAGATACAGCCCGGCAACACCTCGGAGAGGAACGTCATGAGCAAGTCGTACACACCGCAGGAGGCCGACGTCGTCGTCATCGGCGCGGGCGTCTCGGGCCTCACTGCGGCCCGCCGTCTCGCGCAGGCCGGCCAGTCCGTGGTCGTCATCGAGGCGAACGACCGGGTCGGCGGGCGGACCGTCAACCTCGACGTCTGCGAAGGCGTGATCACCGAGGGCGGCGGACAGTGGGTCGGTCCGGGGCAGGACCGGGTCTGGGCTCTCATGGACGAGCTCGGCATCGAGACCTTCAAGACCTACACCGAGGGCAAGTCGATCTACCTGCGGAACGGGAAGACCAAGCTCTACCACGGCACCGTCCCCCCGCTCAGTCCCCTCGTCCTCGCCGACTACGCGCAGGCCCAGCTGCGCCTCGAGCGCATGGCGAGCACTGTGCCGCTGGAGGCCCCGTGGACCGCCAAGAACGCCCGCAAGTGGGACAACACCACCTTCGGCCACTGGCTCGACGCCAACACCTTCACCGACGAGACCCGCTCACTGTTCACCCTCGCGTTCAGCGTGACCGACGGCGAGGACCTCCACAGCACGTCCCTGCTGGTCCAGCTGGTCCGCATCGCGGGCTGCGGTGGAATCGACCACCTGGTCAACGTCACGGACGGAGCCCAGGAATCCCGGGTCGTGGGCGGCACCCAGCTGATCTCGCTCCGGATGGCCGAGCAGCTCGGACGGCGGGTCGTCCTCGACTCCCCCGTCTCCGAGATCGTCCAGGACGACCAGGGCGTCCTCGTGAAGTCCGCGCGGATCGACGTACAGGCCAAGCGCGCCATCGTCGCCATGGCGCCGTCCGACGGCAACCGGATCCGCTTCTCGCCCGACCTTCCGACCCGCCGGACCATGCTCCAGCGGCGGTGGTGCAACGGAACCGAGAGCAAGATATTCGCGGTCTACGACAGGCCGTTCTGGCGGGAGCGCGGCTTCAACGGCCAGGCCGTCACCGATCTCCCGGTCGCCGGCTACGTCGTGGACAACTCGCCGCCCGACGGCAGCGTCGGCATCCTGATGACCTTCGTCGGCACGGCCGGCTCCGGCTACGGCCTGCGCTGGACGGATGCGGTCCTGGACGACGCCGAGGCCCGCCGCGCCGCGTTCCTGGCCGACCTGACGGTCCTGTTCGGCCCGGAGGCCGCCCGCCCCACCGCGTACCTGGAGCAGGACTGGACGCACGAGCCCTGGATCGGCGGCTGCGTGAGCTCGCGTCCCCCGGGCGTCATCACCCAGTACACCGACGCCGATCGCGTGCCGGTCGGGCGCGTCCACTGGGCGGGCACGGAGACCGCCGTGCTCAACCAGGGCTACATCGACGGCGCGGTGAGCGCCGGCGAACGGGCGGCCGACGAGGTCCGGCGCGCGATGGGTGTGCAGTCTGCACCATCGGCCGACGCACGTCGCCACACGAAGGTGTAGTGGGCGTCTGATCCGCGCGGGCAAGGTGGCCGCATCGCGAGAGCGAGCCGAACAAAGGGTGAATGTGATGAGGAAATCGAAGAGCGCGGCCGAGGAATTCGACATCGTGATCATCGGTGCCGGGATCTCCGGGATCGGCGCCGCCCGCTATGTGACCGAGGCCTTCCCCCACAAGAAGGTGGTCGTCCTGGAAGGCCGGGACGACATCGGGGGTACCTGGGACCTGTTCCGGTACCCCGGGATCCGGTCGGATTCGGATCTGCACACCTTCGGATACGAGTTCAAGGCGTGGAAGGACCGGGCCGCCATCGCGGACGCCCCCCTCATCCGGGACTACCTCCACGAGACCGTCGAGGAGAACCGGCTCGACCGTCTCATCCGCCTCCGGCACCGCGTCGTCTCGGCCCACTGGTCCACCGCGGAGGCCGCGTGGACGCTGACCGTGGAGGTCGACGGCGCAGAGGGCCAGGAGTCCGTGCGCAAGGAGATCAAGGCGAACTGGATCTTCGCCGGCACCGGCTACTACCGCTACGACGAGGGGTACACGCCCCACTTCGAGGGCCGCGAGGAATTCACCGGCGACATCCTGCACCCGCAGCACTGGCCCGAGGGCTACGACTACGCGGGCAAGAAAGTCGTGGTGATCGGCAGCGGGGCCACGGCGATCACCATCGTCCCGTCGATGGCGACGGGTCCGGGCGCGGCGGCGCACGTGACGATGCTGCAGCGCACGCCCACCTATGTGATGCCCGCTCCGCGGGTGGACTCGCTGGCACTGCTGCTGACCCGGATGTTCGGGGAACAGCGGGGGTACCGGCTGACCCGGTTCAAGAACATCTGGATGGACCGCGGAATCGTGGTGGGCCTGCGCAAGTTCCCGCGTGCGGGCCGGGCGTTGATCCGCTACGTCAACAAGAAGGCGCTCCCCGAGGGCTTCGACGTCGACAGGCATTTCAACCCCCCGTACAAGCCGTGGGACCAGCGCCTGTGTCTGGCACCGGACGGGGACTTCTTCAAGGCGATCAGCGACGGCCATGCCTCCGTGGCCACCGACAAGATCGTCCGCTTCACCGAGAACGGAATCCTGCTGGCGTCCGGACGCGAGCTGAAGGCCGACGTCATCGTGACCGCGACGGGCCTGAACCTGCGCCTCCTGGGAGGAATCAGCCTCTTCAAGGACGGCGAGCCCATCGACCCCGCCAAGTCGATCACGTACCGCGGAACCCTGCTCTCGGGCATTCCCAACCTCGCCATGGCCATCGGGTACACGACCTCGTCGTGGACCTTGAAGATCAGCCTGGTCTGCCGCTACTTCTGCGATCTGGTCAAGCACATGGACGCCTTCGCGTACGACACGGCGGTCGCCGTGGCCGAGCCCGGCATGGAGACGCGGCCGGTCATGGACATCAGCGCCGGGTACGCGCAGCGCGCCAGCGCCATCACCCCGCGGCAGGGGACGGCGCAGCCCTGGCAGATGGCGCTGTCCTACCCGGATGACGCAAAGCTCCTGAGGGGACCGCTGTTCGACGACAGCCTGCGGTTCAGTTCTCGTGGCGACCAGACATTCCGCGAGCCTGCACGGTCGGCTTCGCGCGGCGGCGAGTAGAGGAGCGTCGATGCCCGAGATGACCGAAGCCGCAACAGCTTCACACGATCGTTTCATCCGACTGCCCAACGGCGCCCGGGTCTGCTACCGCCTCGACGGCGAGGCCGGTGCGCCGCCGGTCCTGCTGCTCGGCGGTCTCGGCGAGGACCTCTCCACGTGGTCGCCGCACTTCGTCAGCACCCTCGTGTCCCACGGATTCCTCGTGATCCGCATGGACAACCGGGACTGCGGCCGCTCGACGTACGTCCCGAGCCCGCCGCCGAGCGTCCTCCGCCAGTTCCTCGCACGGCCCCGCCACGACGCCTACACGCTGGTCGACCTGGCCCAGGACAGTGCGCTGCTGCTGGAGCACCTGGGGGTCGGGCCGGCCCATCTGGTGGGCCGGTCGATGGGCGGCATGATCGCACAGTCCGTCGCCGCGCGGTTCCCCGACAGCGTGAGATCTCTGGTGTCGATCTACTCGACGACCGGCGATCCCAAGGTCGGGCAGCCGGCAGCCGCCACGAAACTGCTCCTGGCCAGCCCGCCGCCACGGACCCGGGCACAGGCGGTTCAAGCGCACCTGCGGCTCACCGCCCATCTGGCCGGGACGCGTTATCCGGCGGACGAGGTGGCGGAAGCCGTCCACGCTGTCGCCACCTGGGGCAGAACGGCCGGTGACGGGGCCGCGGGCATCGCTCGCCAGATCCAGGCGATCCAGGCGTCGGGTGACCGTACGGCGCAGCTGGGCGCGGTCAAGGCCCCGACCCTCGTCATCCACGGCGACCGCGACCGCATGGTCGATCTGTCCGGCGGCCACGCAACCGCCGTCGCCATCGCGGGGGCGCGGCTGGTCGTCGTCCCCGGCATGGGGCACCACCTTCCGGACTCCCTGGCGGATCGTGTGACCAACGAGATCGCCGCCCACATCGCGACCGCGTAGCGGACCTCCGGCCGGCTGCGTAGGACGTACGCTCCGGGGCCCGGCGTCGGCCACCGAGACCTCGCGTCCTCGGTGTCCCGCCGGGCGATCCGGCGTGGTCGGGGCCTGCCTGACACCGAGCCTGGGGGCGATGGTGCACCATGCACGTATGGGCGAGACTGGATCAGTTCCGGGAGGATCGCCGGAATCCGAGGAGCTGTGGCCTCCGCCGCGGGACGAGGTGGCCGCGCTCATGCGCGCGGTCGCCGAGCGGTTCCTGCAGGCGTCTCCGGAGATCGTCGACGAGCTGCTTGCGGCCTCCCAGAGAGGCACCCGGTATCGGGCGATCGTCGAGGACCCGGTGCTCGCCGAGGGTGACCGGCGCATGAACAAGGCCAGCCTCATGCACTGGCTCACCGCGACCATCCACAGTCCGGGGCGTCGTGTGCCGCCCTGCGTCGAACCGGAGGTCCTGGCCTTCGCCCGCGACCTGGTTCGGCGCGGCATGCACATCGACGACCTGGGATCCTGGCGGGCCGCGCAGCGCGTCGCGTGGCGCCTGTGGATCGACGCCTGTTTCGCGGCGACGGACGACCGCGACGACCTGCGGGAACTGCTGGAGGTGTCGGCGTACTCGATCGCGACCTACGTCGACGACTCGATCAGCGTGCTGTCCGCCCGCATCGACGCGGAGCGTCAGGATCTGGCCCGCGGCGCGCAGGCCGAACGCCACGCGACGCTGCAGCTGTTGCTCGAAGGCGCCCCGATCAAGAGGGCGCGGGCGGAGGCGCAGCTCGGGTACGCGCTCACCGGTGACCACGTCGCGGCGATCGTCTGGGTCGACGGCATCGAGCGGGCCCACCGCCTGGAAGCAGCGGCCGAGCGGGTGATGCGTGCCTGCGGGGCCGGTCGCCGGCTGACACTGGTCGCGAGCACAGCCGCCCTGTGGCTCTGGATGCCCGCAGCCCGTACCCCGGCCGTGGCGGAGATCGAGCGCGAGCTGACCGACCTGCCAGGCGTACGCGTCACGTTGGGCCGGCCGGCGAAGGACCTCGAGGGGTTCCGCCGCAGCCATCTGGACGCCGCCGCGACGCAGCGGGTCCTGGCCAGGCTGGGCTCCGTACGCGCTGTCGCCCGCTACGAGGACGTCCAGCTGGTGTCCGTCCTGGCGTCGGACCTGACGCAGGCGGAGCAGTTCGTCGCGGACACGCTGGGGGACCTCGCGACAGCGGATACCCAGCTGCGTGAGACGGTGCTCACCTACGTGAGCGAACGGTTCAACGCGTCGAGCGCCGCAGAGCGCCTGTTCACGCACCGCAACACCGTCGAGCGCCGTCTCGCCCGCGCCGATCAGCTCCTGCCACTGCCTCTGGCACAGAACGCGCCCAGCGTGGCCGCCGCGTTGATGCTCGTCCAACTACGCGATGGCTGATCGACCGGACGGCTGCGGTTCGGTTCCCCGCGGTGGATCAGCCCTCCCGGCGGCCGAGCCGGTCCGACAACCGGTCCAGAGCCCACGCGGCCCTCAGCGCGAGCCCGCTGGACGCCGGGGAGGGAGTGAACCAGGGCCGCGGGCGCCAGAGGGTCCGCAGGTCCTCGTGCGGCGTCTCACCGGCGATCCGGTCGGCGAGCAGAGCGCCGAGGTAGGGCGCCTGGGCGAGACCGTGACCGTTGCACGCCATGGCGTAGTAGACGTTGTCGGTGGCTTCGCCCACCACCGGCAGCCAGGACGGGGTCATCGCGATCCATCCGCCCCACGCGCGCCGCGGTGCGACGTCGCGCAGCGAGGGGAACCTCTGCCGGAAGCCCCGCACCAGGTCGGCGGCGACCCTCGGATCGACCTCGCGCGCGCCGAGGGCACCACGGGCGGCCTCGGGCCGGCGGACGCCGAAGATGATCGTGTTGCGCGGGGTGATGCGGTAGCTCTCCAGGACGAGATGGTGGGTGGAGATGCCCACCCGGCTCGACCAGCCTGTCGCCAGCAGCCGCCCGGGATCGATGGGCTCGGTCTCGACGAGCGAGACCCACAAGGGTGCGGACATCCGGGGCGGGGTGATGGCGAGGTCGCGGGAGTGCGCGTTGTTGGCGATGACGACACGCTCCGCCCGGATCCGTCCGCCGGCCGTGGTCACCACGATGCCGGCGGGACCGGGCCGGATCTCTCCGACGGGGCTGTTCTCGAAGACCTTGGCTCCCGACTTGAGCAGCGCGTCGCGCAGTCCTCGTGCGTACATCCCAGGGTTGATCACTCCGCCCGCCCGCTCGAAGATCCCGCCGAGGAAGGCGTCCGGCAGGCCGAACTCGGGGCCGTGGACGAACTCGGCGTCCGCCCCGGCATCGACCAGGATCCTGGCACTCTGCCGAGACTTCCTCAGCTGCCCCTCGGTCACCGCGGCAATCACATTGCCTGTCCGCTCGTAGGCGCACTCGATGCCGTGCCGCTCCATCAGTCCCTCCGAGTACGTGACGGAGGAGTCGGCGAAGCGAATGGCCCCGCTCAGGCGCCGCGGATGAAGAGCGGCCAGCATCCGGGCGTCCCCGGCCAGGGTGTTCGTCAGGTAGCCGGCGTTGCGTGAGGCCGCGCCCCAGCCGCAGAACTGCGACTCCAGCAAGGTCACGTCGATGCCCCGCTCGGCCAGGCGCAAGGCCGTCCCCATGCCGAGCAGGCCGCCACCGACGACGACCACGTCGGTCTCGATGTCGCCCTCCAACGCCGGCGCGTACTCCGTGGGGCGATCGATCCATCCACTGAACGACGTGTACTCGATCCCCGTCGTGCCCGTGACTCCCGCGTTCATACCGCACCGCCCTTGTACGAGGCCGTGGCCCGCTGTGCGGCGAGTTGCTCGAGTGCGGCCAGGGACGTGGTGAACTCGGCGACGAGCATGCCCCTCAGCAGGCGCGCCACGATCCGGTCGAAGCCCTTGAGACGGAACGCGAGCGACGATCCGTAGGTGACGTGGGTGTGTTCCGCTCCGGACGCGTCGAGCATCGACTCGAACCGCAGGAAGGGCCGGACCTCGCTGACGCCCGGGAATCCCTTTCCGGTGTACCTCCGCTCGCGGTGGTGGTCGCTGCTCAGCAGCGTCCACGTGGTGATGGACGTCCAGGGGCCGAGCACGACGCTCCGCTCCTCAAAGCTCTGGCCGACTTCGAGGCTGTGGTCGGCCCGGGTCACCCGCTTCACGTTGTTGCACCACTCGGCGTTGCGGCGCGGATTGCTGGCGACATCCCACACCGCTGCCACAGGGACCGGCATCAGTCGGGAAGCACTGAACTCGTGGAAATTTGGCATACCGCTACGGTGCCGAGGCGGCCGTGCCCATCTCCACGCAGGAGTGCACCGGAGCGGGCGGCGGGATGCGACAGAGTGCACCGCCGTCACCGCGACGGTGAGTCGGTGCCCGTCGTCAGCCCTCCGATGAGGTCCCCGACGAGGCTCGCGGCCTGGTCCCTGGCCTGTCCGGGGTCGTCCGACTCCGGACTCGTGAAGGCCAGTTCGACGAGGGCACCGTAGAAGGCTGCGGCAATCAGCCCGACCGGGTCCTGGTGTCCCGCATGCGCGAGGCGTACGTCCACTGCGCCCGCCCCGCCGAGGCGGTCGTCACCGGCTTCCGCTACGGCGGCCGGGTCGTCAGCGCCGCGGCGATCATCATGACCAGCGTCTTCTCCGGCTTCATCATGGAGGACAACGACTTCGTCAAGATGATCGGCTTCGGCCTGGCCACCGCGGTCCTCTTCGACGCCTTCGTGGTCCGCATGGCGATCGTCCCCGCCCTCTTCGCCCTCCTCGGCAGGTCCGCCTGGTGGCTCCCGAAGTGGCTGGACCGCCTGCTCCCGAACATCGACGTGGAGGGCGAGAACCTCACCCCGCCCACCCGCATCACCCCCAAGGAGAAGCACCTGGTGGGCTGAGAGCACGCACGGGCCCGGCGGTCCTCCCGCCGGGCCCGACGTGTGTCTACACTCACCGCCATAGCATGCCGCATCAGCGAGTTGGTCATCGACTGCGCCGACCCCGAACGGCTGGCCGCGTTCTGGAGCGAGGTCCTCGGTTACGTCGAACTCGACCGCGAGGACGGAAGCAATCGAGATCGGCCCGCCCGACGCCGGCTTCGGCGGCCCGCAGCCCACCCTCATCCTCAGCCCCAGCAGAGATCCGCGCCCCGCGAAGCTCCGTCTGCACATCGACGTCAACCCCACGGACCGCGACCAGGACGCCGAACTGGAACGCCTCCTCGCCCTCGGCGCCGAGCCCGCCGACATCGGCCAGACAGGCGCCGAGAACTGGCACGTCCTCAGGGACCCGGAAGGCAACGAGTTCTGCCTGCTCCACAAGCGCCTGAAGCCACTACCGCCGCACACGGCCAACCGATAGCGGACCGACCGACAACGTCCGCAGCCTCCGTGTGAGCGGAGGTTCGCAGCAAGGGTTCAAACGAGCGAACCGGGTCGGCAGCGTGTGCGGACCCGGTTCGACAGCGTGACGTGGTGGGGGTTACCGGGTCTGGACACCCGGAACGGCCAGGCCCCGCGCCTGCGCGGCCGCGTGGTTCGCCGCAAGCCATCCGGTGGTGTTGCCGCAGTCGTAGTACTGCCCGCGGACGGGATGGATCAGGACGTCGTGATCACGGGCGTACGCAGCGACTGCGTCGGTGGCCTGGTACTCGCCATTGGCCGCCGGCTTCAGCTCGAGGAAGTACGGCACCGCATCCCCCGGCAGAAGAGTGCGGCTGATGTTGATGTAGGCGGTCGCTTCCTGGTACTCGGTCGGCTTCTCAAGAAGGGCGTCGAGCACCTGGTGGCCCTGAGCTCCGGCTCGGGGATTGAGGATGCCGTACCTGTGCGCGTCGGCCCCGGGCACGCTGGCAGCCGCCATGGCCGCCGGGGTACCGGCGGCGGCGCGGGCGGCCACGAGGTCCGCGAGGTCGGAACCGCCGTCGGTGCGGAGGAGGAGGTCGTCCCCCGCGAGAAGGAGGAAGTCGTCCCCGTCGATGAAGTCGCCGGCGAGCATGGCAGGCAGCGCGGTGCCGTACCTCTCGTCGCGGGGCTGCTCGATGAACGTGAAGTCGGCCTGGTCGTGCAAGTGGGCGATGGCTTCGTACTTGGCCTGCCAGCCTCGGCCCGCGAAGTACTGCTCGAGGTCCGGATCGTGGGTGAAGTAGTGGCGCACCTGACGGCCGGTCTCCCCGTCTGCGGTGACGAGCGCGATCTCGCGTGCACCGGCGGCGAGGCAGTCGGCAACCGCGTAGGCGACGACGGGCTCGTTCAGCACCGGCAGCATGCACTTGTTGATCGTCTTTGCCACCGGGAAGAAACGGCTTCCCATGCCGGCGACCGCGACTACAGCCTTCACGCGTGACCTTTCGTACCTGGACGTGGGACCAGTTGGGGGGTTGCCCCGCAGGCCGGTCCGCTATCGATCAGTTCTGACAGTCTACGCACTGCCAGGGATCGGTGGACGTATGGCAGGTGCCACGACCGAGGGGCGGGCTGCCCGGGCAGCCCGCCCCTCGTGCACTCAGAGTGGAGTGGTCGAGAACGTCAGGTCGACGGGCTGCGGCTGGGCGGCCGCGGCGAGGGATCCAGCCGCGCGGACCTTGTCCCACATCCGGGTGGACCGGGCCTCGGGATCGAAGCCGTGGCGGACTGCCTGGAGGTGGACGGCGGCGAGCATGGTGTCGTAGTCCCGCGGCGTCCCGACTCGGCCGTCCACATAGTGGTGGAGAGCGGCGACGCCGACTTCGGCGACAGTGTGACCGGCTCGCTGGAGGACGGCGAGCAGTTCGGTGTCGAAACTCAGCCTGCGATCCGCGACGAGGGGCAGGGCGGTACGCACCGCGGGCGAGGTGAACGCCTTGAAGCCGGCCTGGGGATCGGTGACATCCAGGTCGAGGAGTTCGTTGACGACCTCCTGGTAGAGGCGGGTTTCACGGGTGGGTCCGGCGGGCGGGTAGTAGCCGTGGGAACCGGCGAGGCGGCGGGAGCCGATGGCGGCGCCGGTACCCGGGTGGTCGAGCGTCGCCAGCAGGAGGCCGAGCTGGTCGAGGGGGTAGGTGAGGTCGAGGTCGGTGTAGGCAAGAGTGGTGTGACCGGCGTCGAGGAGCTGCGCCAGGCCCCACAGGACGGCACCACCCTTGACGCTGGTTCCGGGCTCGGACCGGGTGGCGATGGTGAGCTGGATCTGAGGGTGGCTCGCGGAGATCCCGGCGGCGGCGCCGGCCGAGGCTCCGTCGGGGTCCTCGTCGACCAGCAGGATCTGGGCGTGGGCGTCGGGGCGTGCTTCGAGAAGCCAAGCCAGCTGGGCGACCTTGGTCGCGAGCGCGTTCTCGCCGTCCTCGGCACCGGGGCCGGACGGGCGGATGCGGTGGGCCTCGTCCCGGGTGGGGATGACGATGCCGATGTTCTGAGTGGTGGGATGGGTGAGCAGGTGAGCCTTGGAGCGGGCGGCCTTGACCGCGGCAACAAGACCGGAGATCTGCAGGCCGCCGGGGATCTTGTCGCGCCGGTTCTTCGCCAGCCCGCGGATGAAGGAGATCAGCAGGGCGTCGTCGAAGTGGGACAGCGGGCTGTGGCCGTCATGTCCCGTGAGGTGGTCGGCGATGACGTGGATCAGGGCGCGCCCCGCGGGGTCCATGGCCCAGCACTGGGTGGGGGTGGGCGGGGTCTCGCGGTCCGCGCAGGCTGTGCGGACGTGGGTGGCGAGCAGGTCGTAGCCTGCGACGAGCGCACGCTGGGTGGGGTCCCACAGAGAACCGTCTTCGGTCGTCTCGGCCGCGGTCCATGCCCGGGTCCAGACGTCGGGGTGCGAGCGCGCGGTGCGGGCAGCTGCTGTGACCTGGTGCCAGCGGGCCTGCACGGCTGGCCAGGTGCACTCCGGATCCTCGCCGGCTCCCAGGGCAGCGCCGGCGAGGCCGACCAGGGCGAGAGCCCTTTCAGCCTGCTCACTGGTGTCGGCGGCGGCCGTCACCGCGTCGTACCACGTGGTGGCGGCCAGGGTCAGGCCCCCGGTGTGCTGGGCGATCTCACTGATCGTCTGCTCTCGCCGGGCGACGAGCGCCTCGCGAAGGTGGCCGAGGCGGGTGCGCTCCCGGGCGGCATCCGCGGCCAAGGACAACGGCGAAGTCACCGGACGGGCGGCGAGCAGAGCAGCCAGGCCGGCGTCGGCGGACTCGGCGAGCCGGGCCGAGGACAAGAGCGGGCCGAGGAGGTCGTGCAGTGCCGACTCGTCGGCCGCGCCGGCCGCCGTGTGGAAGCGGTCGGTGCTCAGGAAGTACTCGTCGATGTTCTCGGGTCGGTGAGCGAGGGCAGCCATGGTCCGGGTGAAACGGTGGCAGCCGGCACCGTCCGGGAAGAGATGGTTCTTGAGACGGCTGGTGGCCTTCTTGAGGTCCGGTCGCTGGGCGACGAGGACCGCGAGTGCGTCCGGGCCGAGGTCGGTGCGCTCGTCGAAGGCCTGGGCGATTCGCTCGGCGACGTCGGAGCGGGTGATCGACAGCAGCGAGCGGAGGGTGGCCAGGTCCGGGGCGGCGGTCTCGGCGAGGTTCACAGCGAGATCGGCGTACTCGGACGCGGCTTGCTGGGCGGCGAGCAGCGGACTCTCGGCCAGCGGAAGGAAGGTTCGGACGGGCGCGGTGGTCATCAGCGGATCCTTCCAGCGATGAGATCGGCGGCCTGGCGGGCCGTGTGAACGGGAAACAGCAGGTTCTGGCGCAGGAAGGTGCGCTCGAACTGGCTGAGCTGGGCATGGACGATGACCGTCGCGCCGGTTATCTGCACGCGGGTGTCGGGCCGGTTGATGCGGGTCAGCAGTTGACGAACCTGCTCCTCGCCCGGCATCTGGGCGCCTGCACAGACCTGGTGCTGTGCGGTGGGGCAGCGGAGCCGGCAGTTGGTCCCGGGCAGGTCGTAGTGGCTGTTGTAGTCGGGGATGTGGCTGCCGCGCTCCACCGACCTGCCGCAGGAGCTGCGCTTGAGGACCGCCGGACGCCGGTCGGCGGGGACGTCGGCGTACACCTCGTCGAACATCGCCATGATCCGCGCTTCCGTGGCACCGGTGAGGAGCTTCTTGCCGGGGGTGAAGCTGCCCTGCGGCAGCGGCAGCCCGTAGGACATGAAGGAGTGGACGTGGTCGTCCCCGAACTTCAGGCCGCCGAGGACGACGGTGCGGGCGTCGGCCTCCTTGAAGGTCTCCCAGACATGACGCAGGTGTGCGTCGGTGGTGTTGATGCCTTCGGCGATCGGCCGGTAGTACGCAAGTACGTTGATCTTGTCCGAGTGCAGGATGCGGCGCAGGAAGTCGATCCGGCGCTTGCGGTTCGGCGGCTCGATCGCTTCGGGCATCGCGGCGTAGCAGACGTTGACGTCCAGGTCGACGTTGACGAGGGACTCCAGGCAGGCGATCTGCTCGTCGGACAGCGTGTACTTGGTGATGCACGAGATCCGGTTGGTCAGGCCAAGGCCGTCGAGCAGCTGCAGGACCCTCCAGGTCCTGGGCCACAGCTTGGGGAGGA
The DNA here is from genome assembly GCF_043199435.1 of Streptomyces sp. NPDC048604. Classification (NCBI taxonomy): domain Bacteria; kingdom Bacillati; phylum Actinomycetota; class Actinomycetes; order Kitasatosporales; family Streptomycetaceae; genus Streptomyces; species Streptomyces sp. NPDC048604. The sequence continues at coordinate 12,751 of NZ_JBICVX010000015.1, forward strand.
ACGCCTCGGACGTGGACATGTGCAGTCCGACGGGCGTGACGTGCGGAGTGAACCAAGGGTGGGCGAGCAGGCGCTCCACCACCTCTTCCGGCTCGAGGAACCCGGTGGGCTCCCAGGATCCGAGGTAACCGTCGACGGTGTCGCCCTCGCGCCGGTAGCAGTAGGCGCACATGAGCGGGCAGCCGATCCCGAAGTCGGCGGACATGCCGCCCTTCATCTGGCTGATCATGTAGTCGGTGTTCAGGCCGTCAGGGCCGGCGTTCGCCTGCGAGGCGGCTATCTCCTCCGCTGTGGCGAACGGTTTGAAGCCCTCGGGCAGGGTCTCCTTGAGTGCGAGAGGTGCGTCCGGGGTGCCGACGATGCCGGGGAAGGCGAAGGTGCATCGCAGCGTGAAGTGCAGCGCCTCCGTCTGGTCCGGATCGAGGTGATGGTCGCGCGCCAGAGCGGTCAGCACCTGGGAGGGCACTTCCTGCAGCGGAACGCGTCGGCCGGTCCGTTCGTGCAGCAGCCGGCGGTCGGCGACCTCGGCCAGGGCCTGCTCCAGGGGGCCGTCACACAGCTGTCGCGCGGCGGCGACCACTTCGTAGGGGCCTGCCGTCTCCAGAACATCCTGGAGAACACGGGCTACCTCAGGCCGTCCTGCGCCACGATGCAGGACCTGCGGTCCTCGGGCAGCGAGCTGCTCGAGGCCATGGGTACGCGAGACTTCGACTTGAATCGTCACAGATGTCGCTCCTTCACGGTCAACACGAATGCACTTTCATTAGGTGCGTGCGGAGGTGGTCGGATGGATGGCCCAGCCCGCCGGGGCAGGGACCGCTGGACGGCCGGCTTCGACGAGCGCACGCAGGTCGGCCTCATCCAGCGAAATACCGTGCGCCACGGCGTCGGCGCGTTGGGCCCACGCCCGGTCGCCCGGCATCCGTGCGCCGCCGGGCGCGCGCACCGTGTGCCCGACCTCCTGAACGCCCGCCACCAGTTGGGGGGCGATGCCGAGGTGGGCTGGGTCGATGGCCAGGCACAGCAATCCGCGTCCCTCCTGTCCGGCCGGGAGGGGGCTGCTACCGGTCAGCGTGCCGACCAGTAGCTCCAGGAGGATCGCCAACCCCTGGCCCCGGGCGCCGCCGGGCAGCAGTGCCGCGGCCTCAGTGGGATCACGCACCTGGTTCCCGTCACGGTCCAGCGCGCAGCCCTCGGGCAGCAGCCGGCCCGTGCGGGCGTGCTGGTGTACAGCGCCCCAGGACATCGCCGCCGTCGCCATGTCCAGGAGCACCGGCTGCTCGGGTTCAGGGCCTGGGACGGCGATCGACAACGCCGAGTTGCCGAGCACCGGCTGCCCGGTTCCACCGTGCAGGGCCACGCTTGCGGACGAGGTCTGCGCCGCCAGGACTCCGATCAGACCCTGCCGCGCGGCTCGGGTCACATGGACGCCCAGTGCCCCTGCGTGGCCCGATCCGCGTACGGTCACCAGGCCCACGCCTGCGCGGCGCGCGCGCTCCACGGCGCCGCGCACGGCGCGGGCGGCCGCCAACGGGCCGGGCGCGAGATCGCCGTCCAGGGTGAGGCACCCCGCGCTCTCGGCGAGGACCGTCATCCGGGATCGGGGGTTGAGCCGGCCGGAGCGGAGTTTGGCGAGGTAGTTGGGGGCGAGTCGGCTGCCGTGGCCGGGGATACCTCTGAGGTCGGCCTCGACGTGGGCTTCGGCCATCGTCCGACTGTCGGCGGGGGCCATTCCCACTGCCTGGTACAAGCGCTCCAAGTAGTCGGTCAGTTCCGCGGCAGGTATCCGGGTCACCATGACGGCCCCCGGACGGGAAGGGTGCCGTGGGCACGTCCCTGGCCGAACAGGATGTCGGCGACGGCGGACACGCTCGCTCTGTGCGGGCTGAAGGCGGCAATCACCACGTCCGCCGGCGAGCCGGTGAGGTCGTCCGTGTCGCCGAGCGCGATCTGCACCACCGGAAGTCCGCGACCAGCCAACCGCGCCGCTTCGCTTGCCGCCAGGCTCCGCGCGCCGGCCTCGGTCCGCGTGTCGTAGCTGTACACCACCACCGTGCGGGCGCCCGGCGGGATCTCGCAGCCGACCCCCATCTCGAGCAGTGCCGAGTGCCGCTCGAGAAGCACGGAGGGAACGAGGTCCGGTCCGTTCCTGGCGCTGTCGGCCCGCCGCTGCCCCGAGTCGGGCACGCGCAGCAGGCCCAGTGGGGCGCTCGGGGGCAGCGCGAGGGGCAGCAGGTGCGCGCCGCGCAGCACGGTCACCGACTTCTCGGCGATCCGGCCGGCCGCCTCGCCGGCCAGCGCGTTCGCCTGTTGCCAGTCCGGCTGGTCCGATCCCTGGCAGAAGCCGAAGCGGTGGTGGAGTCGGAGAACGCGCTCGGCGGCCCGGCTGATCCGCTGACGACTGATCAGACCGGAGTGAACGGAGGCGACAAGCGCTTGGACCACCTCGGCGCGGTGTCTCACCGCGGCCTTCCTCGCCCACTGAGGCTGATGTCCGCGGGACACCTCGGAATCCAGCATCACCACATCCACCCCGGCGGCCACGGCGGCGACCGCCGCCCGCGCGATCCCACCCAGCGGCTCGTGCACTGCGGTGATGGAGAGGTTCTCGCTCACGACCACCCCGTCGAAGCCGAGCTGATCACGCAGAAGTCCGATCGCCCGCGGGGAGATCACGGCCGGCTGGTCGTCGATCTCACGGACCACGTGACTGCCGATCATCACGGATGCCGCACCGGCATCCACAGCCGCCTGGAACGGGACCAGCGCTCCGGGCGCGAGCCGGTCGACGATCGGCACGGCGTGGTGAGGGTCAGCGGCCACTCCACCAAGGCCGGGGAAGTGCTTGGCAGTCGCCGCGACACCGGCCGACTGCAGCCCACGGACGAAACCGGCGGCCAACCGCGCGACGTGCTCGGGGTCGGAACCCAAGGCCCGTGTACCGACAGCAGATACCGACGGCCAGTCAGCCAGGTCGCAGACCGGTGCCAGGTTCCACGTCAGCCCCACCGCCCTCAGCTGAGCGCCGATCGCCTTGCCCGCGAGCTCTGACATCTCCTCCTCGCCGGCCGCTCCGAGCGCCAGAGCGCCGGGGAGCTGGCTTACCTGCTCCCAGTCCAACGCGTTGAGCCGACCGCCTTCTTGATTGACACTCAACAACAGCGGCAACGGCGAGGCCCCGCTCGCGGCGCGGGTGGTCCGGCGAAGTTGCTCCGGGCTGGTGACCCGGTCCTTTCCGATCCGCCCGGATCCGTCGCCGTCCTCCGGGCACAGCTGGTCCTCCGCAGGTCCGGGCACGAGACGCTGCCGCCCCGGCCTGACCAGCAGCTCGATCTCGTCACGCAGAGCCGTCGTGCCCACTGAACCGATGGGATGCCGCAGCACGTGACCGTCCTTGACTACGAGAAGGGTGGACGCCGTCCACCCGGAAGGGATGAGTTCGCGAGCATTATCGAACACGCATTCGAGCGACACGGGATGACAAGGACATCCCGCGCGCATCCAAGAGATGTGACGAGTTGTCAGCCGTGATGGGCGAGATCTGCACGGCCGTTGCGCCGGTGAGCCCCGGATGAGGGAATCGCTCGCACTGTGGAGCCAATACCACTCGACCAGCGGGACCGACCACCCGTCACCCGGCAGGAAGGAGCGCCCCCGGGGCACCCTCTGCCGCCGATGTCACAGTCACGACAAATGCGGCCGACCTGGCGCCGGCGTGTCCGCGCAGGCAGACGGGGACGCAGGATCGTCCCCCACCGCGCATCGACCTCATAGATGGAGCACTCGTTCAATTGCCACAGACCTCCCCCGTGCGTGGCATACTCGTATGTGAATCACACAAGATCCAGATACGCGTTGGAGCGACCCTGCCACACCCGGGCGATTCAAGCCAACACATTTGAGGTAATGGCGAGTTGGGCTGGCCTTCACCCGATGCACGACCAAGTGGGCCAAGGTCACCAACCGCGCCTGCTCGGAGCGGGCGGCGGGCTCCGATGCCACGTCGTGACGCGGCAGCCCGCTCCCACGGCGAGGCGGTCGACGGCATCGCCGCCGCGCAGCGCCGGCGCGAGTGGCGGGTCCCGGCGCTGCGGCCAAGTCGAACGCGACGACGGCCGACGCACCGGAAGGCCCTTCGAAGCCGAGCCGATCGAGAGAAGGGCGCGGGAGGCTGCTTCGACGCCCGCGACTCCATTCACCGCCCCTCCGACCGTGCCCTTCAATTGAAGACGACATGGAAATCGGGCGAATGCAGCGTGGCCGGTCGAGACGAGCTCAGTCACACGTTCACAAGGGCGGGACCACTGACTCCCAACAGCGGGCGGCGGACCTGCAATAGCCAAGTTGCTCATGCCATGATGTCCGGCATCCGCAGACCCACAGATTCTGCCCCCCAACCACGAGGTGGACCTGCATGCCGTCAATTCGTAAGGCCGTCATCCCCGCTGCTGGTCTCGGCACCCGCCTCTTTCCGCTGACCCGAGCCACGCCCAAGGAGATGCTGCCCGTCGGAGGGCAGCCCGTCATCGAGCACACGATCCGCGAGCTCGTCGCCAGCGGAATCGATGAGATTACCGTGGTGATCTCCGGCAACAAGGCGCTCATCCAGGAGCACTTCGCCCCCGACGACCAGCTCGCAGACCAATTGCTCCTCTCGGGCAAGCCCGAGCTGGCGGCGGCGGTGAACGAGCTTTCCGACCTCGGCGCGCATTTGAACTTCGTCTACCAACGCGGTCCGTACGGCAATGGGACTCCCATCCTCACTGCCGCCTCCCGCTTCCTCAACGACGAACCGTTCCTCGCTCTCTGGGCCGATGACGTCTTCGTCTCCGACCGACCGCGGGCCCGGCAGTTGATCGAGGCCTACGAGGCCACCGGATCACCGATCATCGCGCTCATGCCGATGCGACGTGAGGAATCCGTACGCTACGGCGTCCCGATCGTCGAGAAGGACCTCGGCGAAGGCCGCCTGCGCATCTCCGGCCTCGTTGAAAAGCCGAAGCCGGAAGACGCTCCCTCGCTGTATGCGGCGATTGGGGGCTATGTCATCACCCCGGAGATCATCGCCGAACTCGCCGCCCGGACTCGGCGCTGGCAGGAACTGCGCGATGGCGAGATCTACCTGACCCACGCGTTGCACGCATACGCCGTTCAGCACACGCTCGTCGGTCAACTCCTGGAAGGCACCTGGTACGACACCGGAAATCACCTGTCCTACCTCAAGGCCCAGTTCGCCGCGGCACTCGCCGACCCCGTCCATGGTCCCGAGTTGCGTCAGTTCATCCACCAACTCGATACCCCTGTAGGCGCCTGACTCCGCGCCTTCTCACGTGGTGGCTCTGCTGTTCGCAGCTCCTGATCAGCAGAGCCAACAGGTCGGGCCGAGCCAACAGGTCGGGCCGACCGGAGCTGCGGCTGATCGCAGGTCAGGCGTCCTTCTTCACCGGCTCAAGGATCGCCACGCACTCCACGTGGTGCGTCATCGGGAACAGGTCGAAGGCGCGCAGGGTGCGGACGCGATAGCCCGCGTCGCGGAAGTAGGCGAGGTCGCGGGCGAGGGCGGCGGGGTCGCAGGCCACGTAGGCGATGCGGCGGGCGCCCAGGGCGGCGAGGTGGTCGACCGTCTGCTTGCCGGCGCCGGCGCGCGGGGGGTCCAGGACGATGAGGTCGACGTCGGTGATGCGGGTGCGGGGGAGGACGGTCTCGACCTTGCCCTGTTCGATGCGGACCCGGTCGAAGTGCTGCAGGTTGTGCCGGGCGTCCTCGACCGCGCGCTTGCCGGACTCGATGCCGAGCACCGCGCCCTTGTCGCCGACGCGGTCCGCGATCGCGCCGGCGAAGAGGCCGACGCCGCAGTACAGGTCCAGCGCCATGTCGCCCTTGCGCGGCAGCAGGCCCTGCATCACGGCCTTCACCAGCGTGTCCGCGGCCTTCGGGTGGACCTGCCAGAAGCCGCCCTCGCCGACGCGGTACGTGCGGTCGTCGGCGCGCTCGCGGACGAAGTCGCGGCCGTGGACGCGGTGGACCGCCTTGTCCTTCTCCCCGATGCGCAGGACCGAGACCGGCTTGTTCAGGTCCACGATCGGCAGGCGGGCGCCCGGGCGGGGAGTGAGGACCACCTGGCGGTCCTGGGAGCCGGTGGCCGCGATCGCCTCGATCGACGCCATGCCCTCCCAGGTGCGGTCCTCGATGCCGAGTTCCGACACGCCTTCCGCCGCGATCATGCAGTGGTCGACGACCTCGACCTCGTGCGAGCGGTGCCGCCGCAGGCCCGCGTGGCCGTCCGCGTCGACCGCGTACTGGACGCGGGTGCGCCACTGCGGGACCTCGCCCGCCGGGAGCTTGTCGCCCTCGGCCGGCATGACCGTGCCGTCCCAGCCGGCCTCCTCCGGGGTGAGCCCGGCGAGGCGCTTCAGCTGTTCGGCGACGACCTCGCCCTTCAGGCGGCGCTGCGCGCCCGGCTTGGCGTGCTGCCAGTCGCAGCCGCCGCAGCGGCCCGGCCCCGCGAAGGGGCACGGTGCCTCCACCCGGTCCTTGGACGGCTGGAGGATCGTCACCGCGTCCGCGCGCAGGAAGCGCGAGGTCTCCTCGCCCTCCGTCACCCGCGCCACGACCCGCTCCCCCGGCAGCGCGTGGCGCACGAACAGCACCCGGCCCTCCGACGTGCGGGCGATGCAGTGGCCGCCGTGGGCCACCGGGCCGACCTCGACCTCGTACTCGGTCCCGATCAGCGATTCGGCGGGGGCGTTCTGCATGATCGGGGGCTCCATGGGGCGTATGGGAGGAAGGGAGAGGCGCGCTGGCGTGAGGCGGCGTGAGCTGGTGGGTGCCGGTTCTTACGGCAGCCCACCAGTCTAGTTGCTCTTCGCCGCCGGTTCCTTCGTGCCCTTCTCGACCGGGCCGCGGCGCACCGATCCCGGCGCGTTCCACTCCTGGCGCTTGCGCGCCCGCTTCCTCGCGGCCTCGGAGGACTGGAGCTGGTACGGGACCGAGGTCACCATCACGCCGGGCGTGAACAGCAGCCGGCCCTTGAGCCGCAGGGCGCTCTGGTTGTGCAGCAGGTGCTCGTACCAGTGGCCGACGACGTACTCGGGGATGTAGACCATCACCGCGTCGCGCGGGCTGTCCTTGCGCAGGTTCTTGACGTACTCGATGACCGGGCGGGTGATCTCGCGGTACGGCGAGTCGAGGATCTTGAGCGGCACGTTGATGGCGCGCCGGTCCCACTCCTCCTTGAGGGCCTTGGTGTCCGCCGGGTCGACGTTGACGCTCAGCGCCTCGAACTCGTCGGCGTGCATGAGCTTGGCGTACGCGAGGGCGCGCAGCGTCGGCTTGTGGAGCTTGCTGACCAGCACGATGGAGCGGACGCGGGAGGGCCGGACGTACTCGTCGGGACGCTCCTCGGCGGCCGCGATCTCGTCGGAGACGCTGTCGTAGTGCCGCCGGATCGCACTCATCGTCACGTAGAAGATGACCATGCCGAGCAGTGCGACCCAGGCGCCGTGGGTGAACTTGGTGGCGAGGACGACGACCAGGACCAGGCCGGTGAAGAACGCGCCGAAGGTGTTGATCGCGCGGGAGCGGATCATGTGGCGGCGCTTGGCCTGGTCGCGCTCGGTCTTCAGGTGGCGGTTCCAGTGCCGGACCATGCCGGTCTGGCTGAGGGTGAAGGAGACGAAGACGCCGACGATGTACAGCTGGATCAGCTTGGTGGAGTCGGCGCCGTAGATCCACACCAGCAGGATCGCAGCGCCTGCCAGCAGCACGATGCCGTTGGAGAAGGCGAGCCGGTCGCCGCGGGTGTGCAGCTGGCGCGGCAGGTAGCGGTCCTGGGCGAGGATCGAGCCGAGCAGCGGGAAGCCGTTGTACGCGGTGTTCGCGGCGAGGAACAGGACGAGCGCGGTGGCCGCCGCCAGGACGACGAAGAGGAACGTGCCGTCGCCGAAGACCGCCGCCGCGACCTGCGAGATCACCGGGTCCTGGACGTAGCTCTCGCCGACCGGCTTGCCGTTGCTGATCAGGTCGTGGGCCGGGTTCTCGGCCATCCGCACGTCGGTGGCCATGGCGAGGAAGATGATGCCGCAGAACATGGTGACGGCCAGGCCGCCCATGAGGGCGAGTGTCGTCGCCGCGTTCTTCGACTTCGGCTTGCGGAAGGCGGGCACGCCGTTGGAGATCGCCTCGACGCCGGTGAGGGCGGCACAGCCGGAGGAGAAGGCGCGCAGCAGCAGGAAGACCAGCGCGAAACCGGACAGGCCGACGTGTTCGGCCTTGATCTCGAAGTCGGCGGTCGGGGCCTTCATGGTGTCGCCGAGGACGATGCCCCGGTACGCGCCCCAGGCGATCATGATGAAGACGCCGGCGACGAAGACGTACGTCGGGATGGCGAAGAGGCTGCCGGACTCCTTCACGCCGCGCAGGTTCATCAGCGTGAGCAGCACGATGATCGCGATCGCGCAGAGGACCTTGTTCTCCACGACGAACGGGATGGCCGAGCCCAGGTTCTCCACTCCGGAGGAGATGGAGACGGCGACGGTGAGGACGTAGTCGACGAGCAGGGCGCTGGCGACGGTCAGTCCGGCCTTGGGGCCCAGGTTGGTGTTGGCGACCTCGTAGTCGCCGCCGCCGCTCGGGTACGCGTGCACGTTCTGCCGGTACGAGGCGACGACCGTGAACATCAGGACGACGACGGCCAGCGCGATCCACGGGCTGAAGTGGTACGCCGAGAGCCCTGCGATCGAGAGGACGAGCAGCACCTCGCCGGGCGCGTACGCCACGGAGGACAGCGGGTCGGAGGCGAAGACGGGGAGGGCGATGCGCTTCGGAAGGAGCGTTTCCCCGAGTCGGTCGCTGCGCAGGGCCCGCCCGATCAGGATCCGTTTGGGCACGTCGGTCAGTTTTGGCACGCGGAGGATCGTAAGCGTTGGGAAAGCATCAGGACCACCGCAGGGCCGATCTCCGCACCGAATCTCCCTGCATGGCACCTCGGATGAGGTCCCGGCCGAGGTCGCCGCATAAGCTCGGACCGGACAGCACGCGTGTGCGTTGTCCGCCGCAGCCCGGGCCAGTCGGGCGAGGAAAGTTGTGAGCAGGGTGTATTCGCAGGTCAGCAAGGCGATCAGGAGTGCGGGGTAAGGGGACGTGCACATCGTCATCATGGGCTGCGGCCGAGTGGGTGCCGCCCTCGCGCAGACCCTGGAACAGCAGGGACACACCGTCGCGGTCGTGGACCAGGACCCGACGGCGTTCCGCCGCCTCGGCTCCGGATTCGGCGGTCGGCGGGTGACCGGCGTCGGCTTCGACCAGGACACGCTGCGGGAGGCCGGCATCGAGGAGGCCGGCGCGTTCGCGGCGGTGAGTTCCGGCGACAACTCGAACATCATCGCGGCGCGGGTCGCCCGCGAGATGTTCGGCATCGAGAACGTGGCGGCGCGGATCTACGACCCGCGGCGCGCCGAGGTCTACCAGCGGCTGGGCATCCCCACCGTCGCCACGGTCCGGTGGACCGCGGACCAGATGCTGCGGCGGCTGCTGCCTTCCGGCGCGGAGCCGCTGTGGACCGACCCGAGCGGCGGGGTCCAGCTGGCTGAGGTGCACACCTCCCCCGCGTGGATCGGGCACAAGATCAGCCGGCTCCAGGACGAGACCGGGGTCCGTGTCGCGTTCCTCACCCGGCTGGGCGAGGCGGTCATCCCCAGCTCGCAGACGGTGCTGCAGGAGGGCGACCTCGTGCACGTGATGATGCGTACGGACGAGATCGAGAAGGTCGAGGCGGCGTTCGCCGCCGGGCCCGAGGAGGGCGGTCACTGATGCGGGTCGCTATTGCGGGCGCGGGTGCGGTGGGCCGTTCCATCGCGGGCGAGCTGTTGGAGAACGGGCACGAGGTGCTCCTGATCGACAAGGCGCCGACGGCCATCTCGGTGGAGCGGGTGCCGCAGGCCGAGTGGCTGCTGGCCGACGCCTGCGAGATCACCTCGCTGGACGAGGCGGCGCTGCAGCGCTGCAACGTGGTCATCGCGGCGACCGGCGACGACAAGGTGAACCTGGTCGTCTCGCTGCTCGCGAAGACCGAGTACGGCGTGCCGCGCGTGGTCGCCCGGGTGAACAACCCGAAGAACGAGTGGCTGTTCACCGAGGCCTGGGGCGTGGACGTCGCCGTGTCGACGCCGCGCCTGATGTCGGCCCTGGTGGAGGAGGCGGTGAGCGTCGGCGACCTGGTCCGGCTGCTGCGCTTCAGCCACGGCGACGCGAACCTGGTGGAGCTGACGCTGCCGCCGGAGTCGGCGATCGCGGGTACGGCGGTCGGCGACGTGGCCTGGCCGCAGGACACCTCGCTGGTCACGATCATCCGCGGCTCCCGGGTCCTCACGCCGAGCGCGGAGGAGACCCTGGAGGCCGGTGACGAGCTGCTCTTCGTGGCGGCCCAGGCCCGCGAGGAACAGCTGGAGGACCTGCTGTCGGTCCGCCGCGAGGAGGAGTCCGCCGGCTAGCAGCCTGGCGGCTGACGCCGACGGCGGATGGACCGCCCGTACGACGAAGGGGCCCGGGAAGCGGCAATCGCTTCCCGGGCCCCTTTCGTACGGGTCCGCGCTTGGTGCTTACGCCTCCGGCTGCTGCTGGGTGGCCCGGGCGGCCTCGGCCTTGCGGGCCTCCTCGGCGCGCTCTTCCGCCTCCATCTCGGCGAAGACGTCGATCGGCGGCGGAGCCTTGGCCAGGAAGACCCAGGTCAGGTACACCGCCAGCAGGAACGGCGGGATCTTGAGGGCGACCAGGACCCAGCCGAGCTGGGTGGTGTCGGCCCACCAGTACAGCGGGAAGAGGATCGCGCACTTGGCGAGCAGGATCAGGCCCCAGGCCCAGCTGGCCTTGGCGTAGGCCTTCTTCCGGCCGGGGTTGCGGGTCCGCCAGGAGAGGTTCTCCTTGAAGACCGGGCCGAGGATCAGACCGATCAGCGGCACGCCCGCCAGCGTCGTGATGATGTACGCGAGGGCCAGGCCGAGCGTGTACAGCATGCCCGGCAGGTAGAAGTCCTTCGCGTTGCCGGTCATCATCGCGAAGACGACGCCGAAGGCCACGCCGAAGACGCCGCTGAAGGCGTGCTTGACCGTGTCCCGGCGGATCAGCCGGACCGCCACCAGCACGAGCGAGACCGCAAGCGCGGCGATCGCCGAGAGGTGCAGGTTCTTGTTGATCGTGAAGATCGTGACGAAGAGCAGCCCCGGCAGCACCGTCTCGATCATGCCCCGCAGGCCGCCGAACGCCTCGAACAGCGCGGCCTCCGTGACCGCCTTCGAAGCCGGGTCCACGCCGTCGCGCCGATCGTCCTGCTGATCCGTCGTCGGCTTGTCGAGAGACGTCACCGGCTACTCCTGTCCGAGCGGTCGCAGCTCGTATTTGGGGTTGAAGAGGACCCGTCGGCCGTGGCTCATGGAGATCCGGCCGGAGGCGATCATCTTGCGGCCCGGCTCTATGCCCACGATGGACCGCCGGCCCAGCCACACGACGTCCAGCGGCGCGGTGCCGTCGAACAGCTCGGCCTCCAGCGCGGGCACGCCGGCGCGGGGACGCAGCGTGACCGTGCGCAAGGTACCAGTCACCTTGACGATCTGGCGGTCGGAGCAGTCGGAGATGGGCGTGCACCCGGACGCCTGGGTGTCCTCCTGGAGCTCCTCCGACTCCAGGTCCTCCTGCGAGGAGGACAGCCGGTCGAGCATCCGCCGGAACCGTCCGGCGGGCTTCTCCGTACGCGGTGCAGCACTCATAGAGAAAGCGTACCGGGCCCCGCTGTCAGCCGATCGGACGGCGGGAGGCCGGTATTCGGATCAGTGCTCGAAGCGGTACCCCATTCCCGGTTCGGTGACGAAATGGCGGGGGTGCGAGGGGTCCGCCTCCAGCTTCCTGCGCAGCTGCGCCATGTAGACCCGCAGGTAGTTGGTCTCGGTGCCGTACGAGGGGCCCCACACCTCCTGGAGCAGCTGCTTCTGGCTGACCAGCCGGCCGCTGTTGCGGACCAGGACCTCCAGGAGGTGCCACTCGGTGGGGGTGAGCCGGACGTCCCGGCCGCCGCGCTGCACCTTCTTGGCCGCCAGGTCGACGCTGAACGAGTCGGTCTCGACCATGACGGCCCCGTCCTCTCCCCCGCCGACGGGTTCGGAGCGGCGGACGGCGGCCCGCAGCCGGGCCAGCAGCTCGTCCATGCCGAAGGGCTTGGTGACGTAGTCGTCGGCGCCGGCGTCGAGGGCCTCGACCTTCTCGTCGGAGGTGTGCCGGGCGGACAGGACGAGGATCGGTACCCGGGTCCAGCCGCGCAGGCCCTTGATGACCTCGACCCCGTCCATGTCCGGCAGGCCGAGGTCGAGCACGACGACGTCAGGGTGGCGTTCGGCGGCGAGCTTGAGCGCGGTCGCGCCGTCGGGCGCGGCGTCCACCTCGTACTTCCGCGCCTTGAGGTTGATCACCAGGGCGCGGACGATCTGTGGTTCGTCGTCGACCACGAGGACCCGGGTCATGGAGTGGTACCTGCTTTCTGCCGGCGTCACGAGACGGCCTGGGCGGTGGTTGCGTCGGAGGAGGCGGACGAGGCGTCCGGGGAAGCCGAAGAGGCGCTCTGGGAGGCCGGGGAGGCGTTCCGGGAGGCCGGGGAGGCGTCGGGGGCGGCTGCGGCGGAGTCCGGGGCTCCGTCGCGGCCGGGTGCGGCGCGCAGCGTCAGGACCATGGTGAGGCCGCCGCCGGGCGTGTCCTCGGCGGTGATGGTGCCGCCCATGGCCTCCACGAAGCCGCGGGCGACCGCGAGGCCGAGACCCACGCCCGCGCCGCGCGGGGCGTCGCCGAAGCGCTGGAACGGCTCGAAGATGCCGTCCTTGCCCTCGTCGGGCACGCCGGGCCCGCGGTCGACGACGCGCAGCTCGACGCGGTCGCCGAGCGCGCTGGCGGCGACCATGACCGGGACGCCCTCGGGGCTGTACTTGACGGCGTTCTCGACGATGTTGGCGACGGCCCGCTCCAGGAGCCCCTTGTCGACCCGCACCATCGGCAGGGTCTCGGGCACGTCGAGCTCCGCGCTGCCGTCCGGGACGCCGCCGAGCGCCATGGGCACGACCTCGTCGAGGTCGGTGTCGCGGATCAGCGGGGTGACGGTGCCGGTCTGGAGCCGGGACATGTCGAGCAGGTTGCCGACCAGGTGGTCGAGCCGGTCGGCGCCGTCCTCGATGCCCTCCAGGAGCGCCGCGACGTCCTCCTCGGACCATTCGACGTCGTCGGAGCGGAGCGAGGAGACGGCGGCCTTGATGCCGGCGAGGGGGGTGCGCAGGTCGTGGCTGACGGCGGCCAGCAGGGAGGTGCGGATCTTGTTGCCCTCGGCGAGCTTGCGGGCCTCCTCGGCCTGGTCGACGAGCCGCTGCCGGTCCAGTACGACGGCGGCCTGGGCGGCGAACGCGCCGAGCACGCGCCGGTCCTCCGCCGGCAGCACCCGGCCGCTGAGGGCCAGCGCGAGCCGGTCGTTGACCGGCATGTCGACGTCGGCGTCCTCGGGGCGTACGGCGGGGTGCGGGCCGACGCTCGCGGCGCAGGTCCACGGCTCGACGTCGCCGGCGCGTTCCAGCAGGGCGACGGAGTCCATGGAGAAGGTCTCCCGCACCCGCTCCAGGAGGGCCTCCAGCGTGGTCTCGCCGCGCAGCACGCTGCCGGCGAGCAGCGAGAGGGTCTCCGACTCGGCGCGCAGCCGGGCGGCCTGGTGGGTGCGTCGGGCGGCGAGGTCGACCACGGAGGCGACCGACATGGCGACGAAGAAGAAGACCGCGATGGCGACGATGTTCTTCGGGTCGGCGATGGTGATCTTGTGGATCGGCGGGGTGAAGAACCAGTTCAGCAGCAGTGAGCCGATGGCCGCGGAGGCCAGCGCCGGGAACAGCCCGCCGAGCAGCGCGGCGGCCACGTTCAGCGCCAGGAACAGCAGCATGTCGTTGGCGAGGCCGAGGTCCGCGTCCACGTGGGTGAGCAGCAGCGTGAGCAGCAGCGGGCCGCCGACGCCGACGAGCCAGCCGGCGATCAGCCGGGAGCCGCCGAGCCGGGCGCCGCGCGCGACGGGCAGTCCGCGGCCCTTGGCGACTTCCTCGTGGGTGACGATGTGGACGTCGAGGTCCGGGCCTGACTCCCGGGCGACGGTCGCGCCGACGCCGGGTCCGAGCATGTACTGCCAGGTCCTGCGGCGGCTGGAGCCGAGGACGATCTGGGTGGCGTTGACGCCGCGGGCGAACTCGAGCAGCGCCGAGGGGATGTCGTCGCCGATGACGTGGTGGAAGGTGCCGCCCAGGTCCTCGACGAGGGTGCGCTGGATGGCCAGCTCCTTCGGCGAGGCCGCGGTGAGGCCGTCGCTGCGGGCGATGTAGACGGCGAGGACCTCGCCGCCGGCGCCCTTCTCGGCGAGCCGGGCGGCCCGGCGTATGAGGGTCCGGCCCTCGGGGCCGCCGGTGAGGCCGACGACGATCCGCTCGCGGGCCTGCCAGGTGGTGCGGATGCCGTGCTCGCCGCGGTACTGCCTCAGGTACTCGTCGACGCGGTCGGCGGTCCACAGCAGGGCCAGCTCGCGCAGGGCGGTGAGGTTGCCGGGGCGGAAGTAGTTGGACAGGGCCGCGTCGACCTTGTCGGGCTTGTAGATGTTGCCGTGGGCCATGCGGCGTCGCAGCGCCTGGGGCGACATGTCGACCAGCTCTATCTGGTCGGCGCGCCGGACGACCTCGTCCGGGACGGTCTCCTTCTGCCGCACGCCGGTGATCGCCTCGACGACGTCGCCGAGTGACTCCAGGTGCTGGATGTTGACCGTGGATATGACGTCGATGCCGGCCGCGAGCAGCTCCTCCACGTCCTGCCAGCGCTTGGCGTTCCGCGAGCCGGGGACATTGGTGTGGGCGAGTTCGTCCACCAGGGCGACGGCGGGCTTGCGCGCGAGGACCGCGTCCACGTCCATCTCGGTGAACGCGGCGCCCCGGTACTCGAGGGCCCGGCGCGGCACGTGCTCCAGGCCGTGCAGCATCACCTCGGTGCGCGGCCGGTCGTGGTGCTCGACGAAGGCGACGACGCAGTCGGTGCCCCGCTCCACGCGGCGGTGGGCCTCGGCGAGCATTGCGTAGGTTTTGCCCACGCCCGGTGCCGCACCGAGGTAGATACGCAACTTGCCTCGTCCCATGGGACGACCATACGTCCAGCACATCGGACGTTCCGTACGCGTGAGCGACCCTCGGGACGACCTTGACGGGATTCTTATGTTTGGTGCGACGGATCCCCGGAAGGAATTTTCCCGGCGATGCAGACGGCGATGTAGAGAGCGCGCGGTCGGCTCCGACCTCAGGGTGGAAGGCAACGTGGAAGCACCACCACAGGACCCGAGGAGCACACCGTGAAGTACATGCTGCTGATGCAGTTCGCCGAGAACACGCTGGACATCCCGCGGATCGACACCTGGCAGTCGGAGGACGTCGGCGCCCACATCGACTTCATGCGGCGCACCAACGAGAAGCTGATGGCCGACGGCGAGTTCGTGGAGGCGCAGGGGCTGGCGATGTCGGAGACGGCGCTGATCGTGAAGGCGGGACCGGACGGGGCGCCGCTGGTCACCGACGGGCCGTTCGCGGAGACCAAGGAGTTCCTGGCCGGCTGGTGGATCGTCGACGTCGCTTCGGAGGAGCGGGCGATCGCGATCGCCGCGCACGTCTCCACCGCACCCGGGCCGGGCGGCACGCCGATCAACATGCCGATCGAGGTGCGCGCGGTCGGGACCGCCCCGAAGGACTTCTGAGCGGCCCCCTCGCGCCGCCGCCCCTCAGTGCTCGATCAGCTCGCCGTCGCGCAGTTCCAGGACCCGGTCCGCCAGGCCCAGGAGCTGCGCGTCGTGCGTGGCGACGAGGGCGGTGACGCCCTCGCTGCGGACCACGGCGCGCAGCAGTTCCATGACCGCCAGGCCGGTCTCGGCGTCGAGCTGGCCGGTCGGCTCGTCGGCGATCAGCAGGGAGGGCCGGTTGGCCAGGGCGCGGGCGATGGCGACGCGCTGCTGCTGGCCGCCGGAGAGCTCGCCGGGTCGCTGGGCGGCGTGGTCGGCGAGGCCGACCAGGGCGAGCAGCAGGGCCACCCGCTCCTCGCGCTCCTTGGGGTCGGTCTTGCGCAGCCGCATGGGGACGCCGACGTTCTCCGCGGCGGAGAGGATCGGGATCAGTCCGAAGGACTGGAAGATGAAGCCGATGCGGTCCCGGCGCAGCTCCAGGAGCCCCTCCTCGCCGAGGTCCGCGAGGTCGGCGCCGGCGACCGTGATCCGTCCCCCGTCCGGGGTGTCGAGGCCGCCGACCAGGTTGAGCAGTGTGGTCTTGCCGGAGCCGGAGCGGCCCCTGAGGGCGACCAGCTCGCCGCGCGGTATCTCGAAGGAGACCCCGCGCAGGGCGTGCACGGCCGCCGCGCCGGATCCGTACGAGCGGCGCAGGCCCTCGACCCGGA
Organism: Streptomyces sp. NPDC048604; assembly: GCF_043199435.1. Lineage (NCBI taxonomy): Bacteria > Bacillati > Actinomycetota > Actinomycetes > Kitasatosporales > Streptomycetaceae > Streptomyces > Streptomyces sp. NPDC048604. Next base: position 29,233 of record NZ_JBICVX010000015.1, read on the forward strand.
CCATGGGTCCGTCGGCCCGCTCCGCCACCGCGGTCGCGCCGGATTCCGCCCCGGTGTTCTCGCCCATCCCCGCTGCCCCCTCGATCCCCTGATCCCCGTCGATCCCCTGGCCCGGCCAGTATGTGTCGTGGACACGGTCCGGGGCCAGGGATCACAGCGAAGGGGCGGGGATCAGGCAGGGGGACGAGGGGTCAGCGGACCTCGGTGATCTCGGGTCCGCGCTGGAGCTGGCCCATGCCGCCGGAGAACCGCGAGGTCTCCGCCTCCTCCTGCTGCACGCCCTCGGGCACCATCTGTGCGTCGTCGGGCAGCTTCAGGACGATCGGGTCGCGCGGGGCCATCGGGCCCTCGCCGCGGACCACGACGGCGTCGCGGACGATCTGCTCCAGCAGGCCCGCGGCCTCGGGCTGGACCGCGCCCTGCCCGGAGATCACGCCGCGCAGGAACCAGCGGGGCCCGTCGACGCCGACGAAGCGCACCAGCTGCACGCCGCTGTTGCCGTCCGGCAGCTGCACCGGGACCTGGGCCCGCAGCTCCCAGCCGAGGGGGCCCTCGACCTCGTCGACGACACCGCCCTGCTGGGTGATGCCGGAGGCGATCTCCTCGCGGACCTCGCCCCAGATGCCTTCCTTCTTGGGCGCGGCGAACGCCTGCAGCTGCACGGCGCTGTCACGCAGTACGACGGTGGCCGCGACGATCGCGTCGCCCGCCACCTCCACCCGCAGCTCCATGCCCTCGACTCCGGGCACGAAGATGCCGCCGAGGTCCACACGGCCCTCCTCGGGCCGGGTGACCTCGGAAATGTCCCAGGGACCGTCGGGCCGGGGCGCCGGCGGAAGGTTCACCCGCCGCGGGGCCGCGTCGGCGGCTTCTTCGCCGTCCACCGCGTCGACGACCTGCTCGGCCTCGCCCGCTGCGTCCTGGGCAGCGGCACCGCTCTTCTTGCGACGTCCGAACACGTCACTGTCCTTCCCGGTCGGATACGACCGAAGCGTATCGATTCCCACCCGTGGTGCCGTCCACGGCGGCATGACCGCCGGTGGACCCGAAGCCCCCCTCGGCCCGCGCCGAGCCGGGAAGCTCCGCCACCTCGTGGAAGCGCACCTTCTCGACCTGCTGGACGACCAGTTGGGCAATCCGGTCGAAACGTTCGAATCGCACACTCTCGCGCGGATCCAGATTGACCACGATCACCTTGATCTCCCCACGGTACCCGGCATCCACCGTCCCCGGGGCATTCACCAGCGCCAGACCGCAGCGGGCGGCCAGACCGGAGCGGGGGTGCACGAACGCGGCGTAGCCGTCCGGCAGCGCCACGGCGATGCCGGTGGGCAGGACGGCGCGCTCGCCGGGGGCGAGCTCAGCGGCCTCGGTGGTGACGAGGTCGACCCCGGCGTCGCCCGGGTGCCCGTAGGCGGGGATCGGGACCTCCGGGTCCACGCGGCGGATCAGTACGTCGACAGGGTTGCGCATCAGGGGTTCACCTCGAAGGCGCGGGCGCGCCGGACCTGGTCGGGGTCGGACATGGCGGCCTGGATCTCCTCCGGGCGGCCGTTGTCGATGAAGTGCTCCACCTTGACCTCTATGAAGAGGGCGTAGCCGCGCACGGCGACGGGGCCGTCGGGCCCGCCGATCCGGCCGGTGGCGGTGGAGTAGATCTTGCGGCCGCGGACGGCGGTGACCTCGGCCTGAAGGTGCAGCACGGTGCCGACCGGCACGGGGCGCACGAAGTCGGTCTCCAGGCGGCCGGTGACGGCGATGACGCGCAGCAGCCAGTTCAGGGAGCCGAGGGTCTCGTCGAGCGCCGTGGCGAGGACGCCGCCATGGGCGAGGCCGGGGGCGCCCTGGTGGTCGGGGGTCACGGTGAACTCGGCGGTGACGGTGACGCCCTCGCCGGCCCGTGCCTCCAGGTGCAGCCCGTGGGGCTGGCCGCCGCCGCAGCCGAAGCACTGCGCGTAGTGCGAGCCGAGCAGCTCGCCGGGAGCCGGCGCCTCGGGGTGGCGTACCGGCGGTAGGGCGTCGGCCGGCGGGGTGAGGGCGGCAGAAGTTCCAGTCACAGCCGCAGACCTTACCCGCGCGGGTAGCCGCAGGTCGCGCCGTGCCAAGCTAGGAGCCATGCAGCCTTCCGCCCCGTCCTACGACGAACGTCTGACCGCCCCCGGCTCCTGGTGGGTGATCGCGGCTCTGCTCGGCCTCTCGGGGGGCCTGGTGATGTTTCCGCTGGGCAATGTGCCGATGCTCGCCGGGGTGATCGTGGCGGGTGCGCTGGCGGCGATGGCGGTGTCCTCGTACGGCTCCGCGCGGATCCGTGTGGTGGCCGGCTCGCTGGTCGCGGGCGAGGCCCGGATCCCGGCGGCGGCGCTGGGCGCGCCGGAGGTGCTGGACGCGGAGGAGGCGCGCGCCTGGCGCACGTACAAGTCCGACGCGCGCGCGTTCATGCTGATGCGCGGCTATGTGCCCGGGGCGGTGCGGGTCGAGGTGACGGACCCGCAGGACCCGACGCCGTACGTGTACCTCTCCTCGCGCGACCCGGAGGCGCTGGCGGCCGCGCTGGAGGCGGTGCGCGCCGAGGCGGGCCGATAACCCCTCGGCGGGCCCGGAGCGGCTAGAAGCCGATTTCCTTGGGGTTCTCGGGCTGCTCCAGCGGCGGCAGCTCGGGCAGGGCGCTCCAGGGGATCTGGCGGCGGCGCAGGTCGGCGCGGATGTGCCCGGCGAGCTTCTTGGTGTCGCGGCGGTTCATCACCGCGCCCACGGCGGCGCCGACCATGAACGGCATCAGGTTCGGCAGGTTGCGCATCATGCGCTTCACGATCTGCTGGCGCAGCTCGCGTTTGAGCTGACCGCCGAGCGCCGCGTTGACGGTGGTGGGCTTGGTGGGGTCGATGCCCCGTTCCTCCGCCCAGGAGGTCAGGTACGCGGTGGAGCGCTGGGTGAGCGAGCCGGGCGGACGCAGGCCGTAGACCTCGTGCAGCTCGGCGATGAGCTTGAGCTCGATCGCGGCGACCCCGGTGATCTCCGCGGCCAGCTCGGCCGGCAGAGCGGGGGGTACGGGCATCATGGCGGCGGCGCCGATGCCGGCGCCGACGGTGGAGCTGGCGTTGGCCGCGCCGGAGACCAGCTTGTCGGCGATCTCCTCCGGGCCGAGGCCGGGGAAGTGCCGGCGCAGCGTCGCGAGGTCCCGTACGGGGATGCGCGGCGCGATGTCGATGAGGCGGTCGGCGAGGTGGCCGATGCCCGCTCTGGCGGCCTCGCCGGTCTTCTGCACGCCCCTTCTGACCGCGTCGTACCCGGCGCCTCGGCGCAGGGCTTCCAGGCGGCGGCGCCGGGGCGCGTGCTCGACCGGTACGGGGTGGGGTGCCGCTGCTTCGAGCGAGGCCGGAAGGCCTCGCTCGTCGTCACGTGCACCGGGGGACGGCAGGGGGGCGGAGTGCTCGGTGTCGGGTGCCTCGACGGCGCCCTCCACCTGGCCTGAGCCGCCCTGCTGCGAGTCCGGCGTCCTGGGGAGCCGGAAACGCCGCTTCCGAGACGGGGTGTCGCCTGCCACGGCCGACCTGACCTCAGTCGCAGTCGCGGCAGATCGGCTGGCCGTTCTTCTCCCGGGCCAGCTGGCTGCGGTGGTGCACGAGGAAGCAGCTCATACAGGTGAACTCGTCAGCCTGCTTGGGCAGCACACGGACGGCCAGCTCCTCGTTCGAGAGGTCGGCGCCCGGCAGCTCCAGGCCCTCGGCGGCCTCGAACTCGTCGACGTCGACGGTCGAGGTCGACTTGTCGTTCCGGCGGGCCTTCAGCTCCTCAAGACTGTCCGAGTCGACGTCGTCGTCGGTCTTGCGTGGGGTGTCGTAGTCGGTTGCCATGTCGCTTCTCCCCCTCTGGGTGGTTGCGGTGTCTCCAGCGCACGTAACGCGTGAGAGGCCGGACTTGTGCCCGACCCGAGGCGGAGATTTTGCCTCACATCAAGGTCTGTTACTCAATCGACACCCAACGCGACCCCTCACGGGTGATCGGGTTTGGGTGGCGAAGCGGACCGTACACGGTCCGTCTGCCGCTCTTCACGGGTGCCACCCCGTGTACTTCCCGTGATTCGGGGCCCCGGAAACCCGGACTTTTCCTGGTTTTCCGGCAGCTTTGACGGTCACGGAGAGTAGATGGCCGAAACATCTCGCCTGTGATCGATCACACACGGTCTCTTCGGGAACAGTTCCCGAAAATTCCGCGCAAAGCGAACATCCGACCGGCTCGTGCGTGTGTCAGATCGGCAGGGTGACACGCATCACGAGGCCGCCGCCCTCGCGGGGCTCCGCGATGATACGGCCCCCGTGGGCCCGCGCGACGGACCGGACGATCGACAGGCCGAGTCCGACGCCCTTGTCGCTGCCCGTCCGCTCCTGGCGGAGCCTGCGGAACGGCTCGAAAAGGTTGTCGATCTCATATGCCGGGACCACCGGTCCCGAGTTCGAGACGACCAGGACCGCCTGTCCGTGCTGGGTCTCGGTGGTGACCTCGGCCCAGCCGTCCTCCGGAACGTTGTACCGCACGGCGTTCTGGATCAGGTTCAGGGCGATCCGCTCCAGGAGCACGCCGTTGCCCTGGACGACCGCCGGAGCCTGCTCGCCGCGGATCTCCACGCCCTTGGCGTCGGCCTCCGCCCGCACCTGGTCGATGGCCCGGGAGGCCACCTCCGCGAGGTCGACCGGTTTGCGCTCCACGATCTGGTTGTCGCTGCGGGCAAGCAGCAGCAGGCCCTCGACCAGCTGCTCGCTGCGCTCGTTGGTGGCCAGCAGCGTCTTGCCGAGCTGTTGGAGCTCCACCGGCGCGCCCGGATCGGAGAGGTGCACCTCCAGGAGCGTGCGGTTGATCGCCAGCGGCGTGCGCAGCTCGTGCGAGGCGTTGGCGACGAAGCGCTGCTGGGCGGTGAAGGCCCGCTCCAGGCGCTCCAGCATCTCGTCGAAGGTGTCCGCCAGCTCCTTCAGCTCGTCGTCCGGACCGTCCAGCTCGATGCGCCGGGCCAGGTCGGAGCCGGCCACCTGGCGGGCGGTCCGGGTGATCCGGCCGAGCGGCGACAGGACCCGGCCGGCCATCGCGTAGCCGAAGGCGAAGGCGATGATGCTCAGGCCCAGCAGGGCGAAGAGCGAACGGCGCAGCACGTCGTCCAGGGCCAGGTCGGTCTGGTGCCGCAGACAGATCGTGAGGGCCGCGTTGAGCTCTTCGGTCGTCGGGGTGCCGGGGAGCCGGCACAAGGGCGTGGTGGCCTCCACCCTGCCGGTGGCGACCCTGAAGGGCAGCTGCGCCGTGGCGTCGTTGACCGCCTGGGCGGTGAACAGGTAGATGATCGAGAGCAGCAGGATTCCGGCGATCAGGAACATGCCGCCGTACAGCAGCGTGAGCCGTATCCGGATGGTCGGCCGCAGCAGCGGACGTACGGGATCCCGGGGATCCCAGGTGGGTTTCGGGGGCGCCTGGGGGTGGGGCGCGGGGGTCGTCGCCATGGGGTCAGATCCGGTAGCCGGAGCCCGGCACGGTGACGATCACGGGAGGTTCGCCGAGCTTGCGGCGGAGGGTCATGACGGTGACGCGGACGACGTTGGTGAACGGGTCCGTGTTCTCGTCCCAGGCCTTCTCCAGAAGCTGCTCGGCGGAGACCACGGCGCCCTCGCTGCGCATCAGGACCTCCAGGACCGCGAACTCCTTGGGGGCGAGCTGGACCTCCTTGCCGTCCCGGAACACCTCGCGGCGGTTCGGGTCCAGCTTGATCCCGGCGCGCTCCAGGACCGGCGGCAGCGGCACCGTGGTGCGGCGGCCGAGCGCCCGGACGCGGGCGGTGAGCTCGCTGAAGGCGAAGGGCTTGGGCAGGTAGTCGTCGGCGCCGAGCTCCAGGCCCTCCACGCGGTCGCTGACGTCGCCGGAGGCGGTGAGCATCAGGATGCGGGTGGCCATGCCCAGTTCCACGATCTTGCGGCAGACGTCGTCGCCGTGGACGAGCGGCAGGTCGCGGTCGAGGACGACCACGTCGTAGTCGTTGACGCCGATGCGTTCGAGAGCGGCGGCGCCGTCGTACACGACGTCGACTGCCATGGCCTCCCGGCGCAGTCCGGTGGCCACCGCATCGGCGAGCAGCTGCTCGTCCTCGACGACGAGTACGCGCACGTCGCTGTTCCTTCCTCCGAGCCCTGGCCCCGGCGGGGACGGGCGGTCCTGAGCACTGACTGTGCGTATCCATCCTGCCCGTTACGTGCGTAAACCGGCTGTAAGGCGGGGTGCACGAGGGGTACGCGGACGGCGCGGGGCGCGGCGGACGCGTTCCGGAGCGCCAAGAATTCACCTGATTCGCGCGGCAGTTGAGGTTTCTCTGAGGAAGGGCCTGGGGAGGACGTCTGCACACCCCGCGATCACGCCCTGTATGTGGCGCGCCACCTGCCGCTCTGTCCCCCAGAGGTTGCAGCGCGTGATCCGTTCCGACCCTCGGCACACCCCCGTGCCACCGACCCATGACGAGGGGGCGCACGATGGACGCTTTCACCGCAGGGCTGCTGCAGCGCATCAGGACCACGCAGTCCGACCTCACTCGGGCTCGCGAGCAGGGCGACGACTTCCTCGTGGAAGTGGAGGAGGCCGAGCTCGACGACCTCCACCGCCTGGCCGCGGAGCACGGTGTGGAGATCGGCGCAGCCAGCGTCTGATCCCGACCGCCGTCGCCCGAAGGGCCCCGGAGCCGCATCGGCTCCGGGGCCCTTCGGCCTGTTCGGGGGCGTGTGCGGCCCCTCAGTCGTGCCAGGCGCCGTACTCCTCCAGGAGGGCCTGGAGCGGCTCGAAGACGCCTGAGGAGGCCGCCACGGCCAGCTCGCCGGACGGCCGCTCTCCGGGACGGCCGCCGGTCAGCGCGCCGGCCTCGCGGGCGATCAGGTCGCCCGCGGCCAGGTCCCAGGGGCTGAGCCCGCGCTCGTAGTAGCCGTCCAGCCGGCCGGCGGCGACATCGCTGAGGTCGATCGCGGCGGAGCCGCTGCGGCGGATGTCGCGCAGCTGCGGGATCAGCCGCTGGGCCACGTCGGCCTGGTGGGAGCGGACGGTCTGCACGTAGTTGAACCCGGTCGAGACCAGCGCCTGGTCGAGCGGCGGGGCCGGGCGGGCGGCCAGCGGACGCCACTGACCACCGTCACCGGCCCGCATGTACGCGCCGCCGCCGCGCACCGCCCGGTACGTCTCGCCGCGCATCGGGGCCTCGACGACGCCGACGACGGTCTCGCCGCCGACCTCGGCGGCGATGGACACGGCCCAGGTGGGGAGCCCGTACAGGTAGTTCACCGTGCCGTCGAGCGGGTCGACGACCCAGCGGACGCCACTGGTACCGGGGCTGGCCGCGCCCTCCTCGCCCAGGAAGCCGTCGTCGGGGCGGTGGTCGGCGAGGAAGCCGGTGATCAGCTTCTCGGCCGCCAGGTCCATCTCGGTGACCACGTCGATCGGGCTGGACTTCGTCCGGGCCACGGACAGGTCGTGCGGGCGGCCGTCGCGCAGCAGGACGCCCGCACGGCGGCCGGCCTCCAGGGCGAGGTCGAGCAGCTCGGCGAGCAAGGCGTCGGTGGGTTCGGTGGGGGCGTTGTCGGTCATGGGGTCTCCCTACGCGTACGGGCTGTCGGCGCCGGCCGCCGCGGGCCGGTCCGCGCGGGCCGGGCAGCAGCCGATCGGGCAGAGGTCGTGCGAGGGGCCGAGGGCGCCCAGGGCGCAGCGCTCGACCACGAGGCCGCGCTCCGCGGCGGCGCGCTCCAGGACCAGCTCGCGGACGACGGCGGCGAACCGGGGGTCGTCGCCGACGGTGGCCGAGCGGCGCACCGGCAGGCCCAGCTCGGCGGCCTTGGCCATGGCCTCGGTGTCGAGGTCGTAGAGGACCTCCATGTGGTCCGAGACGAAGCCGATCGGCACCATGACGGCGGCGGGCGCGCCGGCGCCGTGCAGCTCCTCCAGGTGGTCGCAGATGTCCGGCTCCAGCCACGGGATGTGGGGGGCGCCGCTGCGGGACTGGTAGACGAGCTTCCACGGGTGGGCGACGCCGGTGGCCTCGCGGACGGCCTCGACGATCACCCGGGCCACGTCGAGGTGCTCCTCGACGTACGCGCCGCCCTCGCCGTGCGCCTCGAGCGGGCCGGAGGAGTCGGCGGCGGAGTCCGGGATGGAGTGGGTGGTGAAGGCGAGGTGGGCGCCGGCCCGGACGGACTCGTCGAGTTCGGCGAGCGAGGCGAGGACGCCGTCGGTCATGGGTCCGACGAAGCCCGGGTGGTTGAAGTAGTGCCGCAGCTTGTCGACCCGGGGCAGCGGCAGCCCTTCCGCCTCCAGGGTGGAGAGCGCGTCGGCGAGGTTCTCGCGGTACTGGCGGCAGCCGGAGTAGGAGGCGTACGCGCTGGTGGTGAGGACGGCGATGTGGCGGCGGCCGTCGGTGACCATCTCCCGCAGGGTGTCCGTGAGGTACGGCGCCCAGTTCCGGTTGCCCCAGTAGACCGGCAGGTCGAGGCCGGCCTGCGCGAAGTCCTCCCGCAGCGCGTCGAGCAGGGCGCGGTTCTGGCCGTTGATGGGGCTGACGCCGCCGAAGAGGAAGTAGTGCTGCCCCACTTCCTTGAGCCGCTCCGTGGGGATGCCCCGGCCGCGGGTCACGTTCTCCAGGAACGGGACCACGTCGTCCGGTCCTTCCGGACCGCCGAAGGAGAGCAGCAGCAGGGCGTCGTACGGGGCGGGATCGCGCTGATCGGACATGCCACCGATCCTCCCACCCGGTGCCGACAGCGGGTGGCCGGGTCCATCCGCGTGTGGGGAGGGCGTCCGGAAAAGTTCGTGACCCATTCGCTTCGAAGGCTTAGGCTTTAGGAGTTAATTACACGTGTTGATCAGATACGCCGGAGCCTCCCTTGGCCAGTCCCTATCGCGCGATCTTCGAGAGTCCGGGCACCCGGGCCTTCTCGGTCGCCGGCTTCCTCGGCCGTATGCCGCTGTCCATGATGGGCATCGGCATCGTGACCATGATTTCCCAGGTCACGGGCCGTTACGGGCTCGCCGGCGCGCTGGCGGCGGCCCTGGCGATCTCCGCCGCCGTGCTCGGCCCGCTGGTCTCGCGGTACGTGGACCGGTACGGGCAGCGCCGGGTGCTGCGGCCGGTGACGCTGGTGAGCCTCGCGGGCGGCGCCGGACTCCTGCTGTCCGTCAGCTTCGGTCTGCCCGACTGGACGCTCTTCGTCTTCACGGCCGTCATCGGCTGCGTGCCGTCGCTCGGCGCGATGACCCGGGCCCGCTGGGCGGCGATCTACGAGGGCCGCTCCGGGATGCTGCACACCGCGTACGCGTGGGAGTCGATCGTCGACGAGGTGTGCTTCATCTTCGGCCCGATCATCTCCATCGGTCTGTCGACCGTCTGGTTCCCGGAGGCCGGTCCGCTGATCGCCGGGATCTTCCTGGCCATCGGCGTCTTCTGGCTGACCGGCCAGACGGCCACCGAGCCGAAGCCCCGTCCGCAGGAGGAGCACACCGGCGGCTCGGCCCTGCGCTCCCCCGGACTGCAGGTCCTCGCGCTCACCTTCATCGCCATGGGCGCCGTCTTCGGCGCCGTGGACGTGGTGACGGTGGCCTTCGCGGAGGAGCGCGGTGCGAAGGCCGCGGCCAGCCTGGTCCTCGCGGTGTACGCGCTGGGCTCCTGCCTGGCCGGCGCGGTCTTCGGAATGCTGCGGCCGAAGGGCGAGGCGTCCCGCCGGTGGCTGGTGGGCGTGGCCGCGATGGCCGTGAGTATGATCCCCCTCCTACTGGCCGGGAACCTGCCGTTGCTGGCCGTGGCGCTCTTTGTCGCGGGTATGTCCATCGCGCCGACGATGGTGACCACCATGGCCCTCGTCGAAGTGCACGTACCGCGCGCCAAGCTCACCGAGGGCATGACCTGGACAGGGACCGGGCTCGCGATCGGTGTGGCACTCGGCTCGTCGGCCGCCGGGTGGGTGGTCGACTCCTCGGGCGCCGCCGCGGGGTACGTGGTGCCCGTCGTCTCGGGCGCCGCCGCGGTCGTGATCGGGCTCCTGGGCTATCGCCGGCTGAGCAGGTCGGCGCCGACGCGGGAGGGGCAGCGTGAGCGAGACGCCGAAGAGCGCGAGCAGGAGGACGGGCAGCAGCAGCCCGTGGCGTAACTGGGCGGGCACGGTCGAGTCCCGGCCGGTCCGCGAGGTCGCCCCGGCGTCCGCCGAGGAGCTGGCCGCGGAGGTCCGCCGGGCGGCCGAGGACGGGCTGCGGGTCAAGACGGTCGGCACGGGCCACTCGTTCACCGCGATCGCCGCCACGGACGGGGTGCTCGTCCGGCCGGACCTGCTCACCGGCGTCCGCCGGATCGACCGCGAGGCCATGACGGTCACCGTGGAGGCGGGCACGCCGCTCAAGCGCCTGAACACGGCGCTGGCCCGCGAGGGCCTGTCGCTCACGAACATGGGCGACATCATGGAGCAGACGGTCGCCGGGGCCACCTCCACGGGCACCCACGGCACGGGCCGGGACTCCGCCTCGATCGCCGCCCAGATCCGCGCCCTGGAACTGGTGACCGCGGACGGGCGGCTGATGACCTGTTCGGAGAAGGAGAATGCCGAGGTCTTCGCGGCCGCCCGGATCGGGCTGGGCGCGCTGGGCGTCGTCACCGCGATCACCTTCGCCGTGGAGCCGGTGTTCCTGCTCACCGCCCGCGAGGAGCCGATGAGTTTCGACCGGGTGACCTCCGAGTTCGACGCGCTGCACGCGGAGAACGAGCACTTCGAGTTCTACTGGTTCCCGCACACCGACAACTGCAACACCAAGCGCAACAACCGCAGCGCGGGCCCCGAGGCCCCGCTGAACCCGGTGAGCGCCTGGGTCGACGACGAGCTGCTGTCCAACGGCGTGTTCCGGCTGGCCTGTTCGCTGGGGCGGGCGGTGCCGCCGGTGATCCCGGGGATCGCGAAGCTCTCCAGCCGCGCCCTGTCGGCCCGTACGTACACCGACATCCCGTACAAGGTGTTCACCTCGCCGCGCCGGGTCCGGTTCGTGGAGATGGAGTACGCGCTGCCGCGCGAGGCGGCGGTGGCCGCGCTGCGCGAGCTGAAGGCGATGATCGAGCGCTCCCCGCTGAAGATCAGCTTCCCGGTGGAGGTGCGGACGGCGCCGGCGGACGACATCGCCCTGTCCACCGCCTCGGGCCGGGAGTCGGCGTACATCGCGGTGCACCTCTACAAGGGGACGCCGTACCGCGCGTACTTCACCGCGGTGGAGCGCATCATGACGGCGCACGGCGGACGGCCGCACTGGGGCAAGATCCACACCCGGGACGCCGCCTATCTCTCCGACGCCTATCCGCGCTTCGGCGAGTTCACCGCGCTGCGCGACCGGTTGGACCCGGAGCGGCGCTTCGGCAACGACTATCTGCGCCGGGTGCTCGGCGACTGAACAAATCGTTCTCTTTCCACCCATTCCCTGAACTACCCCTCAGGGAACGGGAGATCACGCGGACTCAACTCCCGTACCGGCGGAGAAACTCGGCGGCGCGGCGGTCCACCCAGGTGGCCCGAATGGAGTACTGTGGCGAACCCGGGGTCGTGCTTCCTCACGGGCGCACGGAGCACCGGGAGGGGGCCGAAAGCGGCACTCGAACCGGCGGCGCCGCTGCACCGCACGGCGCCTGCTGCACAGCGTGACCGCGTGGTCACTCTGCGTTGCAAATAGGTAACCGTGCCATAACGGCGTTTCAGGGTCCACGCCCGACACGCCGGGCAACTCGGCAAGGTTGTGGCAGGCTGCACCCGGGCAGGCCACACTCGACTAGCGGAAGCAGCGACGCACGTGACGTCGGCAGGCACCACCCGGGAGGTCCCCATGCCCGAACTGCGTGTCGTGGCCGTCTCCAACGACGGCACACGACTGGTGCTCAAGGCTGCGGACAACACGGAGTACACGCTTCCGATCGACGAGCGGCTCCGTGCCGCGGTGCGCAACGACCGCGCGCGTCTCGGTCAGATCGAGATCGAGGTGGAGAGCCACCTCCGCCCCCGCGACATCCAGGCGCGGATACGAGCCGGTGCCTCCGCGGAGGAGGTCGCCCAGCTCGCCGGGATCCCCGTCGACCGCGTCCGCCGCTTCGAGGGCCCCGTGCTCGCGGAGCGGGCGTTCATGGCCGAGCGGGCCCGCAAGACGCCGGTGCGCCGGCCGGGCGAGAACACCGGACCCCAGCTCGGCGAGGCCGTCCAGGAGCGGCTGCTGCTGCGCGGCGCCGAGAAGGACACCGTGCAGTGGGACTCCTGGCGGCGCGACGACGGCACCTGGGAGGTGCTGCTCGTCTACCGCGTGGCCGGCGAGGTGCACAGCGCCAGCTGGACGTACGACCCGCCGCGCCGCCTGGTGCAGGCCGTGGACGACGAGGCGCGCTCGCTGATCGGCGAGACCGACGACACGATCACCGCCCCGGAGCCGAGCTTCCCGTTCGTGCCTCGGATCGCCCGGCTCCCCCGGGACCGGCCGCTGGACCGCGCCCTGGACCGCCAGATCGAGCGGTACCAGCCGCCGGCCGCGTCCGCCGAGGACGAGTCGAGCGAGCGGGACTCGCTGACCAGCCTCCTGGAGGCGGTGCCGAGCTTCCGCGGCGACATGGTCGTGCCGGACCGCTCCGACGACGCCCCGTCCTCGGAGCCGGACCAGGAGCCGGAGGCGGAGGAGCCGCCGGCCCCGGCGGCCTCGGCCGGCGCGGGCTCCGCGTACGCGGACGTGCTCATGCCCCGCGCGGTCTCGGGCCACCGCGACCGTCTGATCGGCACCACCGACCGGCAGGCGGAGGCGGACGGCGTCCGCCCCGGCCGCCGTGCCGCGGTGCCGAGCTGGGACGAGATCGTGTTCGGCACGCGGAGGAAGAAGCAGGACTGAGGCGCGGACGCAGCGTTTGAGGGGCCGGTACCCGACATAGGGACCGGCCCCTGTCCGTTCCACGGGTTCGGGCCCGTGTCTACGGGTTCGCGCCCGTGGCCACCGGGCGGTCCGGGTCACTGATCCACTCCGACCAGGAGCCCGCGTACAGGGCCGCCGGGACGCCGGCGAGCTCCAGGGCCACCAGCTGCTGCGCGGCCGACACACCGGAGCCGCAGTACACGCCGACCTCGGGGGCCTCCATCGCGCCGAGGGCCTTGAAACGGGCGGCCAGCGTCTCGGTGGGCAGGTAGCGGCCCGTCGCGTCGACGTTCTCCGTGGTGGGAGCGGAGACCGCGCCCGGGATGTGACCGGCGACCGGGTCGATGGGCTCGGTCTCGCCGCGGTACCGCTCCCCCGCCCGGGCGTCCAGGAGCAGGCCGGTACGGGCCAGGGCCGCGGCGCCGTCCGCGTCCAGGAGCCGCATCGCCCCGGGCGCCGGGACGAAGTCGCCCTCCTCGGGAGACGGGGAGTCCGTCGACAGGGGGCCGGTCCAGGCCGGCAGGCCGCCGTCGAGGATCCGTACGTCGGCGTGTCCCGTCCATCGCAGCAGCCACCACGCGCGGGCGGCGGCCCAGCCCTGGCCGCCGTCGTACACGACCACGGGCGCACCGGACCGGACGCCGGCCCGCCGCATCACCGTGCCGAAGGCGTCGAGGTTCGGCAGCGGGTGCCGGCCGCGGCCGCCGCCCGGCGGGTCGGCCAGCTCCTCGTCCAGGTCGATGTAGACCGCTCCGGGCAGATGCCCGGCCGCGTACGCGGGGCGTCCGGGCGGACCGCCCATCTGGTAGCGGACGTCGAGCAGCACCGGAGGCCGCGACCCGGCGAGCTCGCTCGCGAGTTCGGATGCGGAGATGATGGGTGTCATGGGAGCCATCCTCGCGCAGTCGCGGCCTGCCCGGCCGCGGCCGTAGCGGGAACGACGCCACGACAAAGACGGCGAACAGGACATCCTCTCGCGGGATCGCGCCGAATTCGGCGCGGTCGGGGCGCGCGACGCGCCGGGTGGTGCGAGCATCGGCACTGGACACGCGACACCACGGCCACCGGCGATGGTCCGAGGAGAGAGTGACGATGACCGAGGCGACTCGGCGCACACCGGGTGCACCCTGCTGGGTGAGCCTGATGGTGCACGGGCTCGAAGCCACGCAGGAGTTCTACGGCGAACTGTTCGGCTGGGAGTTCCGCCCCGGCCCTCGACAGCTTGGCCCCTACTCCCGCGCGCTGCTCGACGGCAAGGAAGTGGCGGGCATCGGCCGGCTGCCCCCCGACCGTCATCTGCCGATCGCCTGGACGACCTATCTCGCCACGAACGACGCGGACGAGACCGCCGAGCTGATCCGCTGCTGCGGCGGCACCGTCGCGGTCGGCCCGCTCGACGCCGGGGACGCCGGCCGGCTGGCGATCTGCTCGGACCCGACGGGCGCGGTGTTCGGCATCTGGCAGGCGGCGGCGCACCACGGCACGGCGATGGCGGGCCCGCCCGGGACACCGGTCTGGAACGAGCTGCTGACGTACGAGACCGCGTCGGTCGCCAAGTTCTACCAGTCGGTCTTCGGGTACGGGATCGAGCCGGTCGTCTCCGCCGACTTCGACTATCTGACCCTCCACCTCCAGGACCGGCCGGTGGCCTCCCTGCACGGTGTGGGCACGGGGCTGCCGCGCACCAGGGGCGCGCACTGGATGACGTACTTCGAGGTCGCCGACACCGACGCCGCGGCCGCGCTGATCACCGAGCTGGGCGGCCAGGTGCTGCGGCCGCCCCGGGAGGGCACGGCGGGACGCCTCGCGCTGGTGGCCGACCCGGAGGGGGCGGTGTTCACCCTCGTGCACTCGGCGCCACGGGAGGGCTGAGCCCTCAGCCGCCCGTGCGGGCCGCGCGGCGCAGCAGCCGGGAGCGCCGGCGGGGCAGCGAGCCGCCGGGCAGCTTCAGCTCGGTGAGCCGCTCGGCCGGGAAGCAGTGCGCGGTGCCCGCGTCGCGGGCCAGCCCGGGCAGCAGTCCGGCGATCTCGTCGCGCAGTCCGGGGTGGCTGGTGGGGCGCATGCAGTAGCCGACCGCGCGGACCAGTGCGGTCAGCGAGGCCGGCGCGGCCCCGGGCACGACGGGCGTCGCGCCGGCCTCCAGGTCCGGAACGAGGTGGTCGACGATCGTCAGCGGCACCCGGTTGCTGTTCTCGTACGGGGTGAGCCGCTCCAGGACCGTGCGGGTGCCGACCCGGGCGACGGGCACGTCGTAGTACACGGAGGCGGTGAGCATCGCGGTGGAGAAGCAGCCGACGACGAGCCGGGGCCGGCAGCGCTCGTAGAAGGTCTCGGCGAGCAGCGGCCCGTCCAGGACGGTCAGCCGGACCCCTGCGGCGTCGGCCGCCTCGTTCAGCGCCAGCGAGTAGCGGGCCGGGGCGGTGGGGTGGGGCTTGAAGACCACCGACTCGTGGCCGGCCGCGGCGGCGGAGCGCAGCATGCGGACGTGCAGTTCCTCCTCCTCGTCGGCGGTGAGGATGCCGAGCGCGGCGAGGTACTGGCCGAGCAGCAGCGCGGTCGGGGCGGCGGCGACGGCCCGGTCGACCTGTGGATCGCCCTCGGCCGCGGCGGCGATCTCGGCGAGCACCGCGCGGAAGGCGTCGTCCGGGACCAGTTCGGCCTCGACGCCGTACTCGGTGAGCAGCATCGGGCGCAGGCCGGGCACCAGGTCGAGGTGGAGCAGCCGGTGGATGCGGCAGGCGATGGACTGGGGCAGTTCGTCGCGGGTGGGGCCGTAGCTCATGAGGCCGTCGGCGTACACCTGGATCGAGCTCTCCGCGAAGGAGGCGGCGAGCGCGCGGGCCGGGTTGACCTGGATGGACTCGACGATCAGCTCGACGGGGGCGTCGTCGAGGTCCCAGGCCGTGCGGAACACCCGCTGCCACAGCGGGGCCTCTTCGGGGCGCGGGGCCCAGGTGCCGGGGTGGTGCGGCCGGATCGTGTCGTTCCAGTCGAGCACGCCGTCGAAGCGGGCGGCGATCCGCTCGTAGCCGGTCATCTCCTCGAGGCGGAGCGCCGTCTCGGGGATCTCGGCGTTGTGGGAGAGCAGCAGCAGGCGGCGGGCGCCGTCGCGGGGGCCGAACCGGCCGGCGTCCAGGGCGGCGGCGAGGGTGGCCGCGCCGTAGAGCGTGGACACCTGGAAGATCTGTGTGCGCATGGGGAGTTCGGGCTTCCTGCGGGTTCGGTGGTGGGTCAGGCGGCCCGGTGGGCGCCGCGCAGCCGCCGGAGCAGCGTGCTGCGGGTGGCGTCCATCGTGGCGAGGGTCTCGTCGAGCACCGCCTGCGGCATGCGCGCGAGCGCGTCGGACACGTCCCGGCGGAGGCGCTTGGCGACGGCCGACTCGTACTGGTCGGCCTTGGCCATGTGGAAGGCGATCATGGCGCAGTACGTACGGACCGCCTTGGGCAGGAAGCGGTCGGCGTCCGGGTCCGCGGAGACCTCCTCCAGGAGCAGGTCGTAGGACGGGATGAAGTCGAGCTGCCGGTTGTCGGTGATCTGGGTGAGCGAGGTGGTGACGCCGCGCCGGTAGAACACGCCGTGCAGCGAGAGGGCCGCGTAGGTGGTGGCCTTGAGGTGCAGCCGCCAGATCCAGAGCCGGTCCTCGGCGGTGCGCAGTTTCGTCTCGAAGCGCGACTGCCCGTCGTGGAAGAGCCGGCCGCTGTAGATCCCGAACGGGACGAACGGGTAGTCGACCATCGTGACCATGCTGGCCGGGGCGATGCCGTCGCGCGGGTTCATCACCTGGTCGCGGAAGCGCGCCGGGGCGTAGCGGATCTGCCGGTTGCGGCCGGTGGACTGGACGTGGTCGGTGCGGGCGAAGTCGCAGCCGAGCCGCTCGACGCGGTCGACCATGGCGCGCAGATGGCCGGGGGCGTACCAGTCGTCGCCGTCGAGGAAGGTGATGTAGTCGCCGGTGGCCGCGTCGATGCCGGTGTTCCGGGCCTGGGCCACGCCCTGGTTGGTGGCGTGCCGGATCACGGTGGCGTTGGGCACCCGGTCGAGCCAGTGGTCGAGGACGTACGGGGTGTCGTCCGTGGAGCAGTCGTCGATCAGCAGGAACTCGAAATCGGGGTCCGCGTTGCCGGCGAGGCTGCGCATGGTGTCGGGGGCGTACGGCCCGACGTTGTGGAACGGGACGACGACGGACAGCTTGGGCACACGGATTCCCCACACTCGAACGGCACTCCGCCCGGCACGCTAGTCCGCCCCGATTCCGGCGGAACGAGGCTCAGGGGCACGGTCGGTGAACTCTTGCCGTCGTGCCGAGGAACCGCGCCGGTGCAGCCACCACACGCCGGCCAGGGCGAGCAGCGCCGTCGCGCCGGCCGCGCCGCCGAGCCTGAGCCCCGGCGGCTGGAACACGCAGGTCACCGAGTCCGCGCCGGAGCCGAGCGGCACGGCGAGCAGGCCGAGCCGGCGGGCGGCCGGGGCGGGTTCGGCGTCACCGGCGGCACAGCGCCAGCCGGTGATCCGTGGCGCGGCGATCACGGCGGTCCCGGTGCTGCCGGAGGGCAGCTCGGCGGTGAGGGTGCGGCCCGAGACGCGTACGTCGGTGGCGCCGGTGGCGGTGAGCCGCTGTACGGCGCGGTCGAGGCGGTCCTGGACGAGGCAGGCCACCGGCTCGGCGGGCAGGGCGGGTTCGGCGGTCTTGGCGGCGTGGACGACGACGCGGACGGCGCCGGAGGGCGGGACGGCGCCGAGGGACTGCATGGGGGCGCGTACGGACGGCGGCTTGCCGTCGAAATGGGCCGGGGGGCGGCCGTCGAGCGTGGCGGTGCCGGTGTGGTCGGGGGCCCAGAACCAGACGTCGGAGCCGGCCGGGCAGCTGCCGGTGAGGGTGACGGTCTTCCCGTCGGCCGTGCGGCGCCCGCCGGCCGGGAGGTCGTACACGTCGGCGCCGAGGGCGAGTTCCTGGTTGGCGAAGGCGGAGTCGCCGTACCGGAGGGTGTCGACCGGGCCGGGGTGAACGGTGACCAGCGGCGGCACGGTCCGTTCCACGGTGGTGACGTCGGCCTCGGGGAGGGCGTCCTCGCGGACCGGGGCGGTGGGCGTGGAGCGGATCCGCGCGCCGACGGAGAAGATCGCGTCGGCGACGGGGCTGTCGAGGGTGACCGGGTGGCGGCCCTTGGCGTAGGAGCCGAAGCCGAGCGCGGACACGGTCTGCGAGTACACACGGGACGTCAGGCTGCTGTAGTAGTCGGCGCCCTGGCCGCCGGTGATCAGGACGTCGTTGCCGCCGGGGGTCTCGCCCGGGTCGGTACGCCGCTTGGGCCAGTCGTCCGCGCGGGCGACGGCCGCGGCGACCTCGTCGTGCCAGGGGCCGAGGCGCGGGGCCCAGGAGACCTTGCTCAGCTGTTCGCGCTCGATGCGCGCGCCGGTGACGGCGGCCTCGCCGGCCTGTGCGGCGACGAGCAGGGCGACGGCGAGCACGGGAAGCAGGCGACCCGCCGCGCGCCGGGAGGCCAGGACGGCGCAGGCGGCCGCGAGTACGGCGAGGGCGGCGGCCGCGCCGAGGGCGGGGAAGGTCCGCCGGTCGATGTCCACGCTGTCGCGGGCGGCGAGGGCGAGGGCGGCGAGCAGCACGGCTCCGCCGGCCGGCGCGGGGAGCCGGGGCAGGCCGCGGGCGGTGGAGAGCCAGCCGGCCAGGACCAGCAGGCCGCACAGGACGAAGGTCTGGCGGTACGGGATGCCGTTGGGCGAGGCTCCGGCGTGCCAGAGCAGATGGGTCGGCTCCCACTGGAGCGAGAGCGCGACCAGGACGACCGCCGCGGTCCACGCGAGGCGCTCCCGGCGCGGCACGGCGGTGTTGAACGGCAGGGTGAGCGCGAGGGCGAGCGCCGCGGTGCCGATGTACAGGGCGGGCGTGGCCACGCTGGAGGTGGCGGGCAGCAGCCGGGCGAACACGTCGGTCCACGCGGCGGCGGCGAACGCGGTCGGAGGCGTGGGGTCGGCGACCCGGGTGGCGAAGAAGATCACGGCGACCAGCGGCGCGGCGAGCCCGATGCCGATGAGGACGCTGCGGGAGGCGCGCAGCAGCCCGGCGAGGCGGCGGCGCGCGCCCTCGTCGGCGGTGAGCAGCCGGACGGCGAGGAAGACGGCCGCGCCGAGGGTGGCCATGTACGCGGTGTAGAAGTTGGCGGTCCAGGCCAGGGCGACGACGAGCGGCCCGAGGACGGGCCGGCGTCCGCGGCGCGCCCACTCGCCGACCAGGCAGAGCAGCGGGAAGGCGAGCAGGCCGTCCAGCCACATCGGCACCGTGGCCCCGTAGCTGAACGTCCAGCCGGAGAGCGCGTACGCGGCGCCGAGGACGGCCGCCACGGGCCAGGGGCCGCGGCGCAGGGTCAGCAGCAGCACCGTCATCGCCGCCCCGGCCGCGGTGATCTTGGCTGCGGTGATGACGTAGAGCGCGAGCTCGATCCGGTCGGCCGGGAAGAGCACCACCATCAGGTCGAACGGGCTGCTCAGATAGGTCCCGAGGTCGCCGAGGAAGTTCGAGCCGAAGCCGGAGTGCCAGTTGACGAAGAGGTCGCCGTCGGCGTCGCCGAGCAGGAACCGCCGCCAGTGCGCGTGGTACGGCAGGTACTGCTGACCGAGGTCGACGATGTTGCGGGTGACGGGTCCGAAGGGGTACGTCCGGGCCAGGATCCCCGCGAGGCAGAGCACGACGCACGTGAGCCCGCCGCCCGCGAGCGCGCCCCACAGCCGCGTGCGTCCCCCGGGCCGCGGCGGCGACCCCTCGTCGGCTGCGGGGTCGGTCGGGGCGGGCGCGGTCTGCAGGGCGGAGGACACCGGCCCATTACGGCGGAGCCGGGCGACCCGTACCCGATCGCGGGGCGAGGCCCGGGCGCACCGGAGATGAACTCCGGGTGTCGTCATCTCCTGAACGCCGTGCGGTGCTTGAGTGGGTGAGGCATTCGAGTCTTGTATGCACAAGGGGTTGACGGGCAGGGCGCGGCTCCCTAACTTCACAGCTTGATATAAGACTCCGACAAAGCGGCGGTGAAGGATGAAGAATGAGGGATTGTCAGGTGCATAACAAACCACGCAACAGACTCCTCCGCATGCTCGCCTCCGCCGCCCTCGTCGCGAGCGCCCTGGTGCTCTCCGGCCCCGGCACCGCACAGGCCGCCGGCGAACGCGTCGACGTCTGGCTCACCACCACCTCCGACTCCGGGGGCCGTACCGTCACCCGGGGACTCGCCCCGCAGGCGCCCCTCGCGTTCGGCCCCGCCGGCGGCGCCGCGGCCCACATCATCAGCGTCGACGAGAGCACCGCCTACCAGCAGTTCGAGGGCGGCGGCGCGTCCATCACCGACACCACCGCGCACCTGCTGCGCGGCGGAGCGGTCAGTGCGGCCACCCGCGACGAGGTGATGCGCAAGCTGTTCTCGCCGACCGACGGCATCGGCCTCTCCTTCGTCCGCAACCCGATCGGCGCCTCCGACCTCTCGCGGCCCGGCAACGTCTCCCTGGACGACACCTGCTGCGACCTGAACGACTTCGGGTCCAACGGCTACGACACGAACGTGCGGCTGCTGACCGTGCAGGCGAGGCAGCTCAACCCGGCGCTGCGGGTCAAGGGCGTGCCGTGGAGCGCCCCGGGCTGGATGAAGGACAACGGCCGGATGGACCAGATGGGCTGGCTGAAGTGGGAGTACTACCCGCTCTACGCCCAGTACCTGGTCAAGTACGTCCAGAGCTACCAGGCGGCCGGGATCAAGGTCGACTACCTGTCCGTGCAGAACGAGCCGAACTGCTGCCAGGCCGGCAACCCCACGGCCATGAACTACCCGGGCATGAGCTGGAACCCGTCCGGCCTGGCCGAGTTCACCAAGAACCACGTCTACCCGGCCTTCCGGGCCGCCGGGATCACCACCAAGGTCCTGGTGCACGACTGGAACTACGGCGACTACGCGAACTTCGGCTCCGGTGTCCTCGGCGACGCGGGCGTACGCAATGACCCCCTGTTCGGCGGGATCGCCTGGCACGGCTACTTCGGCGACCCGGGCGTCGGCAGCCAGGTCCACGACCGGTATCCGTCGGTGCGGCAGTTCAGCACCGAGCACTCGGGCGGCACCTGGATCGGGAACCAGCACAACGAGGACCTGAACGACATCGTCGCTTACGCCCGCAACTGGAGCAGCAGCCTGGTGAAGTGGAGCCTGGCGCTCAACCAGAACATGGGCCCGCACAACGGCGGTTGCGGCACCTGCACCGGACTGGTCACCGTCCAGGAGGGCGGCCCGCGCGCCGGACAGGTCGACTACACGATCGAGTACTACACGACCGGGCACCTCACCAAGTTCGTGCGCCCCGGCGCGTACCGCATCGCCTCGACGGCCAACTCGACCGTGCAGAACGTGGCCTGGCGCAACCGCGACGGCTCGAAGGCGCTCATCGCGCACAACGGCGGCGGCTCCGCGCAGTCCGTCCGCGTCGACTGGGGCGGCCAGTCGTTCGCGTACAGCCTGCCGGCCCGCACCACCGCCACGTTCACGTGGTCGGGTACGGCGGCGAGCGCGCCGACCGGGCCGCTGACGGGCCTCGCCGGCAAGTGCCTGGACGTGGCCGGCGCGGCCACCGCCGACGGCACCCCGGTGCAGCTCCACACCTGTAACGGCACCGCGGCGCAGCAGTGGACCCTCGCGGCCGACGGCAGCGTGCGGGCGCTCGGCAAGTGCCTGGACGTCTCCGGAGGCGGGACCGCCGACGGCAGCAAGGTGCAGCTCTACACCTGCAACGGGACCGGGGCGCAACGCTGGTCGTACAGCGCCGCGACCCACGACGTGGTCAACACGGCCGCGAACAAGTGCCTGGACGTCACGGGCAACACCTCGGCGGACGGGACGCGCGCCCAGATCTGGTCCTGCACGGGCGCGGCCAACCAGAAGTGGACGCACCAGCCGTCCTGAAGTGCCTGAACACCCCGGCCGGGACTCGCCCCTCGCCGTCCCGGCCGGTTCTTGTCACCCCTCTCCACAGGAGCCCGCATGTCGCACCCGCACCCACGCCGGCGAAGAGGAGCGAGCGCCGCATCGCTCGCCGCCACCGCCGTCACCGCCGCCACCGCCGTCCTCGCCGGGCTGCTCGCCGGAGCCGTGCCGAGCTCCGCCGCCCCGGCCGAGGCCGACCCGGTGCCCCGGGCCGTCGACCGCTTCGAGGGCGAGGTCCCGTTCGCCGGGCCGCCCGCCGAGGGCCTGTTCACCTGGGGCAGCGACGCCGACGACCATCCGACGCTCGCCCTCGCCGAACGTGCCGACGCCCCCGAGGGCGCCAAGGTCCTCGAAGGCCGCTACGACATCAGCGGCTGGGGCGGTCTCACGCACGACTTCGCCTTCGACAAGCCGGCGCAGGACTGGACCCCGTACAAGGGCATCCGGTTCTGGTGGTACGGCCAGAACACCGCGCCGCTGCCGCCCGGTTCCGGCAAGCGGATCAACTTCGAGATCAAGGACGGCGGGGCGAACGGAGAGGCGTCCGAGCTGTGGACGACCTCCTTCACCGACGACTGGGAGGGCTGGCACCTCGTCGAGATCCCGTTCTCCGAGTTCCGCTACCGCGCGGACTACCAGCCCGTCGGCGGCATCGACCAGGTCCTCGGGCTCGACAGGATGTGGGGCTACGCGCTCACGCTCCCGACCGGCGCACCGGGGTCCTTCGCCCTCGACGCCGTCGAGCTGTACGGCACGGCGGACCCGGCCCTGAACACCCGGGTGGTGACGGGCTCGGCGGTGCACCCGGTCGACGAGGGCGGCACGGCCAGGGTCGACGTGACGGTCGCGACCACGGGCTCCCAGCCGACCGGTGAACCGGTCACCGTCACGTACGCGACCGACGACACCGGGCCGGCGCAGGCCGGGACGGACTACCGGCCGGTGAGCGGCACCTTCGAGTTCCCCGCCGGGACGCCGTCCGGGACGACACGCTCGATCACCGTGCAGACCCTGAAGGACCGGACCGGCGAGGAGGCCGAGACGATCCCGGTGAAGCTGACGGTCGAGGGCGCGAAGGCGCCGGCAGAGACCCCGGTCGTCACGGTGAACGCGCACGGACTGCCGTACCTCGACGCACGGCTGCCGGTGAAGAAGCGGGTCGCGGACCTGCTGTCGCGGATGACGCTCCAGGAGAAGGCCGGGCAGATGACCCAGGCCGAACGCAACGCGCTGCGCGCCCCGGGCGACATCGCGGGCTACGGGCTCGGCTCGCTGCTGTCCGGCGGCGGTTCGGTGCCCACCCCGAACACGGCGGAGGCGTGGGCCGGGATGGTCGACGCGTACCAGCTGCGGACCCGGGCGACCCGGCTGCAGATCCCGCTGATCTACGGCGCGGACGCGGTGCACGGGCACAACAACGTCGTCGGCGCGACGATCATGCCGCACAACATCGGCATCGGCGCGGCGCGCGACCCCGGTCTGGCCGCGCGGACGGGAGCCGTGACCGCGAAGGAGGTGCGGGCCACCGGCGTGCCGTGGGACTTCGCCCCCTGTCTGTGCGTGACCCGGGACGAGCGGTGGGGCCGCTCGTACGAGGCGTTCGGCGAGGACCCGGCGCTGGTGACCGCCATGGAGACGGTGATCGACGGGATGCAGGGCGCGGCGAACGGCAAGGACCTCGACCGCAACGACAAGGTCCTGACGAGCGCGAAGCACTTCGTGGGCGACGGCGGTACGGAGTTCGGCTCGTCGACGACGGGCTCGTACACGATCGACCAGGGCGTCACGAAGGTCACGCGCGAGGAGCTGGAGGCCGTCCATCTGAGCCCGTTCGCGGAGGCGGTGAAGCGCGGCGCGGGCACGGTCATGCCGTCCTACTCGTCCCTGGACATCGTCGGGGACGACCGGGGCCCGGTGAAGATGCACGCCAACGCCGAGATGATCAACGGTGTGCTGAAGGACCGGATGGGCTTCGAGGGCTTCGTCATCAGCGACTGGCAGGCGATCGACCAGATCCCCGGGGACTACCCGAGCGACGTGCGGACGTCGGTCAACGCAGGCCTGGACATGATCATGGTCCCGACGAACTACCAGGAGTTCACCCGCACCCTGATCGCGGAGGTCGAGGCGGACCGGATCGCGACGACCCGGATCGACGACGCGGTACGCCGCATCCTGACCCAGAAGTTCCGCCTGGGCCTGTTCGAGAAGCCGTACGCGGACACGACGAACCTGGCGTCGGTCGGCTCGGCGGAGCACCGCGCGGTGGCGCGCGAGGCGGCGGCCGCGTCCCAGGTGCTCCTGAAGAACGAGGGGGGCGTACTCCCCCTGAAGCCCTCCCAGAAGGTCTACGTCGCCGGCTCCAACGCCGACGACCTCGGCAACCAGGCCGGCGGCTGGACCGTCACCTGGCAGGGCGGCTCGGGCCGCACGACGCAGGGCACGACGATCCTGGAGGCGATGCGGAAGGCGGCGCCGGACGCGGACATCACGTACTCGAAGGACGGCTCGGCCCCGACCGACGCGCACGAGGTCGGGGTCGTCGTGGTGGGCGAGACCCCGTACGCCGAAGGCGTGGGCGACGTCGGCAACGGTCACGACCTGGAACTGAGCGCGGCCGACAAGGCGGCCGTGGACCGGGTGTGCGCGGCGATGCCCTGCGCCGTCCTGATCGTCTCCGGCCGCCCGCAGCTGATCGGCGACCGCCTCCCCGCGATCGACGCCCTGGTCGCCTCCTGGCTCCCCGGCACGGAGGGCGACGGCGTGGCCGACGTCCTGTACGGCAAGCGGCCCTTCACCGGTCAACTGCCGGTGACCTGGCCGAAGTCCGGCGAGCAGCTCCCGTTGAACGTGGGCGACGGCGCGTACGACCCCCAGTTCCCGTACGGCTGGGGCCTGACCACCCTCGGCGACACCCCGAAGGGCGGCGAGACGACCCTGCGGGCGCTGGAACTGGCCGCCCGAGCCCTCCAGTCGGCGGGTCGCGGCGCGTCCCCGGAGGCCCGCCGACTGGTCGCCCGGGCCCGTCTGATCGTCCAGGAGCGGATCGGCCAGGACATCACGGAAGCGGCGTCCAAGCCGTTCGCCGATGCGGACCACCTGCTCCTCACGGGCAACCCGGCGGGAGCGGTCCGCGCGCTGACGCAGGCGTACCGAGCCGCGAACTGAGACGGAAGGACCCGCACGGTTCAAGGGAGCAGGGGCGCGAGCACTCCCGTGCTGTCGTAGCGGTCTCGCAGCGCCAGGAGGCGGGGCAGGTTGCCGCCGTAGGCCGCGCGGGTCTCGGGCCCGGCCTCGGGGAGGTCGGGCCGCAGTTCGACGTTGTAGTACCCGACGGTGTGCGCGGCCAGTTGCCGCAGCGTGTCGCGGGTCCACGCCGTGCAGGCCTCGTCGTCGGCGGCGTCGTCCCAGATCGCGTTCAGCGGGACGCTCCACTCGGCGGTCCTGCCCCAGAACGCGGTGGCGGTGTCGTCGACGTCGGCAAGCGCTCCGCCGGTGTGCTGGAAGTCGATGCGGCAGGCCCGCGTGGGCGCGGCGCGGATCCGGTCCACGAGGGCGTCGGCGACCTCGGCGTCGAGCGTGGGGCCGGTGAAGGCCGCCTTGCCGAAGAACGAACCGCGCCGAGCGTCGCCCTGCCGGGGCAGCGGGATCGGTGCGGGCTCGGCGCCGCCGGCGCCGGGGACGGCGAACTCGGGCAGTCCGGCCGGATAGAGGGCCGAGGTCTCCGAGCGATAGAGCGGCGCCGCGCCCGCGCCGGCGACGACGGCGGAGACGGCCGACCTGGCCCGCCCGACGGCGTCGTCGTGCCGGCTCGCGCACACGGTGTAGAGGAACAGGACCGGCTCGTCCGGCGAGAGCGGGGTCCAGCCGAGGACCGCGCTCATCGCGGTGTCGCGCGGGAGTTCGGGGGCGACCCGGAAGTAGGCGGCGAGCGCGTCCGCTCCCACCACGGCCCGGTCGACCCGGACCGGGCCCCTCGCGTGCGTCCGGAACTCCGCGGAGGTGACCACCCCGACGCCGGGCGCGCAGCCCCGGACGGCCCACCACAGGTCGGCGTCCTCGCCCGAGCTCCGCTCCGAGAGGTGGACGACGTCACCGGACGGGAGCACGAGTTCGGCCCCGACGAGATGGTCGAGGGTGAGCCCCAGGGATCGCGTCAGATGGCCGATGCCGCCTCGGGTGGCCATGCCCAGGCCGGCGTGGCCGGTGACGCCGACGGGCACCGTACGGCCTGCCGGGGCGAGGGCCCCGAGCATGGTGGCCACGGTCGCCCCACCGCCGACGACCACGCGGTCCGCGGAGGGGCGGGCGGAGTCCAGATGCTCCGAGAGGTCCAGCATGACGGCCCCGTCGGCGACGCAGTTCGAGCTCAGACCGCCGCCCCGCACCGTCACCCGGGCTCCCGCGGCCGTCGCGAGCCGCATCACGGTCGCGATGTCCTCGACCGTGCGGGGCGCCACGACGCATGAGGGCTTTCGGCGGGCGGCCTCGGGGAAGAAGACCCTGGCCAGAGCGTTCTCGTAGCCCGCGGTTCCCGGCGGGCGCACGGCTGTGCCGAGCGCGGCTCGTAACTGCCCGACGACGTCGTTACTGGTCACGGTGACCCCGATTCCCGGTGATCGGGTTTCGGGCGCGGAGCCTTCGGTTGTCCCGGATGGATGGACAGGCGACACCGGGAGGCTAGACGAGCCGGAACCCGCCCACAAGAGAAGGACTTTGACGGGAAGTCAGGACTGCTTCGGACCTGGAGGGCCTCAGCCGGAGGTGACCGGGAGGACGTCCGGGGACAGGGCGGCGGACCGGGACGTCGCGCTGGTCATGCGCTTGCGGTGGTGCCGGCGGCACAGGACCTCGTAGCCGACGACCTCCGCCGCGCCGCCCACGTCGCCGACGACGACCTGCTCGCCCTCGACGACCATCTCGCCGTCGACCGTACGGGCGTTGTGCGTGGCGCGGGCGCCGCACCAGCACATGGCCTCGACCTGGAGGGTCTCCACGCGGTCCGCCAGCTCGATCAGGCGCTGGGAGCCGGGGAAGAGCCTGGTGCGGAAGTCGGTCGTGATGCCGAAGGCGAAGACGTCGAGGTTCAGGTCGTCCACGATCCGCGCCAGCTGGTCGATCTGTTCCGTCCGCAGGAACTGGGCCTCGTCCACGATCACGTAGTCGACCTTGCCGCCCCGCGACATCAGGTCCACCACGAAGCCGTACAGGTCCCGCTCCGGCGCGGCCTCCACCGCCTCGGTCACCAGGCCGAGCCGCGAGGACAGCTTGCCCTCGCCCGCCCGGTCGTCCCGCGTGAAGATCACGCTCTGCAGGCCCCGCGCCGAGCGGTTGTGGGCGATCTGCAGCGCCAGCGTGCTCTTTCCGCAGTCCATCGTTCCCGAGAAGAACGCCAATTCGGGCATGGGGAGGTGATGGCCTTTCGGATCCGGAGAGGGGTGAGGGTGTGTTCGGAGTGCGTCGCCGCGCGCTCCGGCTACGTGCGGACTTCCAGCAGCGGGACCAGCTGTTCCGCCGGGGTCATCGAGCCGTGGACGCCGGTCATCGCGGACTCGTTGGGCTCGTTGACGGAGGCCGTGATGATCACGTCGTCGTACGCCGCGGCGATCACGTCGCCGAGCCGGCCGTAGACGCGCTCGTCGTACCACCCGGGCGGGCCGAACCAGCCCGCCGCGAGCGCCTCCTCCCGGCTCGCCACCCAGAACTGCTCGCCCAGCACCTCGCGCCAGCAGGTCAGCACGTCGGCCTCGGCGCCCGGCACCGCGTACACGTGCCGGGCCCGGCCCTCGCCGCCGAGCAGCGCGACGCCGGCCCGCAGCTCCCAGTCCTCGTCGAAGTCGATGCGGTGCTGCTCGTCGAAGGGGATGTCCACCATGCCGTGGTCCGCCGTGACGTACAGGGCGCTGCGCGGCGGCAGCTGCTCGGCGAGCCGCTGCACCAGCCGGTCGACGAACATCAGCTGGCCGCGCCAGGCGTCGGAGTCGACGCCGAAGCGGTGGCCGGCGCCGTCGAGTTCGCTGTAGTACGTGTAGACCAGCGAACGGTCGCCCGCCGCGAGCCGTTCCGCGGCCGTGTCCACGCGCTCCTCGCCGGAGAGCCGGCCGAAGAACGTGCCGCCGCTGAGCGCCACCTTGGTCAGCGGCGTGTCCTGGAAGGCCGGCGCGGAGACCTGGGCGGTGTGCACCCCCGCCTCGTGGGCGAGCTGGAACACCGTCGGGTACGGCTGCCAGACGCGCGGCGAGGTCCACGGCTGCCAGCGGAGCTGGTTCATCAGCTCGCCGGTCTCGGGGTTGCGCACGGTGTAGCCGGGCAGGCCGTGCGCGGCGGGCACCTGACCGGTGCCGACCGAGGCCAGCGAGGTCGCGGTGGTGGCGGGGAACCCGGCCGTGACCGGACGGCCCGTACCGCCGCGCGAGGTGCCGAGGAGGGAGGTGAGGTACGGGGCCTCGTCCGGATGCGACCTGATCTGCTCCCAGCCGAGACCGTCGATCAGGAACACGCAGTTCCGGTCGGCCGGGGCGAGCTCCGCGATACGCGGCTCGAAGCCCGGCACGCCCTGTGCCGCGACCAGCGTCGGCAGCAGGTCCGCGAGGGAGCCCGTGCCGTACTCGGGCACGGGCGCGGTGTCGAGCGCCAGGGGCGCGGGCTCGTCGGGCCAGCCGGAGGCCACCGTCGTCGGCTGGGCCATCAGCGGGTCGCCGCGGTGGCTTCGGAGAGCGACTGGGCGAAGGCCAGCGTCTGGGCCACGGTGTCCGGACCGTCGCCGGCCTCGCTGACCCGCAGGCTGAGGTCGTCCGCGGTGGAGTTCCCGGTGTAGCCGTGGTCGGCGTCGCAGTTCGGGTCGCCGCAGGCGGCGGGCTCCAGGTCGATCCGGGAGACGGCGCCCCAGCCGATGGTGAGGACGACCTCGCGCGGCAGGGTGCCGGGGGTGTACGACTCGGGGTTGGCGACGACCCGGCTGACCACGATCGACGAGATCCGGTCCAGCTTGACCGACTCGGTGGAGGTGGTCGCGTACGGCGTGGGCGAGCTGCTGTCGGCGGCCTGCTCGTCGGTGTGGCTGACGATGAAACGGTTGGCCGTCAGGACCAGGACCGTCACATGACGGCGGACCTCGTTCTGGTCGAAGGTGGTCTCCTGGTGCACCAGGTACGACGCGATCGGCTCGCCGCCGACGGCGGCCTCCACCGCCTCGGCCACGAGGGCCGGGTAATAGCCGCTGCGCTCGATCGCCGCGCGCAGCCCCTGGGTCGTCGTACCGGTCTTCGCCATGGACTCCATCCTAATCCGTCGGAGGGGGCGCTCCGGATCCGTCGCGGGGCCGTTCGGTCGGGTATGTCACCACGGGGGCGGCGTGGCGGCGGAGCCGGGTCGGTGGCTGTCAGTAGCTGGGGAGCGTGCGCGGGCCGAGGTCGGTGCGGGCGGGGGGCGGGGCGAGACGGACGGTGGCCCCGAGGACGCAGACGCCGCGCGGGGCGACGACGACGGGTTCGAGCGCGACCGCCACGACCTCGGGGTGGTCGTCGACCAGCCGGGACAGCCGCAGCAGCAGCTCCTCCAGGGCGGGGGTGTCGACGGGCGCGGAGCCGCGCCAGCCGAACAGGAGCGGGGCGGTCCGGATGGACCGGACGAGCTCGGCGGCGTCCCGGTCGGTGGCCGGGACGAGCCGGTGGGAGGTGTCGCCGAGCAGCTCGGAGGGGGCGCCGGCCAGACCGAACGAGAGCACCGCGCCCACGGCCGGGTCGATCGCGGCGCGCAGCACGGTGTCGACACCGCGCGGCACCATCGCCTGGACGACCGGCTGGAGCTCCTCCGGCTTGCCGAGCGTCTCGGTGAGCTCGGCGTACGCGGCCCGCAGCTGTTCCTCGGTCGCCAGGTCGAGCCGTACGCCGCCGAGGTCGGGGCGGTGGCGCAGATGCGGGGCGGTGGTCTTGAGGGCGACCGGGTAGCCGAGGCGGGCCGCGGCGGCGACGGCGGCGTCCGGGCTGGGCGCGGGCCGGGCGGGCAGGACCTCGATCCCGTACCGGCCGAGCAGCTCGCTCGCCGCGTCCGTGCCGAGGGTCGTGCCCTTCTCGTCGACCTCGTCGCCGAGCAGCCGCTCGATGAGCGCGGCGGCGCCGGCCTCGTCGATGTCCTCGTACTCGGGGACCCGGCCGGGGTCGGCGGACTGCCGTCGCCACTGCGCGTACCGCACCGCCTCGGCCAGCGCCCGCACGGCCCGCTCGGCGGCGGGGTAGGCGGGGATGTTGCCGGGGGTGGTGGGGGGATTCGCGGTGGGGGCCGTCGGGACGGCGGGGGGTGTAGGGACGGCGGGGGTCGTCGGAGGGACGGCGGGGGACGACGCCCCCGCGGCCGCCGGCGGCGCCCCCGCCTCGGGTGCCGGCTGTCTGCGGGCCGCCGCGCCCGGGGCCGTACTGGCCGCCGCGGACAGGGCCTCCGCGAGGCCGCCCATCTCGACGTGCACGACCACGACCGGCTTCGCCGGCCCGTCGGCGGAGGCGACCGCGGAGCGCAGGGCCGCGGCCAGGACCTCGCCTTCGCCCGACTCGGTGACGCCGTTCTCCCCGACCCACGGGATCGCGGTGACGACGACGGCGTCGGACAGGGGGTCGGCGAGCGCCTTGGCGAGCGCGCGGCGGAAGTCGTCGGGCGTCGCCGCGGTCGTCAGGTCCAGGGGCCGGAGCGGACGCAGGCCCTCCGTCAGGCAGGCGTCGTACGTGAGCAGCCCGAGGGACTCGGAGTTGCCGAGGACGGCGACGCGGGGCCCGTCCGGAAGCGGCTGGCCCGCCAGCAGCAGGCCCGCGTCGACCAGTTCGGTCACCGTGTCGACGCGGATCACGCCGGCCTGCCGCAGCAGCGCGGAGACGGTGGCGTGCGGGATGCGGGTGGCGGGGACCCGGTGTCCGGGCGGCGCGCTGCCGCTGTGCCGCGCGCCCCTGACCACGACGACCGGCTTGACCGCCGCGGTGCGCCGGGCGAGGCGGGTGAACTTGCGGGGGTTGCCCATGGACTCCAGGTAGAGCAGGACGACGTCGGTGTCGGGGTCGTCGTAGCCGTACTGGAGGTAGTCGTTGCCGGAGACGTCCACCCGGTTGCCGGCCGAGATGAAGGAGGAGAGCCCGGCGCCGCGCCGGTGCAGCCCGGCTAGCAGGGCGATGCCGATCGCGCCGGACTGGGCGAACAGCCCGATCCGCCCGGCGGCCGGCGGCTGCGGCGCGAGCGAGGCGTTCAGCCGGACGTCCGGGGCGGTGTTGATGATCCCGAAGGCGTTGGGGCCGATGACCCGCATCCCGTACGAACGGGCCTGCCGCAGCAGCTCGCGCTGCCGCCGCCGGCCCTCGGTGTCGCCGCTCTCCGCATATCCGGCGGACAGCACGACGAGGCCCTGCACCCCGTGCTCGCCGCAGTCGGCCACGGCCTCGGGGACCCGCTCGGCGGGGACCGCGACGACCGCCAGGTCGACGGGCGCGCCGATCTCGCCCACCGAGCGGAAGGCGGGGACGCCGTCGAGTTCCGTCGCGTCCTCGGGCAGCGAGCGGTTCACCGCGTACACGGGCCCGGTGAAGCCGGCGTCCAGGAGGTTGCGGAGCACGGCGCGGCCCACGCCGCCGTGGGTGCGGCCGGTGCCGACGACCGCGACCGAGCCGGGCGCGAGCAGCCGGTGCACCGAGCGCGATTCGGCGCGCTGCTCACGGGCGCGCTGCACGGCGAGCGAGCGGTCGGTGGGCTCCAGGTCCAGGTGGAGCCGGACCGAGCCGTCCTCGAAGCTCCGCTTCTGGGTGTAGCCGGCGTCCGTGAAGACCTTGATCATCTTGTTGTTGGCGGGCAGCACCTCCGCCGCGAACCGCCGGATCCCCCGCTCCCGCGCCACTGCCGCGATGTGTTCGAGCAGGGCCGAGGCGACGCCTCGCCCCTGGTGGGCGTCCTGGACGAGGAAGGCGACCTCGGCCTCGTCGGCGGGCGCGGGCGCCGGGCGGCCGGTCTCGTCGATGCGGTCGTAGCGGACGGTGGCGATGAACTCGCCGCCGACGGTGGCCGCGAGCCCGACCCGGTCCACGTAGTCGTGATGGGTGAAGCGGTGCACGTCCTTGGCCGAGAGCCGCGGGTACGGGGCGAAGAACCGGTAGTACTTCGACTCGTCCGACACCTGCTCGTAGAAGCTGACCAGCCGGTCGGCGTCGTCGACGGTGATCGGCCTGATCCGCGCGGTGCCGCCGTCGCGCAGCACGACGTCGGCCTCCCAGTGGTCGGGGTACGCGTGTTCCGACGGCGTCTGCATGGCGCAAGCCTACGGCCGGGGCACGCCCCGGGCACCGGTCGCGCAGCCGGTCGGCGCCGGGCAGGGTGAGGGGAACCCGCGGGCCCGGCGGCACCGGGCCGAAGGGCGGTACGAGCCACCCGGCAAGCTGTGCGAGACTGGTCTAGACAACTCCTGAGACCCGAAGGGCAACACCATGGCAGAGCGCCGCGTCAACGTCGGCTGGGCCGAGGGCCTGCACGCCCGCCCCGCCTCCATCTTCGTCCGTGCCGCCACGGCCTCCGGCGTTCAGGTGACGATCGCCAAGGCCGACGGCAACCCGGTCAACGCCGCCTCCATGCTCGCGGTCCTCGGTCTGGGCGCGCAGGGCGGCGAGGAGATCGTGCTCGCTTCGGACGGCGAGGGCGCCGAGGCCGCCCTGGACCGCCTGGCGAAGC
The DNA here is from genome assembly GCF_043199435.1 of Streptomyces sp. NPDC048604. Classification (NCBI taxonomy): domain Bacteria; kingdom Bacillati; phylum Actinomycetota; class Actinomycetes; order Kitasatosporales; family Streptomycetaceae; genus Streptomyces; species Streptomyces sp. NPDC048604. The sequence continues at coordinate 61,818 of NZ_JBICVX010000015.1, forward strand.
TGGTGGCCGAGGGCCTCGACGAGCTGCCCGAGACCGTCTGATCCCTCCGCGGGATCCGGGAGCGTCGCACCCGACGCGAAGAGCCGCCTGTGCCGGAATTCCGGCGGGGCGGCTCTCGCATTTCCGGGCAGCCGGCGATTCCTGCCGCCCGACATTTCGTCCGGCCGGAAATCCGGCCTGCTCCGATTCCGGGCAGCCGGAATCCCGGGTGCGGGGAATTCCCCCGTCCCGCGAATTGCACTTCTTTGTATACGGCGCGCCTGTTAATGCAGTGAGCCCGCGATGTTTACGGAATGTTGCGAAGTCCTCACACGGTCCCGCTCCGGCCGGCGCAACCGGTGAAGCGGCAGGGTGCGCTCGGCGTGCAGCGCGGTGAGCGCGCGGGCCCGCTCGGCGTCGCCGCGGGCCAACGCGTCCACGATCGCGCCGTGCTCGGCCCAGGTGTCCACGGGGCGGGCGGAGGTCTCGACCGCGTACATCCAGGCGATCTTGTGCCGCAACTGGGTGAGCAGCGCGGTGAGCGCCGGGCTGCCGGAAGCCTGCGCCAGGGTCTCGTGGAACCAGCCGCCGAGCGAGCGCAGGTCCTCGCCCTGTCCGCGCCGGGCCCGCTCCTGCCCCAGCCGCACCAGGCCGCGCAGCACTTTGAGGTGCGCCTCGGTGCGGCGCTGGGCGGCCCGCCCGGCGGCGAGCGGCTCAAGGAGCGAGCGGACGTCGAGCAGGTCGGCGGCCTCCTGTTCGGTGGGCTCGGCGACATGCGCGCCGGCGTGCCGGCGGCTCACCACGAAGCCCTCGGACTCCAGGGTGCGCAGCGCCTCGCGGACCGGGACGCGGGAGACGCCGTACCGGCGGGCCAGCTGCTCCTCGGTCAGCCGGCTGCCCCGCTCCAAGACCCCGGAGACGATGTCGTCCCGGATCGCCGTGCACACCGAATGCGCGGGAATGCGCATGTCCGACCTCCGCCTTAATCCGCGTGAAACCCGCCGACGGTCCCCTGTTCGCCGACTCTTCGGTGACTCTATTGCAGCGGAGCGGTAATTCCGACGGCCGATCGTGAATCATGGATGTCTTTCGGACGCGGAAAAGCCCCGACTCCGTACGAGCCGGGGCTTTTCCGGTGCGCTGTCCGCGGGTCCTGCCGGTCCGTCAGACGTTCACGCCGCGGGCGCGCAGATACGCGAGCGGGTTGATGTCCGAGCCGTACTCGGCGCCGGAGCGGGCCTCGAAGTGGAGGTGCGGGCCGGTGGAGTTGCCGGTCGAGCCGGAGACGCCGATCTGCTGGCCCGGCATGACGGACTCGCCGACCGAGACCGTGATGGAGGCAAGGTGGCCGTACTGGGTGTACGTGCCGTCGAGCATCCGGATCACCACGTTGTTGCCGTACGCGCCGCCCCAGCCGGCCTCGACGACGGTGCCGGCGCCGACAGAGCCGACCGTGCTGCCGTAGGGCGCCTTGAAGTCGATGCCGGAGTGGCTGCCGGAGGACCAGAGCGAGCCGCCGGCCTTGTAGCCGGTGGTGACGTACGAGCCGGCGATGGGCAGCCGGAAGGAGTGCAGACGCTTGCGCTCGGCCTCGCGGGCGGCGCGCTCACGCTCCTCGCGGATCTTCTTGGCGCGGGCCTCGGCCTTGCGCTTCGCCTCGGCCTCGGCCTTCGCCTTGGCGGCGGCCTCGAAGGCCTCCTGCTCCTGGGCGGCGGCCTGGGCGTCTATGCGGTCCGCGAGCGAGTCCACGCTGATCGCCTGGATCAGGCCGGTGTCCTCGAGGGCGGCGGCCTCCGTGTCGACGGCGAGCGCCGGGGAGGCGAGGGTGCCGATCACGCCGGTGGTGGCGAGGGCGGCGACGCCGGCGACGCCCGCGCTGCGGCGCGCCAGACGGCTGGGACCACGATGCTTCCCGGTGGCACGGGTGAACGCCATGAAGTGGCTGATCCTTTCCTTCCTTCTCGCCTACCGGGTTAGCTGACGGGTTCGGAGCAGGAAGGTCTCCTACGGGCTCCTCCGCCGGAAGGCGAAGGCGTCCGATTCACCCCAGGGACGGTGGGTCCCCGGCTCCCCAGGCTCGCACCTTCGGGGACTCGGCGATGACTGTCCGTTGCCGCGGGTGCGGCATGTGCAACCGACGAACAGCCGGACCGACGCTAAGCGGACCGTCTTTCAATCACCAAACAGACACGGAAGTTTGTAGCGCATCCCACAGGGCATTCACGTAGCTTTCCCCCTCGATCCGGACAAACGGGAGGACCCCGACGCATCGGGGCATCGAGGTCCTCGCAGTGGCCTGGGGCCGGGTCGATCAGCCGGTCACGACGGTGACTTCGCCGATGCCGAGGGCGCGCACCGGCTCCTCGATCTCGGCGGCGTCGCCGACCAGAACCGTCACCAGCCGGTCCACAGGGAAGGCATTGACGACGGCGGCCGTCGCCTCCACCGTGCCCGTCTCGGCGAGCCGGGCGTACAACTGCGCCTGGAAATCGTCCGGAAGACGCTGCTCGACCTGGTCGGCGAGCGTGCCGGCGACCGAGGCCGCCGTCTCGTACTTGAGCGGTGCCACGCCCACCAGGTTCTGCACCGCCACATCGCGCTCGGCGTCCGTCAGACCCTCGGCCGCGAGGGTGCGCAGCACCTTCCACAGGTCGTCAAGTGCCGGGCCGGTGTTGGGGGTGTCGATCGAGCCGCTGATGGCGAGCATGGACGCGCCGTTGCCCCGGCCGTCCGAGCGCAGCACCTGGCCGAAGGCGCGCACGCCGTACGTGTAGCCCTTCTCCTCGCGCAGCACGCGGTCGAGCCGGGAGGTGAGGGTGCCGCCGAGGCAGTACGTGCCGAGCACCTGCGCCGGCCACACGCTGTCGTGCCGGTCCGCGCCGACGCGGCCGATCAGCAGCTGCGTCTGGACCGCGCCGGGGCGGTCCACGATGACCACACGGCCCGTGTCGTCGGCGGTGATCGGCGCCACCGGGTGCGACACCGCGGTGTCGCCGCTCCAGTCGCCGAGGGTGTCGGCGAGCAGGGCGTCCAGGTCGATGCCGGTGAGGTCGCCGACGACCACCGCGGTGGCGTTGGCGGGCCGCACATGGGCCTCGAAGAAGGCCCGCACGGCCGCGGCGTCGATGGGGGCCACCGTCTCCTCGGTGCCCTGGCGCGGCCGCGACATGCGCGAACCGGCCGGGAACAGCTCCTTGGAGAGCTGCTTGGCCGCGCGGCGGGCCGGGTTGGCCTGCTCGTGCGGGATCTCGTCGAGCCGGTTGCGCACCAGCCGCTCGATCTCGGTGTCGACGAACGCGGGCGCGCGCAGCGCCTCGGCGAGCAGGCCGAGCGCCTTCGGCAGCCGGGAGACCGGGACCTCCAGGGAGACCCGCACGCCCGGATGGTCGGCGTGCGCGTCCAGGGTCGCGCCGCAGCGCTCCAGTTCGGCGGCGAACTCCTCGGCGGAGTGCTTGTCCGTGCCTTCGGACAGCGCGCGGGCCATGATCGTGGCCACGCCGTCCAGGCCGGCCGGCTCGGCGTCCAGCGGGGCGTCGACGACGATCTCGACGGCCACCACCTGCTGGCCGGGGCGGTGGCAGCGCAGGACCGTCAGACCGTTGTCGAGCGAGCCGCGCTCGGGGGCCGGGAAGGCCCAGGGGCGGGCGTCGCCGGGCTGAGGCTGCGGGTGGAACTCCATGGTCGTCAAAGACGCGGCAGCGTCGCTCACTGGCCGGCTCCCTCTTCCTCGTCGCTGTCGCTCTCTGCGGCCGGGTCGCCCTGGCCCGCGGTGATCGGCTCGTACACGAGCACCGCCCGGTTGTCGGGGCGCAGCTTGGCCGCGGCGACCGCCTGCACCTCCTGCGCGGTGATGTCGAGGACCCGCTGCACGGCGGTCAGCGCCAGCTGCGGGTCGCCGAACAGCACCGCGAACCGGCACAGTTCGTCGGCGCGGCCGGCGACCGTGCCGAGCCGGTCCAGCCACTCGCGCTCCAACTGCGCCTGGGCGCGCTCCATCTCCTCGTCCGTCGGGCCCTCGGCGGCGAACCGCGCGAGCTCCTCGTCGACGGCCGCCTCGATCTGCGGCACCTCGACGCCGCCGGAGGTCTTCACGTCCAGCCAGCCCAGCGAGGGCGCGCCGGCCAGCCGCAGCAGGCCGAAACCGGCGGCGACGGCGGTGCGGTCGCGGCGGACCAGCCGGTTGTGCAGCCGGGAGGACTCGCCGCCGCCGAGCACCGTCAGGGCCAGGTCGGCCGCGTCGCACTCGCGGGTGCCGTCGTGCGGCAGGCGGTAGGCGGCCATCAGCGCACGGGCCGGGACCTCCTCCTCGACGACCTCGCGCAGCTGCTCGCCGATGGTCTCCGGGAGCGAGCCGTCGCGCGGCGGCTGCTTGCCGTCGTGCGAGGGGATGGAGCCGAAGTACTTCTCGATCCAGGCGAGGGTCTCCTCGGGGTCGATGTCGCCGACGACCGAGAGCACCGCGTTGTTCGGCGCGTAGTACGTGCGGAAGAAGTTCCGCGCGTCCTCGAGGGTGGCGGCGTCCAGGTCGGCCATGGAGCCGATCGGCGTGTGGTGGTACGGGTGGCCCTCGGGGTACGCGAGGCCGGTGAGCTTCTCGAAGGCGGTGCCGTAGGGCACGTTGTCGTAGCGCTGGCGGCGCTCGTTCTTCACCACGTCGCGCTGGTTCTCCATGGACTCGTCGTCCAGGGCGGCCAGCAGCGAGCCCATGCGGTCCGCCTCCAGCCAGAGCGCCAGCTCCAGCTGATGGGCGGGCATGGTCTCGAAGTAGTTGGTGCGCTCGAAGCTCGTCGTGCCGTTCAGCGAGCCGCCGGCGCCCTGCACCAGCTCGAAGTGCCCGTTGCCCTTGACCTGCTGCGAGCCCTGGAACATCAGGTGCTCGAAGAGGTGCGCAAGGCCGGTGCGGCCGGGGACCTCGTGGCGCGAGCCGACGTCGTACCAGAGGCAGACCGCGGCGACCGGGGTCAGGTGGTCCTCGGAGAGCACCACGCGCAGGCCGTTGGCCAGCCGGTGCTCGGTCGCTGTCAGTCCGCCGGAGCCGGCCTGGGCTGTGGCCGTGTGACCCATGGGCATGTACGTCCCTTCGATCGCGATGTGGAAGAGTCCTGCCACTGTATGCAAGCGCACCGACACCTCGCGAAGTTCCCGCCGCATCGGACTGTCCCTCTTCCGGGTCGCGGTCGGCGTTGTCGGTGCGACGGTCCACAATGGTCCGCGTCAGATCAACCTTGTTGGTGAAGGAGCCGCAGCCGCGATGGCCCGCCGCAGCACGAAGACACCGCCGCCGGACGACGCGTTCGAGGAGAGGATCCTCGACATCGACGTCGTCGACGAGATGCAGGGCTCCTTCCTCGAGTACGCGTACTCGGTGATCTACTCGCGCGCCCTGCCCGACGCCCGCGACGGCATGAAGCCGGTGCAGCGCCGCATCGTCTACCAGATGTCCGAGATGGGGCTGCGGCCCGAGCGCGGCTATGTGAAGTGCGCCCGCGTCGTCGGCGAGGTCATGGGCAAGCTCCACCCGCACGGCGACGCGTCGATCTACGACGCGCTGGTGCGCATGGCGCAGCCGTTCTCCATGCGGCTGCCCCTGGTCGACGGTCACGGCAACTTCGGCTCGCTCGGCAACGACGACCCGCCGGCCGCGATGCGGTACACCGAGTCCAAGATGGCGGCCGCCGCGCTGCTGATGACGGACTCGATCGACGAGGACACCGTCGACTTCACGCCCAACTACGACGGCCAGGAGCAGGAGCCGGTCGCGCTTCCCGCGGCGTACCCGAACCTGCTGGTCAACGGCGCCTCGGGCATCGCGGTCGGCATGGCGACCAACATGCCGCCGCACAACCTGGGCGAGGTGATCGCCGCCGCCCGGCACCTGATCCGGCACCCGCACGCGGACCTCGAGGCGCTGATGCGCTTCGTGCCCGGCCCCGACCTGCCGACCGGCGGCCGGATCGTCGGCCTGAACGGCATCAAGGACGCCTACGAGTCGGGCCGCGGCACCTTCAAGATCCGGGCGACGACCTCGATCGAGAACGTGACGGCGCGCCGCAAGGGCATCGTGGTCACCGAGCTGCCGTTCACGGTCGGCCCCGAGAAGGTCATCTCCAAGATCAAGGACCTGGTCGGCTCGAAGAAGCTCCAGGGCATCGCCGACGTCAAGGACCTCACCGACCGCGCCCACGGGCTGCGGCTGGTCATCGAGGTCAAGAACGGCTTCGTGCCGGAGGCGGTCCTGGAGCAGCTGTACAAGCTGACGCCCATGGAGGAGTCCTTCGGCATCAACAACGTGGCCCTTGTCGACGGCCAGCCGCTGACGCTGGGTCTGAAGGAGCTGCTGGAGGTCTATCTGGACCACCGCTTCGACGTGGTCCGGCGGCGCTCGGAGTTCCGCCGCGGCAAGAAGCGCGACCGGCTGCACCTGGTCGAGGGTCTGCTGGTGGCCCTGCTCGACATCGACGAGGTCATCCGGCTGATCCGGGAGAGCGACAACTCGGCGCAGGCGAAGGAGCGCCTGATGGAGCGCTTCTCGCTGAGCGAGATCCAGACGCAGTACATCCTGGACACCCCGCTGCGCCGGCTCACCAAGTTCGACCGCCTGGAACTGGAGTCCGAGCGGGACCGGCTCACGGCCGAGATCGACGAGCTGACGAAGATCCTGGAGTCGGACGCGGAGCTGCGCAAGCTGGTCTCGGCGGAACTGGCCGCGGTGGCGAAGAAGTTCGGCACGGAGCGGCGCACGGTCCTGCTGGAGTCGGCGGGCGCTCCGGCCGCGGCGGTGTCGCTGCAGGTCGCGGACGACCCGTGCCGGGTGCTGCTGTCGTCGACCGGCCTGCTGGCCCGCACGGCGACGGCGGAGCTGCCGGCCGTGGAGGACGGCAAGCGGGCCAAGCACGACGTGATCGTCTCGGCGGTGGCGGCGACGCAGCGCGGTGACGTGGGCGCGGTGACCTCGTCCGGGCGGCTGCTGCGGCTGGCGGTGATCGACCTGCCGCAGCTGCCGGACACGGCGGCCGCGCCGAACCTCGCGGGCGGTGCGGCGCTGACGGAGTTCCTGTCCCTGGAGGAGGACGAGACGGTGGTCTGCCTGACCACGCTCGACGAGTCCTCGCCGGGCCTGGCGCTCGGCACGGCGCAGGGCGTGGTGAAGCGCGTGGTGCCGGACTATCCGGCGAACAAGGACGAGCTGGAGGTCATCGCCCTCAAGGACGGTGACCGGATCGTCGGCGGGACCGAACTGCGCACCGGCGAGGAGGACCTGGTCTTCATCACGTCCGACGCGCAGCTGCTGCGCTTCCAGGCCGCGCAGGTGCGGCCGCAGGGACGTCCGGCGGGCGGCATGGCGGGCATCAAGCTGAGCGCGGGCGCGGAGGTCCTCTCGTTCAGTGCGGTGGACCCGGCGGCGGACGCGGTGGTCTTCACGGTGGCCGGCGCGACGGGCAGCCTGGACGCCACGGCCGGTACGTCGGCGAAGCTGACGCCGTTCGACCAGTACCCGCGCAAGGGCCGCGCGACCGGCGGCGTGCGCTGCCAGCGCTTCCTGAAGGGCGAGGACGTCCTGGTCCTGGCCTGGGCCGGTGCGACTCCGGCCCTGGCGGCCCAGCAGAACGGCACCCCGTCCGAGCTGCCGGAGCCGGACCCGCGCCGCGACGGCTCGGGCACGCCCCTGGCGAAGCCGGTCGCGGTCCTCGCGGGCCCGGCGAGCTAGTCGGCCGACTCGGAGGGTTCCTCCTCCGAGTGCTGGACGTAGCGCAGGACACCCCACATGGACTGGTCGTCCGGGGTGTCCTGCGGGCCGTTCTGCTCGCAGGCGGCCAGGTTCTTGCGGAGGGCGGGGGCGTCGACGGCCGCGCCGATGAGGACGAGCTGGGTGAGGCGTTCCCCGCCGGCCGGCCAGGGCTCGGGGTAGAAGCGCAGGAAGCGGCCGACGGCGTGGACCGCGTAGCGGTTGGCCGGGTCGGCGGCGCCGAAGTCGACGAAGCCCTTGATGCGGTAGAGGCCCTCGGGGCGGGAGTCCAGGAACGCCATCAGCCTGCGCGGGTGCAGCGGGACGTCCGAGGCGTGGGAGACGGTCTCGTAGGCGGCGTGCGGGTGGGCGTGGGCGTCCTCGTCGCCGTACAGGATGTCCTCGATGGACATCTGGCCCTCGATCTCGCCCTCCGGGACGACGCGGTCGAAGAGCAGTTCGGGGTCGACCCGCCCGTGCGCGGCGGTGACCACCGCGGCCCGCTCCGCGAGTCGGCCGGCGCTCTCGCGCACGGCGGCGAGGTCCGGCTCGGCGACGCGGTCGGCCTTGTTGACGACGACGAGGTCGGCGAGGGCGAGATGCCGGTCGCTCTCCGGGTGGCGCTCGCGGGTGGCGTCGAACTCGGCCGCGTCCACGACCTGCACCAGGCCGCCGTAGACGATCCTCGCGTTCTCGCTGGCCAGCACCATCCGCACCAGCTCCTGCGGCTCGGCGAGCCCGCTGGCCTCGATCACGATCACATCGAGCCCGAGCTCGGGCCGGGTCAGCACCTCCAGGTACTCGTCCAGCTCGCTCGCGTCGACGGCGCAGCACAGGCACCCGTTGCCGAGGGACACCGTGGAGCCGACCTGCCCGGCCACGGTCATCGCGTCGATCCCGATGTCGCCGAAGTCGTTGACCATGACCCCGATGCGGGTTCCGCGGGCGCTGCGCAGCAGATGGTTGAGCAGGGTGGTCTTGCCGGAGCCGAGGAATCCCGCGAGGACGACGACGGGAATCTGCTGCGTGCCCAAGAGCTGCGCCTTTCGGTGTCTGCTGCGGTCCACCGGCCGCCGCACCAGGCCCGGGACCGGCCCACCAGGATAGGTCGGGGCGAGCCGGGAGACGGGCAGACCGGCGCGCGGGGCGGGCCGCGAGGCGGGCGGACCGCCGCCCGGGGCGTGCCGGTAGGCGGGCGGACCGCCGCCCGGGGCGTGCCGGTAGGCGGGCGGACCGCGCGCCGTGAGCCGTCGCACGGACGGGCGCGCACGCGTCGCACGGCCGGCGGGGCGTGCCGGGCGGCGGGCAGACCGGCGCGGGCCCGGCCGCGAGGGGGGGGCAGACCGCCGCGCCGTGAGGCGCCGCACGGACGGGCCGGCCCGCGTCGCATGCCCGGCGGGCGGGCCGTCGCGGGATTTCCGGTCCCGCTTCCCGGGCCCTTACCGTTCCTCTCATGACCTCGCCCTCTGTCGCCGCCCCGCCGCGCCCCGTCCGGCGGCGTCGGCTGGGCTGGCCGCGGCGGATGTTCTCGCAGGTCCTGCTGATGCAGCTGGCCGTCGCCACCGGTGTGACCGTGCTGGCCACCGGGCTGTTCCTGGCCCCGCTCTCCGCCCAGCTGGACGACCAGGCCATGCGCCGGGCGCTGGCCATCGCCGAGACGACCGGGACCCCGCGGCTGGCCGCCGACCTCGTTCGTACGCCGCCCCGCGCGGACGGGCCGGTGCAGTCCGAGGCCGAGCGGATCCGGCGGGCCACGGGGGCCGAGTACGTGGTTGTCATGGACACCCGCGGCATCCGCTGGTCGCACACCGACCCCGCGCAGATCGGCCGGCGCGTCTCGACCGACCCCAGCGCCGCCCTCGCGGGCCGCGAGGTGATGGAGATCGACAGCGGCACCCTGGGCCGCTCGGCCCGCGGCAAGGCCCCGCTGCGGGACGACGGCGGCCGGATCGTCGGCGCGGTCTCCGTCGGCATCGAGTACGACAGCGTGCGCGACCGGCTGCTCGCCGCGATCCCCGGCCTGCTGGCGTACGCCGGGGGCGCCCTCGCGGCCGGCGCGCTCGCCGCGTACCTGATCTCCCGCCGCCTCCAGCGGCAGACCCGCGACCTGGCGTTCTCCGACATCGCCGCGCTGCTCGCCGAGCGCGAGGCGATGCTGCACGGCATCCGCGAGGGCGTCGTCGCGCTCGACAGGAGCGGCCGGGTCCGGCTCATCAACGACGAGGCGCAGCGCCTCCTCGGCGTCGGCCCCGAGGCGGCCGGGCGGCCGCTGGAGGAGGTGCTGGGCGAGGGCCGGACCACGGACGTGCTGAGCGGCCGGGTCACCGGCGAGGACCTGGTGACGGTGCGCGGGCACCGCGTGCTCGTCGCCAACCGGATGCCCACGGACGACGGCGGCGCCGTAGCGACCCTGCGCGACCGTACCGAGCTGGAGCGGCTCGGCCGTGAACTGGACTCGACGCGCGGTCTGATCGACGCCCTGCGCGCCCAGGACCACGAGCACGCCAACCGGCTGCACACCCTCCTCGGGCTGCTGGAACTGGAGATGCACGACGAGGCGGTCGAATTCGTCACCGAGGTTGTCGGCGTGCATCGGGCCACCGCCGAGCAGGTCACCGAGAAGGTCCACGACCCGCTGGTGGCCGCGCTGCTGGTCGGCAAGGCCACCGTGGCCGCCGAGCGGGGCGTCTCGCTGCGGATGGCCCCGGACAGCCTGCTGCCGGACCGTGTCGTCGACCCGCGCGAGCTGGTCACCGTGGTCGGCAATCTCGTCGACAACGCTCTGGACGCGGCCGCCGGCGCACCGGACGCCTGGATCGAGGTGGCGCTGCACGCCGAGGGCCGTACGGCGGTGCTGCGGGTGACCGACAGCGGGGCCGGCGTCCCGGACGACCGCCGGGAGCTGATCTTCACGGAGGGCTGGACGACCAAGGACCTGCCGTCCCACGGCAAGCGCGGCCTGGGGCTGCCGCTGGTGCGCCGGCTCGCGGAGCGGCAGGGCGGCGGCGCACGGGTCGGCGCGGCGGCGGACGGCGGGGCCGAGTTCACCGTCGTCCTGCCGGAGGCCCTCACGGATCCGCCCGCGGGCGCTCCGCTCCCGGGGTCCGCTGGGTTCGCTGGGTCCGCCCTGGTCACGGAGGAGTCCCGGTGATCGAGGTGCTGGTCGTGGACGACGATGTGCGCGTCGCGCAGATCAACGCGGCGTACGTCGGCAAGGTTCCCGGCTTCCATGTCGCCGGCACCGCCCATTCGGCAGCCGAGGCGCTGGCCCGCCTCGACGACACTCCGGTCGACCTGGTGCTGCTCGACCACTACCTGCCGGACGGCAACGGTCTCGCGGTGGTCCGCGACATGCGCCGGCACGGCCGCCAGGCCGACGTGATCATGGTGACGGCGGCCCGTGACGTCGCCACCGTCCAGGCGGCCATGCGCCACGGCGCGCTGCAGTACCTGGTCAAACCGTTCGCCTTCGCCGGCCTCCGGGCCAAGCTGGAGGCGTACGCGGGGCTGCGCCGCACCCTGGATGGCGGTGGCGAGGCGGAGCAGGCCGAGGTCGACCGGATCTTCGGGGCGCTGTCGGCCGGTTCGGCTGCTCCCGAACTCCCCAAGGGCCACTCCCCCACCACCGCCGAACTGGTCCGGCAGGTGCTGCTGTCGGCCGACGGGTCGCTGTCCACGCAGGACATCGCCGAGCGGGCGGGGGTGAGCCGGCAGACCGCCCAGCGCTATCTCAAGCTCCTTGAGCGCTCCGGCCGGGTGCGGCTGTCGCTCAAGTACGGGGAGACGGGCCGGCCGGAGCACCGGTACGTCTGGGTCTCCTCCCCCTGACTCCGCGCCCCGCGCACGTCACACCGCGCCCGCCCCGGTGAGCGCCCGGACCTCCGTCTCGGCGTGCTTGGCCGCGTCGGGGGCCTCGGGTGAGGTGACGGTGCCGATCCAGCCGGCCAGGAAGCCCAGCGGGATGGAGACCAGGCCGGGGTTCTGCAGCGGGAAGACGTGGAAGTCGACGCCGGGGAACAGGGCCTCGGGGCTGCCGGAGACCACCGGAGAGAGCAGCACCAGCAGGACCGCCGGGACGAGTCCGCCGTACACCGACCAGACCGCGCCGCGGGTGGTGAACTTCCTCCAGAACAGCGAGTACAGCAGTACCGGAAGGTTTGCCGAGGCGGCCACCGCAAAGGCGACGCCGACGAGGAACGCCACGTTCAGGTCGCGGGCGAGCAGCCCGAGTCCGATCGCCGCCACGCCGATCCCGGCCGCTGCGGCCCGGGCGACGGCGACCTCGCTGTACGGCTTCGCCCCGGCGCGGCGGCTGCGCAGCGAGGCGTACAGGTCGTGGGCTACGGAGGCGGACGAGGCCAGGGTGATGCCGGCGACGACGGCGAGGATCGTGGCGAAGGCGATGGCGGCGACGACCGCGAACAGCACCGTGCCGCCCGTGGAGCCCGCGCCGCCGCCCAGGTCGAGGGCGAGCAGCGGCACGGCGGTGTTGCCGGCGGCGTTGGAGGCGCGGACGGCCTGCGGGCCGATGATCGCGGCGGCGCCGAACCCGAGGACGATCGTCATCAGGTAGAAGCCGCCGATGAGACCGATCGACCAGACGACCGAGCGCCGGGCCGCCGCCGCGGTCGGCACGGTGTAGAAGCGGGACAAGATGTGCGGCAGTCCGGCGGTGCCGAGCACAAGGGCCAGACCGAGGCTGATGAAGTCGAAGCGTGCGGTCCAGTCTCCGCCGTAGCGCAGTCCGGGCGCGAGGAAGTCCGTGCCGTGGCCGCTGCGTTCGGCGGCGGTGCTGAGCATCAGGCCGAAGTCGCCGTGGAAGCGCACCAGGACGAGCACGGTGAGGGTCACCGAACCGGCCATGAGCAGCACGGCCTTGACGATCTGGATCCAGGTCGTGGCGCGCATCCCGCCGAGCGACACGTAGATCACCATCAGCGCACCGACGCCGATCACGGCCCAGTTGCGGGCGGCGGCGCCGGTCCCGCCGAGCAGCAGCGCGACGAGGCTGCCCGCGCCGACCATCTGCGCCACGAGGTAGAGCAAGGAGACGGTGACGGACGACGCGCCGGCGGCGATGCGGACGGGCCGTTCGGCCATGCGGGCGGCGACGACGTCGGCGAGGGTGAACCGGCCGCAGTTGCGGACGAGTTCGGCGACGAGGAGCAGCACCACGAGCCAGGCGACGAGGAAGCCGACCGAGTAGAGCATGCCGTCGTAGCCGAAGAGGGCGATCAGCCCGGAGATGCCGAGGAAGGACGCGGCGGACATGTAGTCGCCGGCGATGGCGAACCCGTTCTCCATGGGCGAGAACAGCCGGCCGCCGGCGTAGAACTCCTCCGCCGAGCCGTGCCGGTGGCGGCTCACCCAGGTGGTGATCGCCAGGGTGACCGCGACGAACGCGCTGAACAGGATCAGCGCGAGGGTCTGGTGCTCGCCGCTCACCGGGTCGTCCCCCGGGTCGGCTCCTGGCCCCGGTTCTGTTCGTACACGGTCCAGCGCAGTTCGAGCGCCGCCGGGTCCCTGCGCAGGCGGGCGTGCCGGGCGTACGCCCAGGTCAGCAGGAAGGTGCTGAGGAACTGGGCGAGCCCGGCGAGCATCGCCACGTTCACCGCCCCGGCGACCGGCCGGCCCATGAACTCCGGTGCGACGGTGGCCACGACGACGTACGCGAGGTACCAGGCCAGGAACGCGCCGGTCGCCGGGATGACGAACCGCCGGTAGCGGGCGCGGACTTCCCGGAAGGCGGGGCTGCGCTGCACCTCCAGATAGATGTCCGCGGCGGTGAGGGCCTGAGCCTGGCGCGGGACCTGTCCCGGCGGACCGGCGGCCTCGGCCTCGGGGCTGGCTGGGGCACCCTGCTCTCCCCAGCCGGAGGCGAGCGCGTCGTACCAGGGGTCGTCGATGCGCCCCGCCGGGGTGCTCGGCCCTTCCTGCTTCTCCACCGGTGAACTCTCCTTGTCAGCGAACCGTTTCGGCCGCGTGCCCAAGGATGGACAGAGCGGGAAGATCCAGGACTCTTCTCCTCGATCACTTCACTCCATCAGGTGAGGGAATCGCACAGCGGGGGGGGCCGGGGGGCCCGCCGGCCCCGCCGGCCCCCCGGGGGGGGGGGGGGGGGGGTGGGGGGCGGGGCGGCGGGGGGGCG
>NZ_JBICVX010000015.1:75680-181020 GCF_043199435.1 Streptomyces sp. NPDC048604
TTTCTCGCTGTTTAACAAACACTAATATTCTACTAATAAAATTACCACCTTCTGGGTTCTCCACCCCCCCGGGGCGCGCCCGGCGCCCCCCCGCCGCCCCCCCCCCCCCCGCTGTGGTGGCTCAGGCGTCGATGCGCGAGCGGTCCAGCGTGGCCGCGGAGCTGGTGATGAACTCCTTGCGGGGCGCCACGTCGTTACCCATGAGCAGGTCGAAGACCTGCTCGGCCGCCTCCAGGTCGCCGATGTTGATCCGGCGCAGGGTGCGGTGGCGCGGGTCCATCGTGGTCTCCGCCAGCTGGTCCGCGTCCATCTCGCCGAGACCCTTGTAGCGCTGGATGGCGTCCTTGAACCGGATGCCCTTGCGCTGGAACTCCAGCAGCGTCTGCCGCAGCTCGCTGTCCGAGTACGTGTACACGTACTTGTCCTGGCCCTTCTTGGGCTGGGTCAGCTCGATGCGGTGCAACGGCGGGACGGCGGCGAAGACCCGGCCGGCCTCGACCATCGGACGCATGTAGCGCTGGAACAGGGTCAGCAGCAGGCAGCGGATGTGCGCGCCGTCGACGTCGGCGTCGACGAGGAGCACGATCTTGCCGTAGCGGGCGGCGTCGATGTCGAAGGTACGACCCGAGCCCGCTCCTATGACCTGGATGATCGCGCCGCACTCGGCGTTCTTCAGCATGTCCGAGACGGACGACTTCTGAACGTTGAGGATCTTGCCGCGGATCGGCAGCAGCGCCTGGAACTCGCTGTTCCGGGCGAGCTTGGCGGTGCCGAGCGCGGAGTCTCCCTCGACGATGAAGAGCTCGCTGCGCTCCACGTCGTCGCTGCGGCAGTCGGCCAGCTTGGCGGGCAGCGAGGAGGACTCCAGCGCCGTCTTCCGGCGCTGCGCCTCCTTGTGCTGCCGCGCCGCGATCCGGGTGCGGGCGGCCGCGACGGCCTTCTCCAGGACGGCCCGGGCCTGGGCCTTGGCGTCGCGCTTGGTGGAGGTCAGGAAGGCCTTCAGCTCCTTGGCGACCACGGTGGCGACGATGCGCCGGGCCGCGGAGGTGCCGAGCACCTCCTTGGTCTGGCCCTCGAACTGCGGCTCCGCGAGCCGCACGGTGACGACGGCCGTGAGGCCCTCCAGGGCGTCGTCCTTGACGATGTCGTCCTCGGCGACGCGCAGCATCTTGGCGGAGCGCAGCACCTCGTTGACCGTCTTGGTGATGGCCTGGTCGAAGCCGGAGACGTGGGTGCCGCCCTTGGGGGTGGCGATGATGTTCACGAAGGACCGGACCGTGCTGTCGTACCCGGTGCCCCAGCGGAGCGCGACGTCCACGCCGAGCTCGCGGGTGACCTCGGTGGGCGTCATGTGCCCGCGGTCGTCGAGGACCGGGACGGTCTCCTTGAAGGTGCCCTGGCCGGTGAGCCGGAGCACGTCGCAGACGGCCTTGTCCTGGGCGAGGTACTCGCAGAACTCGCTGATGCCGCCGTCGAAGCGGAACGTCTCCTCACTCTTGCCGATGCCGTCCAGGTCGCGCTCGTCGCGGACGACGATGGTGAGGCCGGGGACGAGGAAGGCGGTCTGGCGGGCGCGCTGGTGCAGCGTCTCCAGGGAGAGCTTGGCGTCCTTGAGGAAGATCTGCCGGTCGGCCCAGTAGCGGACGCGGGTGCCGGTGCGGGTCTTGGGGACGCGCTTGCCCTTCAGCAGCCCGTTCGCCGGGTCGAAGGGGCTGTCGGGGCCCTGCTCGGTGAAGATGCCGGGGACGCCGCGGCGGAAGCTGATCGCGTGGGTCGCGCCGTTCCGGTCGACCTCGACGTCGAGCCGGGCGGAGAGCGCGTTCACCACGGAGGCGCCCACGCCGTGCAGACCGCCGGAGGCCGCGTACGAGCCGCCGCCGAACTTTCCGCCGGCGTGCAGCTTGGTCATGACGACCTCGACGCCGGAGAGCCCGGTCTTGGGCTCGACGTCGACGGGGATGCCGCGGCCGTTGTCCCGCACCTCGACGGAGCCGTCGTCGTGCAGCACGACGTCGATGTGGTCGCAGTAGCCGCCCAGGGCCTCGTCGACGGAGTTGTCGATGATCTCCCAGAGGCAGTGCATCAGGCCGCGGCTGTCGGTGGACCCGATGTACATGCCGGGCCGCTTTCGAACCGCTTCGAGCCCTTCGAGTACGAGCAGGTGCCGCGCAGTGTAGTTGGAACCGTCACGGTCTGCGGTCAGCAGCGCACTCGACGGCACGGACGTTTCGGCGGTCACGCGGTTCGCTCCTCGCTGAATTTGAATCTGGCCCTCGGGGGGTAAAGGCCCGGCGTCGGTCGCCGGTCAGAGGGTACCGAGGCCTGGTAGAGCCGTTGTCACGCCACCCTCGTGATTTCCTATGCTAGTCCAGAGTCGCATGGGTGTTCGATCACCCGTAGGAGTGACGTGGACATCACGTTCCCTTCCAGGCATGAACCATTTAGGCTCCGGGCACGTCCTCATGAACAACCGGCAACCCAGCCGGGGAGGACCGACCGACCAACAGCAATGCGAAACCCGTAGAGCGAAGCAATACGGCCCATTCGCCGCCAACCGGCAGCAGACAGCCACCTCGACCGAGAATTTTCGAGGAAAAGCCACGAGCGGGAACGTTTTCGGCCTGGTTGGATGTTGACCCTGGTACGACAGCTCGTCGAGCTAGAGAAGAGGCGACGTGACTACTGTTCTGACCCCCGCGAGCCCCCTGACGGCCGCTGACCGTTGCGACCGTTGCGGCGCCCAGGCATATCTGCGCGTCGTCCTGACGAGCGGCGGTGACTTGCTCTTCTGCGCTCACCACGGGCGCAAGTTCGAGCCGGAACTCAAGAAGATCGCCGCAGAGATACAGGATGAGACGGACCGGCTCACCGACGTGCCGGCCGCCGCGGTCGACGAGGACCGCTGACACCTCGCATCCACGACTCGCATCCACGACGAGCCACAGCCGGTCCCGTACCGGACGACGGGCGGCCGTCCCCCGCAGCGCTGGGGGCGGCCGCCCGTCCTCGTACCCCCCGAGGCCTCAGCCCCGGGACGCCGCCTTCGGCAGCGGATCCGGCAGCACCGCCGAGACCCGCGTGTAGACCCCCGGGTTCGCCGCCTCGCCGCAGCCGCTGCCCCAGGACACCAGGCCGATCAGCCGGCCCATCGCGACCAGCGGTCCGCCGCTGTCCCCCTGGCAGGCGTCCCTGCCGCCCTGCGGATCTCCCGCGCACAGCATCGTCGCGGCCTGGTAGTCGCCTTTCGCGTTCCCCGGATAGGCCCGCTCACAGGCGGCGTCCTCCAGCACCTGCACCCGCGCCGCACGGAGCGAGGTCGCGTACGTACCGCTCCCGGTCGTGTCGCCCCAGCCGTACACCGACGCGGCCGTGCCCGGCGTGTACGCGATGTCCCCCGGCCCGGCCGTGGCGATCACGTGCGAGCTCGGCAGCGCGCTCTCCAGGGTCAGGACGGCGAGGTCCCCGGCGTTCGTGGCCGCCTCGTACGCCGGATTGATCCAGGTCCCGGTGACCGCGATCTCCTGCCCGCCCTGGTCCGTGAGCTCGCTGCGGCCGGCGATGACCGCCAGGTCGGACACGTCCTCGGGCGCGCCGCCGAGCACGTCGGGGCTCAGGCAGTGCGCCGCGGTGAGCACCTTGGTGGGGGCGACGACGACCCCTCCGCAGAACTGTCCGGCCCGCATACCTCCGAACCGGTCACGACTGGAGAGCGCCACGACCCAGGGCGTGTGGGCGACCTCGACGGGCTCGCCCCCGACGACCACGCGGTCGGCGGTCGCGGGGGCGGGTGCGATCAGAGCTGCGGCCGCCGCAGACACCAGGCCCAGGGCGCCGGTCACTGCTCGGGCGATGGGACGACGCATCGACTCTCCTGACTCTCCGGTGTTCTCGGTTCACCCAGAGTCGTGCAGCTACCCCGTGCGCGCACCCGCGCACAGCCGAAGGGCCCGGTTCCCCCTTTCCGGGGAACCGGGCCCTGAGGTCCGGCGCGCCGCAGCGCGTCGTGCTTCTAGTCGAGGTAGTCCCGCAGGACCTGGGAGCGGGACGGGTGACGCAGCTTCGACATCGTCTTCGACTCGATCTGGCGGATCCGCTCACGCGTGACGCCGTAGACCTTGCCGATCTCGTCCAGCGTCTTCGGCTGGCCGTCGGTCAGACCGAAGCGCATGGAGACCACGCCGGCCTCACGCTCGGAGAGGGTGTCGAGCACCGAGTGCAGCTGCTCCTGGAGGAGGGTGAAGCTCACCGCGTCGGCCGGGACGACCGCCTCGGAGTCCTCGATCAGGTCGCCGAACTCGCTGTCGCCGTCCTCGCCCAGCGGGGTGTGCAGCGAGATCGGCTCGCGGCCGTACTTCTGGACCTCGATGACCTTCTCCGGGGTCATGTCGAGCTCCTTGGCCAGCTCCTCCGGGGTGGGCTCGCGGCCCAGGTCCTGGAGCATCTGGCGCTGGACGCGCGCGAGCTTGTTGATGACCTCGACCATGTGCACCGGGATACGGATGGTGCGGGCCTGGTCGGCCATGGCGCGGGTGATCGCCTGACGGATCCACCAGGTGGCATACGTGGAGAACTTGTAGCCCTTGGTGTAGTCGAACTTCTCGACGGCGCGGATCAGACCCAGGTTGCCCTCCTGGATCAGGTCCAGGAAGAGCATGCCGCGGCCGGTGTAGCGCTTGGCCAGCGAGACCACCAGACGGAGGTTGGCCTCCAGGAGGTGGTTCTTGGCGCGGCGGCCGTCCTCGGCGATGATCTCCAGCTCGCGCTTGAGCTTCGGAGCGAGCTTGTCGGAGTTCGCCAGCTTGTCCTCGGCGAACAGACCGGCCTCGATGCGCTTGGCGAGCTCGACCTCCTGCTCGGCGTTGAGCAGCGGGACCTTGCCGATCTGCTTGAGGTAGTCCTTGACC
Source organism: Streptomyces sp. NPDC048604 (assembly GCF_043199435.1). Lineage (NCBI taxonomy): Bacteria > Bacillati > Actinomycetota > Actinomycetes > Kitasatosporales > Streptomycetaceae > Streptomyces > Streptomyces sp. NPDC048604. Next base: position 80,585 of record NZ_JBICVX010000015.1, read on the forward strand.
GGGTCGGCGGTGGCACCGGCGACGGCGACCTGCTGGGCAGGCGCGTCGTCCTCGTCCTCGTCGGACAGGACGAAGCCCTTGTTCTCGCCCTCGGTGTCCTCTTCCTCACCCTTGCCGGGCGCGACGTCCTCGAGCAGCTCCTCGCCCTCGAGGATCTCGTCCTCGTCCTTCTTGGCGGTGGTCTTCTTCGCCGCGGTCTTCTTGGCGACGGTCTTCTTCGCCGCCGTCTTCTTGGCCGCGGTCTTCTTGGCGGCCGCCTTCTTGGCCGGAGCTGCGGCCTCCTCGGCGGATTCCGCGCTCTCGGCCGCCGGGGCCGCCGGGGCGGCCGCGACGGTCCTGGTCACGGTCGTCTTGGCGGTGACGGTCTTGGTGGCGGTGCGCTTGGCCGGGCTCTTCGCTGCGACGCTCTTGCGGGCGCGCTTCGGCGACTCCGCTGCACTGACCATCAGCGTCACACCCTCTTCCTCGAGGATCTGATTGAGGCTGCGCAGAACATTCTTCCACTGGGTTGGCGGAATCTGGTCAGCCTCGAAGGCCCGACGCACGTCATCGCCGGCGATCTGCCCATCAGCCTTTCCCCGCTCGATGAGCGCCATCACAGACTCGGACTCGGCGATCTCCGGCGGGAGCGTACGGGATGTGCTGGCCGACACGAACAACCTCTCGGAACGATGGAAAACGGCTTCCGGCCCCGCCCATGATCGGGCCGGAGCCGACGACCGACGGCTGGGGATGTGCCGACGGCGCGGGCTGGACCGGGGAACTGGACAGCGCCTCACGGGGCTGCTGTATTCCTTCCTCGGCTGTCACCTCTTAAGTCATCGCACTGCCTCGAAGAGCGTTACGCCCATTCCGCGTGGCCCGAGTCACACCCCAAATGCGACGAACCGGCCAGAAGGGCGATTCACCCCATGATCGCACCGCCGGAGCCCTTGGCCGTAGTCAGTGCTCGCGCGGGGGCGGCACCACGCCGCCCGGCTCCGGGTGGACCGTGAGCAGCTGCCGCATGGCCGTCTCGGCCCCCTGGGCGTCGCCGGAGGCGAGGCAGTCGACGATCCGGGCGTGGTGCGCGAGGCAGGACTCGCCGGGGCGCTCACAGCCCGTGGCGGTGGCGCCGGAGACCTGGAGGGCGGCCGCGACGATCCCGGAGAGGTGCTCCAGCATGCGGTTGCCCGCGAGCTGGATGAGCAGGGAGTGGAACTCGGCGTCGGCGCGGGCGAAGGTGAGGCCGTCCGCCTGGGCGAAGGCGTGGCCCATGATCTCGACCATGTCGGCGAGGCGCTGCTGGACGTCCTCGCGGCCGTGGCCGGCGGCGAGCCGGGCGGCCAGGGGCTCGATGATCCAGCGCAGCTCGTTGAGCTCGCGGCGCTGGTCGTCGCGCTGCGGGCCGAAGGCGCGCCACTCGATGATGTCCGGGTCCAGCAGGTTCCAGTCGCTGACCGGGCGGACCCGGGTGCCGACGTTGGGGCGGGCGCTGACCAGACCCTTGGCCTCCAGCACGCGCAGCGACTCGCGCACCACGGTGCGCGACACCTCGAAGCGCTGGCCGATCTCCTCGGGGACGAGCGGCCGGTCGGCACCGAGATCGCCGGAGACGATCATCTGACCGAGCTGCTGGACGAGTTGGCCGTGCAGTCCGCGGCCCCGGCTGCCGGCGGACCGCCGGCCGACCCGGCCGAGGTCGGTGTCCGCGCCCTCCCAGGCGGACGGCCCGACGCGGTCGACGCCGGGCGCCTCCCCGAACGGGTAGCGGTCGAGATCGCCCGTGGCGGCCAGGCCGGAGTCGGCGGGGCGGGCGGCGGTCATCATGGTGTGCGCAAGGGTACTCACGCATCCTTTGTCGGCGCGGCTTCCGCACCCCTTGAGGTCTTTGGTGAAAAGCACACGAAAGGGTGATCGGCACCCCTTGAACAATTGACGCTTAATCGGTGCGAAGCAGGCATTTTCAAGGGAGTTACGGCAGAAGATCACCAGAAGCGGAAGAGATCATTCCAGAGTTGATCACCAACGCGCGCTGCGGCGAAGGCCGGTGAGCAGGTACGCACCGAGGAGCGTCGCCAGCGACACCACCAGGGCCATCGCGACGGGCTGCCCCACCACCCGGAGCACGCCGTCGAGCCAGCGGTCGCCGGCGGAGGGCCACTGCGTCGGCAGCAGTTCGCGCAGCCGGGCCGGGAGCCCGGCGACGGGCCGGGTCGGCACACGGGTGAGCACGGCGCGCAGCGCGGGGACGACGGCCACCGGGACCGCGAGCACCGCGGCCACGCCGGCCGCGGTCGCCCGGAACACCCCGGCCCCCAGCACGCCCGCCCAGGCGCAGCCGACCGCCAGCCCCAGCCAACTCGCGGACAGCGGGGCCCAGTTCTCCGGTACGGGAATCAAGTCGCCGCCGTAGACAAGGCGAAGGACCGCGATGTCGAGGACGACGGTGAGCACCCCGAGCAGCAGGGCGATCGCGCCGCTGACGGCGAGCTTGGCGACCAGCAGGCCGAGGCGGCGCGGGACGACACCGCGGCCCGAGGTGAGGGCGGGGTGACGGTACTCGTCGCCGAAGGCGAGCGCGCCGAGGAGACCGGCGCCGAGCGCGGCCGGCGGCAGCGGGGAGAGCTCCGGCCAGCCGGCCACGGCGACCGGGACCGGGGTGTCGCCGCCGCGGGCGAGCAGCACGGCGAGCACGACGGAGACGCCGAGCGTGGCCGCGGCGACCAGCCAGGTGGACGGCAGGCCGAGAAGGCGCCGGATCTCGTACCGGACGGGGCGGCGGGGCGCGCGGGCGGGACGGCGGGCGGGGTCGGCGTGCTCGGGGGCAGCGGGGGTGGGGGCGGCCTGAGCGGAGGCGGGGGCCGGGGCCGGGGGGTCATCGGCGAGGGGTGCGCCGGTGTCGCCGAGCTCGTCGGTGAGGCGGTGTACGAGGACGCCGTGGCGGAAGGCGGTGTCGCCGACGGCGGCGCAGTCGCTGCCGTAGACCGACAGCCGGCTGCCGCCCTCGGCGACGACCTCGACGGAGCGGCGGGCGGCCCGGGCCTCCTGGTTCAGGACGGCGGCGAGCCGGGCGGCGTGCGGGGTGCGGACGGCGACGCGGGGGCGGAGGCGGGTGCGGGCGAACTCGGCGGCCTCCTGGTCGGCGGCGAGCCGGCCGGCGTCGAGCGTGATGACGCGGTCGGCGTTGCGGGCGGCCTCCTTGGGGTCGGCGGTGGTGAAGAGAACCGTTCCGCCACCTCCCGCATGGACCTTGAGGAGTTCGTAGAGCCAGAGGTTCTCCCGGGCGGCGAGCCCGGCCCCCGGCTCGTCGAGGAGCAGGGTGTGCGGAGCCCCCAACAGGGCGCAGGCCAGGCCGAGTCGGCGGTCCATGCCGAGGGGCAGACCGCCGAGGCGCAGATCGTGGACGCCGGTGAGGCCGACCGCTTCGATCATCTCGTCCGCGCGCGCGACAGGGGCGCCGAAGGCGGCGCAGAGCATCCGCAGCTGCCCGCGGACGGTGCGCGCGGGGTGGCCGGGGACGTCGCCGAGGAGCACACCGACCTCACGGCCCGGGTGGGCGACCTGGTGCAGCAGCCGGCCGCGGTAGTAGGTGAGGCCGCGGCCGGGCTCGAGTTCGAGCATCAGCCGCAGCGCGGTGGTCTTCCCCGATCCGGTGGCCCCGAGCAACGCGGTGACCTGGCCGGGCAGAGCCTCGAAACTGAGGTCCCGCACGGCGGGAGGGCCGTTGCGGCGGGGAGTGCTGGTGAGTCCGATGGCCTGGAGCATCGCTTCTCTCGCGGTAGGGAAGACCGCTGCGCGGCAGGACGGCTACCGCAGCAAGATAACGCGACATTTCAGACTTTTGGTGCAGGGTTGGAGCCTGCGGGGCCGGGGTGTCCGGCGGAGGCAGGCCCGGCGCTCAGACCTCGGGGCGCAGCATCGGCGGGTTGAGCAGCGTCGCCCCGCCGGGCCGGAACAGCTGTGCGGGACGGCCGCCCTGCCGGGTGGTGGTGCCGCCGGACGGGACCAGGAAGCCCGGCGTGCCGGTCACCTTCCGGTGGAAGTTCCGCGGGTCGAGCGAAACACCCCACACCGCCTCGTAGACCCTGCGGAGCTCGCCCACGGTGAACTCCGGCGGACAGAAGGCGGTGGCCAGCGAGGAGTACTCGATCTTGGACCGGGCCCGCTCGACGCCGTCGGCCAGGATCCGGGCGTGGTCGAAGGCCAGCGCCGCGGCCTCCTCGCCGTCCCGGTCCCCCTCGCTCTCCAGCAGCAACTCGTCGATGGACGCCCAGCGCGCGCTGTTCGCGTCGCCGCCGGCGCGCGGCGCGGGCAGGTCCGGGGCGAGCGCGAGGTGCGCGACGCTGACGACCCTCATCCGCGGGTCGCGCTGTGGGTCGCCGTAGGTGGCGAGCTGCTCCAGGTGCGCGCCCTTGACCGGGTCGGACGTCGGAGCACCGGGGTCGTCCACGCACAGCCCGGTCTCCTCGACGAGCTCGCGGGCGGCCGCGGTGGTGAGGTCCTCGTCCTCCCGGACGAAGCCGCCGGGCAGCGCCCAGCGCCCCTGGAACGGCTGCTCGCCCCGCCGCACCACCAGTGCGCACAGCGCGTGGCGGCGCACGGTGAGCACGACCAGGTCGACGGTGACAGCGAAGGGGGGAAAGGCCGACGGGTCGTAGGGAGACATGCCGCGATCATAGTCGTCTGCCTGACGATAAACACGCCCCTCTCCTGCAACAAGACCTTCTTCCTGCACTCGTGCCCCTGCCGGCCCGCGCACCGCTCAGACCCCCAGCTGGAGACCGTCGGCGGCCTCCTCGACGATGGCCGTGCCGAGCCTGCCGATCCGCACCGCGAACGGCTCTCCCGCGACCCGCAGCCCCGCCAGCAGGACCGCCCCCACCGGTGCCGAGCGCACCGGGTGCAGGGCCACCGTCCGCCCCGGCGCGTCGGGGCGGATCCCGGCGAGCGCCACCAGCGCGTGGACCCCGGCGGCCGCGGCGACCGCCGCGGGCCGGCAGGCCGCCGGGTGCGGCACCGGCGCCGCACCCGCGGTGCGCTGCTCCCCCGCGTACATCTCGGGGAGCCGGAACCCGAACGCCTCGGCCGCGTCGAGCAGCCCCTTCAGCAGGGCCGCGGCCTCCCTCTCGTGCCCGGCGGCGGCCAGACCCGCGACGGCGACGGCCGTCTCGTGCACCCGCACCGCCCCGGACCGGTGCCCGAAGGGGTTGTGCCCGGGTTCCTTCGCCCCGAGTCCGCGCAGCCCCCAGCCGGTGTCGAGCGCGGGGCCGCCGAGCAGCCGGGCCAGCTGGTCGGTCTGCTGCTTGTCCAGCAGTCCGGGGGCCGGGCGGCCGCCGGAGGCGAGCCCGGTGTCCAACAGGTGCGCCGCCCAGGAGCCCAGCAGCGGCAGCGCTGTGCCGTCCGGGAGCCGCGCCGCCAACGGCCGGCCGCCGCCGAGGTCCTCCCGCCAGAAGTCCCGCCGGAACCGGTACCGCAGCGCCGCGGCCCGCTCCCGCCACTCCGCCGCGCCCGGCCGGCCGCAGAGCTCCAGGAGGTCGGCGCCGAGTACCGCCGCCCGGTGGGCGTGCGCCTGCGTCTCGGCGCGCCGCGGACCGGCGGGCCCCGGGTCGGGCACGAACCCGTCCGCGTCGGCGGCGGCCCGCAGCCAGTCGAGGCAGCGCTCCGCCGCGGGCAGCAGCTCGGCGAGCTCCTGCTCGGGCAGTCCCCAGCGCGCGGCCTCGGCGAGGACCGCGGGGAAGGCGAGGGTCGCCTCGATCCCGGTGCACCGGGGCGGCAGCCCGGGGCCGGCGTCCCGCAGCGCCCCGGGAATCCGTCCGCGGTCCGGGCCGTCGCCGTCCCGCTGGGTCCCGGCCAGGGCGCGCAGGGTGCCGGCGGCGAGCCGGGCGCCGAGCGGCAGCGCCATCCGCGCCGCCCACAGGGACTCTGCGGTGGCCGGTCCACAGCGCCACGGCACCCCCGCCGCCGCGTGCACCTCGGCGGGCCGGGCGCGGTCCCGGAGCAGCAGGGCCCGCAGATCGTCGACGGAGGTCCGCAGGAGCGCGGCAACCCTGGAGTCGTCGCCTTCCGCCCGGGCCTCGGCGAGGACCTGCCCGCCCGGCCCCGCCGCACTGCCCGCCCCCGGCTCGGAACGGCGGTCGGCGGAGTGGTCGCCCCTGATGCGCAGTTCGATGGTGCGGATGGCGCCGGGGGCGAGCTCGAGGTCCCAGCGGAGCAGACCCGCCACGGCCAGGGCGTCCGTGGGCGGCGGGTCGGCGGTGACGGTCGCGTCCCGGCCGTCGGACCCGGACCAGCGCAGTCCGGCGGCGTGGACTGCGGCGGAGAGTTCGGGCCCGGGCCGGCCGGCCGCCACCGCGCCCAGATCCGTGAGATCCGTACCCAAAGCGAGCTCCACCGGGAGCCGGAGCGGGCGGGTCGCCGAGCTGCGCAGGGTGATGCGCTCGGTGCCGTCGGCGCGTCGGACGCGCTCGACCGTGAGCCCGGGATCCGGGCCGGGGTCCCCCGGGGTGCGCAGCACGCCGACGAACCGGACCTGGTCGGCGGCAGCCAACCGGCCCTGGACGACGACCGGTTCGCGCCCGTAGATCCGCAGCACGCAGCGCCGCAGCAGCCTCCTGCCGGCGTGGTAGATCCCGTCGAGGCCGTCGCCGGTGAGCTGGCCGTGTTCGGCACAGACCACGAGCCACGGCAGTGCGACGCCGACGAGCTTGCCGTGCAACGCGGGCGGTTCGCCCGGCCGTACGCCGCGCTGCGCGGCGAGTCCGGCGGCTGAGTGGGGGGCGGCCGGTCGTCCGGCGGCCGGGACGGTGGCCAGGGCGGGGACGCTGGGGTCCATGAGTGGTGTGCTGCGCCTTCTGTGCGGTCCGGGCTGTCCGCACGCCCCGAGCCGACGGCTCGGCGGTGAAGGTCGTACGGCTCCGACACCGTGGTGAACGGCGCTGCGGCGAAGCGGGTCACGGCCGTCACCCCTTCCCCGGTCCGCGCCGGCCCCGCCGGGGCGGGTTGCCCACTGCGCGGACCGCCCGGATGTCGCCCCGGCGGCCCCGTCCCGGCCGTGTCGTCCGCCCTGCCGCCGGCGGTCGACGTACGGCTCCTGCTCGTGCCTGCCGCACCCTCCTGCGGGCCGGGGCCGTCGACGGGGCAGAAGCTGTCGACACAGCCGGACCCGTGGGCTCGGCGGCCGCCTCCGCGTCCTGCACCGGGCCGGGCTCGACCGCGCCGCCCTGCGGCGGGACGAGGTTCCCGGCGGGCCGCTCGCCGCGCAGGCACGCGCGCAGCGACTCCGGGTCGAGCCCCTCGTTGCATGCCTGGTGGAGGAGCTGCGCGAACCGGTAGTCGGGGTCGGCGTTCAGCGCGAGACCGAGGGCCACGCGGGCGGCGGGCTCGTCGCCCGTCGACCAGGCGGTCCAGCCGGCGAGGGTGAGCGGCGCGGCGGCGTGCTCGGTGTAGGGCGGAATGCAGCGCCTGGCGAGTACTCGCCAGAGCCGCAGGGCCGTCGTGCCCTCGACGCCCTCCATCCATTCCGCCGCCTGGTCCCGGGCGTCCCGGTCCTGCAGACCCATGATCACTTCGGCCGCTTCCCGGTCCGTGACCAGCGCGTCGTCGGCGGCGTCCCCGCCTCGGGCGTCGGCCCGTTCGAGCCGCCGCATCAGCTCACGGGCCAGCCTCAGCGTCTCCTCACGCATGCGCGCGAGCGCCGGGGCGTCGATGATGCACGGAAGCAGCGCGGCAGAGGCCGCGTCGAGCGCCTGACGCAGCGCGGATTCGTCGGTGCGTGCGGGCGGCTGGAGAGCGGTCTCCATGTCGCGCAGCGTGCCGCGCACCCGGATTCCCGCGTAGGCGGCGGCCGCCGCCATCACCGACGTGCCGGGCAGGGCGAGCGGGATCCCCTCGGGCGGACAGCAGCGCGTGTCCGGGCAGCAGTAGGAGAAGTGACGGCCGTCGGAGATGCACAGCGCCTCGTACACGGGCACGTCGAGCGCGCCGCACGCGGTGCGCAGGCGCTGCGCCAAGGGGCGCAGGCGCTCCATCACCCGCCGTCCACTCTCGCCGGGCGCAGGGTCCTGGCAGAGGAAGACGAGGATGCCGTCGGGGCGTTCGCCGCGCCGCTCGCAGCCTTCGACGAGGCATTCCGCGAGGTGGTCGGCGGTGGCGGGCCACTCCCCCGGCGAGCTCGGGATACCGAGCCTGAGCCGGCCGCCGAAGCGTCCACGCTCGCCGTGCAGGGCGACGAGGACGACGGAGTCCGTGGGGTGGAAGCCCAGGACGAACGGCAGGGCGTCGGCGAGTTCGGCGGGTCCCCGCAGGGTGATCTGCTGCTGGTCGGACGGTCCGGTGGTTGCGTGGTGCTGATTCATGCCGACGACGTTCCCGCGACTCCGCCGATCGCGCGACCCCTGTGGATAACTCCCGAAATCGGTCAGGCCGAGTTGTCCACAGATCGGCGGCCGCGTTCGCGCGTTGTCGGTGGCATCCGGTTGCATGGACGCATGACCCACGCAGCCCGCCCCGAAGACCGCGACTCGCTCCGCGCCGCCGCCGACTCCGTCCTCGCCCGCCTCGTCGGTGACGCCACCGGCACCGCGCGGCTGCGCGAGGACCAGTGGCGGGCGATCGAGGCGCTGGTCGCCGACAGACGCCGTGCGCTCGTCGTGCAGCGCACGGGCTGGGGCAAGTCGGCGGTGTACTTCGTGGCGACGTCGCTGCTGCGCGAGCGGGGCAGCGGCCCGACCGTGATCGTCTCGCCGCTGCTGGCGCTGATGCGCAACCAGGTCGAGGCCGCCGCGCGCGCCGGTATCCACGCGCGCACGATCAACTCCTCGAACACCGAGGAGTGGGAGACGATCCAGGCGGAGGTGGCCGCCGGGTCGGTGGACGTGCTCCTCGTCAGTCCCGAGCGGCTCAACAACCCCGATTTCCGCGACCAGGTGCTGCCCGCGCTGGCGGCCGCCACCGGAATGCTCGTGGTCGACGAGGCGCACTGCATCTCGGACTGGGGGCACGACTTCCGGCCCGACTACCGGCGGCTGCGGACGATGCTGGCCGACCTGCCCACGGGCGTGCCGGTGCTCGCCACGACGGCGACCGCCAACGCCCGTGTGACCGCGGACGTCGCCGAGCAGCTCGGCACCGGCGCGGGCACCGACGCGCTGGTGCTGCGCGGACCGCTGGACCGGGAGAGCCTCAGCCTCGCGGTGCTGCGGCTGCCGGACGCGGCGCACCGACTGGCCTGGCTCGCGGACCACCTGAACGAACTCCCGGGCTCCGGGATCATCTACACGCTCACGGTCGCGGCGGCGGAGGAGGTCACCGCCTATCTGCGCCAGTGCGGCCACGTCGTGTCCTCCTACACGGGCCGAACGGAGAACGCCGACCGGCAGCAGGCCGAGGAGGACCTGCTGGCCAACCGGGTCAAGGCCCTGGTCGCCACCTCGGCGCTGGGCATGGGCTTCGACAAGCCCGACCTCGGGTTCGTCGTGCACCTCGGCTCGCCGTCCTCGCCGATCGCCTACTACCAGCAGGTGGGCCGGGCCGGCCGCGGTGTGGAGCACGCGGAGGTGCTGCTGCTGCCCGGGCCGGAGGACGAGGCGATCTGGAAGTACTTCGCCTCGGTGGCGTTCCCGCCGGAGGAGCAGGTCCGCCGCACTCTCGACGTGCTGGCCGCGGCCGACCGGCCGCTGTCGCTGCCGGCGCTCGAGCCGATGGTCGAGCTGCGCCGGACGCGACTGGAGACGATGCTCAAGGTGCTGGACGTGGACGGCGCGGTGCACCGGGTGAAGGGCGGCTGGACGAGCACCGGAAGGCCGTGGGCGTACGACCGCGAGCGGTACGCGTGGGTGGCCCGGCAGCGGGAGGCCGAGCAGGAGGCCATGCGGGCGTACGCGGCCACGTCGACGTGTCGGATGGAGTTCCTGCGGCGGCAGTTGGACGACGAGGAGGCCGCGCCGTGCGGCCGCTGCGACAACTGCGCGGGTACCCGCTTCGAGGCGAAGGTGTCGGGGGCGTCGCTCGACGCGGCGAAGGGCGAGCTGGGCCGCCCCGGTGTGGAGGTGGAGCCGCGCCGGATGTGGCCGACCGGACTCCCGGCCGTGGGCGTGGATCTGAAGGGGCGTATTCCGGCCGACGAGCTGGCGTTCTCCGGGCGGGCCCTCGGCCGCCTTTCGGACATCGGCTGGGGGAACCGGTTGCGGCCGATGCTCGCGGAGCGGGCGCCGGACGGTCCGGTGCCGGACGACGTGGTGCAGGCGGTGGTGCGGGTGCTGGCCGACTGGGCGAAGGGGCCGGGCGGTTGGGCCTCGGGCGCGGCGGACGCGGCGGCGCGTCCGGCGGGCGTGGTGACGGTCGCCTCGCGCAGCCGTCCGCAGCTGGTGGACTCGCTGGGCAGGCGGATCGCCGAGATCGGGCGGATGCCGCTGCTGGGCCAGGTCGCGTACGCCCCCGAGGCGGCGGACGTCCGGCTGTCCCGCACCAACAGCGCCCAGCGGCTGGTCGGTCTGCACCGGGCGCTGACGGTCCCTCCGGCGCTCGCCGAGCAGTTGAAGGCCGCGGGCGGGCCGGTGCTCCTGGTCGACGACCTGTCGGACAGCGGCTGGACGCTCGCGGTCGCCGCGCGGCTGCTGCGCCGCTCCGGAGCGGAGGGGGTGTTTCCGCTGGTGCTCGCCGTCCAGGGGTGATCCGGAGTGAACGGGGGATGAATCCTGAGACAACTGGGCAGGGATATCCACGCCATTCCGGCCCATACCAGTCAGCGGACTCAATTGCTCGTTGCCCGCCCCGGCGCGTGGCGGCAAGAATTGGAATCCGCCCCCGCTCGGCCCGTTCGGGGTTCGGAAGGGCCGTGCCGTGCATGCCCTCACTCGACTCTGCCCGCCTCCGGGCCGTATCCGAAGGGAGGACCGTGACCTTCGGATTCCACTCGCCTGCGGCCGGCTCGATCGGCCCCTCGGCCGAGTCCGCGAGCCGGTTGAGGACGCTGGAGCCGGCCGAGTGGGCGGCAGCGGGGATACCCCTGCTGCGCAACCCCCGCGAAGTCGTCTCAGGACTGCACTCGCGCCACCGGCCGACGACCGCGACCGCGGTGGTGGCGGTGCTCGACCACGAGGAACGACTCGCCGCCAGCGCCTCGTTCACCCGGCGCTCCGCACCGGCGGACGGCTGGGAGTTCCGCAACGCGCTCCTCGCGCACCTGCGCCGGGTGATCCCGCACGATCTGCGGCGGCGTGCCCCGGCCCGTACGGCGGTGCTGCTCTACTGCCGTGAGGGCGACGAGCGCTGGACCGAGGAGGACGGCGCCTGGATGTGGGGGCTGCGGGACGCCTGCACGCTCCACGGGCTGCGCTGCGGCGCGTACATCACGCTGACGCGCAGCGGCTGGCAGGTGTTCGGCGAGGGCCGCGGCGGACGCCATCCGGGCCTCGGCTCGCGCCCGGCGGCGCTGGGGGAGGCGTCGACGGAGTACGGCTCGCTCTCGCCGCGTACGGCGGGCGGGGCCGCGGAACCACTGCGCCGCACGGCGGCGCGCTGACCTGACGCACGGCGGCCCGGCCGCCCGCGAGGGGCAGCCGGGTCAGGACCGTTCGGGCCGGACCGGCCGCGTACGACGCCGGGGCGCCGACGCGAACGGTCAGACGCCCGCGCCGAGCACCGCGTTGATCCGCTGCGGGTCGCCGCAGACGATCAGCAGCCCGGTCGCCCGCTGCAGGGCCACCGGCAGGGTGCGCGCGGTCACGTCGTCCGCGCCGCCGTTGACCGCCATGACCACGACCGGCCGAGCAGCGGCCCGTTCGACGGAAGAGGCGTCGGCGAAGAACACGTCGTCGCCGGCCTCCTGCTGCGCCCAGTAGGCGGCCTCACCGAAGGACAGCTCGTGCGCCGCCCAGGGGTGCTGCTCACCGGTGGTGAGGACGAGGACGTCGCCGGGGGCGCGTCCGGAGTCGAGCAGCAGGTCCACGGCCTCCTCGGCGGCGTCGAGCGCACCGTCCGCGGGGGCGGGGATCAGCTGGATCTGCGGGCCGTCCTGCTGTCCGGAACGATTCTCCGAACGGGACGGCGAGGACTGCCCGGCACCGGGGTGCGGGCGCTGCGCCGGCGGCGCGGGCCGGGCCGGACCGGGGCCGGGACGCCCCGGACGCGGCGTGGCCGCGGAACGCGGACCGGGTACGGGACGAGGGGTCGGCGAGGGCCGGCCGGCCGAAGCGGCGCGGGGACCCTGAGCACTCTCGTGAATCTGAGGCTCCTCGGGGGTGAGAGGCATGGGTGGATGTCTATCAAATGCCCCGTGGCGGGGCATAGGCGGGTGGGCACATACGTGCGGCCCGGCCGGTGGACCGGGCGGTGATCCGACCGCTCCGGCGGCCGGATCGGGGCCGTCAGAAGTCGAAGCCGAGCTGGCCCCCGCTCTCCAGTTCGGCCGCCTCGGCGGAGAGCCGCACCTTCTTCAGGTGCCGCCACCTGGGCAGAGCATCAAGGTACGCCCAGGAGAGCCGGTGGTACGGGGTGGGGCCCCGCTCCTCCAGCGCCGCCTTGTGCACCGGCGAGGGATAGCCGGCGTTCGCGCCGAACCCGAAGGCGGAGCAGTCCTCCCCCGCCCCGAGCTCGGCCATCATCGCGTCGCGCTGCACCTTGGCGAGGACCGAGGCGGCGGCCACGGCGATGCAGCTCTGGTCGCCCTTGATCACCGTGCGGACCGTCCACGGGCTGCCCAGGTAGTCGTGCTTGCCGTCCAGGATCACCGCGTCGGGGCGGACCGGCAGCCCCTCCAGGGCGCGGACCGCGGCCAGCCGGAGCGCCGCGGTCATGCCGAGTTCGTCGATCTCCTCGGGGGAGGCCTCGCCCAGCGCGTACGCGGTCACCCATTTCTCCAGCTCCACGGCGAGTTCGCCGCGGCGCTTGGGGGTGAGCAGCTTGGAGTCGGTGAGCCCGGCGGGCGGGCGGCGCAGTCCGGTGACGGCCGCGCACACCGTGACGGGACCGGCCCACGCCCCGCGTCCGACCTCGTCGACCCCTGCGACGATCTTGGCGCCGGTGGTGGCTCGGAGCGAACGCTCGACGCTGTGAGTGGGTGGTTCGTAGGGCATGGCGCCTGACAGGTTACGCCGATGCGCGCCGCGGGCGGAACCCGGTTTCCGGTCCGCCCGCTTCGGACGCGCTCCGGCGGTCGTACAGGCCGTGCGTCAGGGCGTCCCGTACGGGTCGGTCGGGGCGTACGGGTCGCCGTCGCTGTCCGGGTCGTAGTCGTCGTCGACGACGTCCCGGAACTTCGGTCCGCAGGCCCCGGGCGTCCAGTGGACCTTCCGGTCCTCGAGGATGTCCCGGGCCCGTTCGCGGCTCCAACTGGTCGCGTACCAGGACTCGTCGGCGATCAGCCGGTTGTTGATGTCCACGAGGGCGCAGGAGCGCTTCGGCTCGGGCAGCCGGTCCAGGGCGGGCACGGCGTCGGCGGACAGGCCGCCGACATAGTCGACGTCGATCTTCCCGAGGCGCTCGTAGCGGTCGACGTTGTTCTGCGCGATGATCGCGTCCGGTGAGATCAGGCCGAAGCCGAGCACGCCGACCGCGGCGCTCGCGGCGACGGCGCGGGGCAGCAGCCGGGCGCCGAACACCCCTGCGGCCATGATGAGAAGAAGCACGACGCCGAGCCAGATCTCCATCGCCGCGACCGAGATCCGCAGCCGGGTCAGCCCGTACGCGTCGACGTAGAGGTCCATCCTGCGCAGCGCGGACGCCACCACGACGAGGGTCAGCACGCACAGCGCGCCGAGCACGGCACGGACCAGGGTCCGGTCGCGGGCGTCGGAGCGCGGGGCCCAGCGCAGGGCCAGGCCGATGACCACGAGCGTCAGCAGGGTGGCGATGAGCAGCTGCCAGAAGCCCTGGCGGGCGTACGCGCTGTAGGTGAGCCCGGTCTCCTTGAGGACCTTGTCGTAGCCGCCGAACAGCACGGCCAGCTGGACCGCGTTGAAGGCGGCGAACAGCAGGCAGAGGACGACGAGCGGGAGCGCCCACTCCATCCGGGCGCGAGCGCGGCCCGGCGAGAACTCCATACGGTCCCAGCGCAGCGGGGCCGCGCCGGTGCGGGCCACGGCCATCGCGCCGAACAGGCCGAGCAGGAACAGCGAGAAGCGCCACGGGGCCTGCACCAGCGAGATGTCCGGCAAGAGCGAGCCGAGCAGATCCGCGAAGGCGGCGTCGGCGCCGGCGAACAGCGCGCCGAAGACGATCAGGAGGACGAGGGCGACGAGGACCGGGCGCAGCACCGGCCCCACGCGGCTGCGCGAGTCCTCGGCGCGGGCGCGCATGCTCCGCCAGGTCCAGACGGTTCCGGCGCCGAGGGAGTGCGCCAGGCCGAAGGGGCTGAACAGGATGCTCGGCCAGCCGCGGCCGCCGTGCAGGGCGAACGCGGTGAGGGCCACGGCCGTGACGACGGCGAGGAAGGTCGGCCAGCCGGCGTCGATCAGCGCGGGCACGGCGAGCAGCGCGAGGCCGCCGAGCGCCCAGACCAGCGTCCACGGGCGCAGGCGGCGGCCGGCGGCGCGGGCGGCGAAGCCCGCGGCAAGGACGGCCGGGACGGCGATGAGCAGCAGGTTGACGCCCAGGCCGCCGTCCATCAGGAGAGCGGTGAGCAGTGCGGTCGCGAGGATCGCCCACAGGGTCGGCGAGGTCGCGCGGGCGGGGGCCGGCGGCCGCAGCTTGTCGAGCGGGTCGTGCACCGGTCCCTGGCCCGGCGGCACCCAGGGCTGGTACGCGGGATGGGCGTACGGGCCCTGCTGTTGCGGCCGCCGCGGGCCGGAGGGCTGCTGTGAGGCCGGTGCCGGTACGGCCGGCTTCGGCTGTGCGGCTGCCGGTACGGCCGGCGTCGGCTCCGTCGGCTTCGGCTCGGCGGACTTCGGCGCTGCCGGCTCCGGCTCCGCCGGCTTCGGTACGGCCGGAGTCGAAGCGGCCGCAGAAGCATCGGCGGGACTCGGCTCCGCCGCCCTCGGTTCCTCGGGCGACGGCGGTATGGACTCGGTGTCGGACATGGGACCCCTCCCCTCCCCGGCACGACCGGCCGAGGTGGGGGCGTCGCGGCGACGGTGGTCCGGGGTCTCTTCGGCGCACGCGTTTCATGATCGGCAGCGTGCGGTGCCCGACAGGCTAGCGCCGGGGCGTGGTTCTGGCTCCGGACCGGACATGCAGGGGCGCATGCTGTGGCAGGACCGTGACAGAGCCGCGCCCCGAGCGGCAGCCGCATGCGCCGCCGGCGCGAGGGCAGCTCAGGGGCGGACGCCGTCCGGCAGCCAGGCGGGCAGGGCCTCGGTCTGGTCCAGCCAGGCGGCCGGGGGCAGCCCGAGGGCGGTGGAGGCGACGACGCCGCCGGCGATGGCGCAGGTGGTGTCGACGTCGCCGCCGACCTGGGCGGTGGTCCAGAAGACCTGTTCGTAGTCGCCGAGCGCGCGGGCCGCGGACCAGAGCGCGAAGGGCACCGTGTCGTGCGCGCTGGTGCGCCGGCCGCTGCCGAGGACCGCGGCGACCGTCGCCGCGTCGGCGTAGTCGAGCATGTCCCGGGCCCGCCGCAGCCCCGCGCCGACCGCACTGCGCGGGACGAGGGCGACGACGCCGTCGAGCAGCGCCTCGGGCGTCGGCGGACCGGCGGGGTCGGCGGCGAGCGCGGCGGCTGCCGCCACCGCCATGGCCCCGACCACGGCCTCGCGGTGCTGGTGGGTGGTGTACGCGGAGATCTCGGCCTGGTGCGTGGCCTGCTCGGGGTCGTCGGCGTACCAGGCGCCGAGCGGGGCGACCCGCATGGCGGCGCCGTTGCCCCAGGATCCCTGGCCGTTGAACAGCGCGGAGGCGAGCTCGCGCCAGTCTCCGCCCTCGCGGATCAGGCGCAGCATCCGGTTGACGGCGGGGCCGTAGCCCCGGTCGAAGTCGTGGTGGTGGGCGAAGGAGTGGGCGAGGGCGTCCTGGTCGATCCGCTCGTGGGCGGCGAGGACGGCGACGACGGAGCAGGCCATCTCGGTGTCGTCGGTCCACTGCCAGGGGCCGGCGGGCGCCTCGCGCCGCTTCAGCAGGGGGTAGTTCACGGGGACGAAGTACTGGGAGCCCAGGGCGTCCCCCACGGCCAGGCCGCGCAGGCTGGCGAGGGCGCGTGCGAAGCGCCGTTCGGGAGAGGAGTCAGCGGTCATCTCCCCCTCACTCTATCCGGTGCCGCCGTACGGTTCCGGGGTCCGCCAGCGCTCGAACGGCCGGTCCAGGGTGTACCGCCCGTTCTCGCCGAGCAGCAGCGTCCTGGTCTCCCCGTTGCCCGGGTTGGACAGCGATTCGAACTCGGCGACCGTCCAGTGGAACCAGCGCATGCAGAACAGCCGCATGGTGAGCCCGTGGGTGACCAGAAGGACGTTCGGCGGATGGTCGGGCGCCTCGAAGCTGCGATGGAGGCTCTCCAGGAACGCCCCGACCCGGTCGTACACATCGGCCCCGGACTCCCCTTGGGCGAACCGGTAGAAGAAGTGCCCGTACGCGTCGCGGTACGCCTTCTGCAGCCGTACGTCCTCCCGCTCCTGCCAGTTCCCCCAGTCCTGCTCGCGCAGCCGCGGCTCCTCCCGTACCCGTATGCGCTCGGGGTCGAGCCGGAACGCCCGGAGGGTTTGGTGGGTGCGGCGGTACGGCGAGACGTAGACGCTGATCTGTTCGTCGCCGAAGAGCGCTCGCAGCCGCTCCCCCGTCTGCTCGGCCTGGCGCAGCCCGGTCTCGGTGAGCGCGAGCGCGTGGTCGGGCTCGCGTTCGTACACCGTGTCGTCCACGTTCCCCACGGACTCTCCGTGCCGGACGAGGACGATGCGCCGTGGTCGTGCCATGCCCAAACCCTAGTTCGACCACCGCGGCCGGGCTCATTCGGCCAGGCGGCCGGAGTCCATCCGCCGTATCCGGCCGCCGAACCGCTCGCGCAGCCGGCGGTCGTGCGAGACGACGACCAGGGCGCCGGTCCAGCTCTCCAGGGCCTGTTCGAGCTCCTCGACGAGCCCGAGGGCCAGGTGGTTGGCCGGCTCGTCGAGCAGCAGCAGGTCGGCGGGCCCGGCCAGCAGCCGCGCCAGCGCGAGCCGGCGCCGCTGCCCGGCGGAGAGCGAGCCGACGGGGACGTGCAGGTCGGCCGGGCGGAGCAGCCCGTACGACAACAGCAGCTCCTCGCCCTCCTCCTCGGTGAGCGCCAGTCCGCGGCGGAAGACCGCGAGGGCCCGCTCCGCCGGGCGGTCGACGGGTATCTCCTGGGCGAGGTGGCCGATCCGGCCCCGCCGCCGTACCTCTCCCTCGTCCGGGGTGCGCAGCCCGGCGAGGACCGAGAGCAGGGTGGACTTCCCCGCCCCGTTGCCGCCGTGGATGAGCAGCTTCTCGCCCGCTCTGATCGTCAGCTCGTCGACGGCGAGCCGCCCCGCGACCCGCACTCCTGCCATGGACACCAGCTCGCCCTCTGCGCTCCCGGTGGCGGGCCGGGCCGCGAAGGTCAGCGGCCGGGGCGGCTGCGCCACGGGCTCCTCCCTGAGCCGGCGCAGCCGCTCCTGCGCGTTGCGGACCCGGCCCGAGACGGAGGCCTGGACCCGGCCGGCGGCGCGGTCGTACGCCATCTTGTTGTTGTCCTTCGGCCCGCGGCCCACGGCCACGCCGTGGGCGGTGGTCGTGGCGTACTCCTCCAGGCGCGCGGTCTCGGCGCACCACTCCGCGTACGCCTGCTCCCATCTGCGGCGCGCGGCGGTCCGCTCGGCGCGGTAGCCGGCGTACCCGTCGCCGTACCGGACGACCGTGCGGCGGTCGGCGTCGACCTCGACGATCGCGGTGGCGACCCGCTCCAGGAAGACCCGGTCGTGGGAGACCGCCACGACCGTGCCCCGGTGGGCGCGCAGGGTGTCCTCCAGCCAGTCCAGGGCGGTCGAGTCGAGGTGGTTGGTGGGTTCGTCGAGGAGCAGCACCTCGGGGGCGGCGGCGAGGGTGCAGGCCAGGCCGAGCCGTGCCTGCTCGCCGCCCGACAGACTGCCGAGCGTCCGCTCCCGGCCGATGCGGGCGAGGCCGAGGCCGTGCAGGGCCTTGTCGACCCTGGCGTCCGCCTCGTACCCGCCGCGCAGCTCGTAGGCGGTGAGCAGGGCGCCGTACTCGTCCAGCGCGCCGTCGGCGTCCACCGAGCCGAGCCGCGCTTCGAGGTCGCGCATGCGCCGTTCCATGGAGCGGAGTTCGTGCAGGGCCGCGTCGATCGCGTCGGAGACCGTGCGGTCCGCGGGCAGCTGCGGAGTCTGCGCGAGCAGGCCCGAGCCGCCGTCCGTCAGCGTGACCACGTCCCCCTCGTCGGGCGCGTCGAGGCCGGCGAGGATCCGGAGCAGGGTGGACTTGCCCGCTCCGTTCTCCCCCACGATCCCAATCCGTTCACCCGGGCGCACGGTGAGCGAGATCCGGTCGAGCAGGAGCCGGTCCCCGCGGGACACGGTCACGTCGTGGAGCGAGATCTGCGTCGGCAAAAGCGCCTCCAGGGATTCGAATGGTCGGACTAATGCAACTCTCGTCGCGTTACGAGGAGTGTGGCACACTCGACCTCCTAACGCAACGGGAGTAGCAATTGAACGACTCGAGTGAGCAGCCAGTGCCCGCCGCGGCCTCCGAGACCCCCACGACCTCCGCGCCCCCCGCGCCGGGCAGCCGCCGCCCCGGCGGCCGTACCGCCCGCACCCGGGCCGCCGTCCGTGACGCCGTCCTGACCGGCCTGGCCGAGCACGGCTATCCGGGCCTCTCCGTCGAGTACGTGGCGGAGCACTCCGGCGTGCACAAGACGACCCTCTACCGGCGCTGGGGCAGCCTCGAAGGCATGGTGGCGGACGCCCTCGACCTGGCCGGCGAGGACGACTGGACGCCTCCGGACACCGGCAGCCTGGCCGGCGATCTGGGCGCGCTCGCGCGCGAGGTGAGCGACGCCTTCGCCGATCCGGCGGCCGCCGCTGGGCCCACCGCGTTCGTCGGAGCCGCGTTCCAGTCGCCGCGCGCCGCCGAGGCGTTGCACGCCTTCTACGCGGAACGCTTCCGCCGCTGCGAACCGGTCGTCGAGCGGGCCGTCGCGCGCGGCGAGGCCCCGCCCGGCACCGACGCGGGCGCCGTCGTCCGCGCCGTCTCCGCGCCGCTGTTCCTGCGCCTGTTCGTCACCCGAGAGCCGGTCGGCGCCGCCGAAGCCGACCAGGCAGCCGCGGCGGCCCTGGCGGCGGTCGAGGCGGGGGCGTTCCTCACCCAGGAAGCCCGCTGATCACACCGTCCAGGCGGACTCGAGCTGCACCACGTCGCCCGCCATGGCCGCGACGTCGGCCTCCGTCTGGGCCCGCAGGCCGAGGCGTTCGACGCGCTCCGTGCGGTACTTGCCGTGCTCCGCGGCCGAGTGCCACAGCGACAGGACCAGGAACTCGTGCCCCGGCGCCTCGCCGAACAGCCCGCGCAGCATTCCCGGCGAGCCGGCCATGGCCGGGTTCCACACCTTCTCCTGCATCAGGGCGAAGTGCTCGACCCGCTCCTCGTGCACCCGGCAGTGCGCCACCCGCGCCACGTCCGCGTCGGCGAAGCGCGGCTCGAAGCCCGTCTTCACGTCGAAGCGGTGGTCGAACAGCTTGACCTGCGCGTCCTTGAAGGAGCCGGCCTGCGAGGCGGCGAGCCGATCGTGGGCCCGCGCCATGAAGGAGTCGTAGAACGCCCTGCTCTCCCAGAACGAGAACACATGGGCGACCTCGGGCCGTCGCCGGCTCCAGCCTCCGCCCTGCCCCCGGAACCCCGGCTCCCCGAGCAGCCCCGCCCACTTCCGCTGCCCCCGCTCGAACCCCCGACGGTCCACCACGGTGCAGCGAATCCACTTGACCAGCACCGCGCCATGGTACGGCTCCGGACGACGCCCCGTCAGAGGTCTGCGCAGCGATCACCCGCTGCACAGCGCCTCGTTCGCCCCCACCGCCCCCGCCGCCCCACCGACCGCCGCGAGCTCGCACAATGATCGGCATGACGGCTCTGCACACCAATCCCCTGTTCTCCCGCCTCGATTCGGCCCGACGCGTCCTCGTCACGGGCGCGGGCGGCGGCTACGACATCTACGCGGGGCTGCCGATCGCCTTGTCCCTGCTCCACCAGGGCAAGGAGGTGCAGCTCGCCAACCTGACGTTCAGTTCGCTCGGCGGGCTGCCGCTCGACGCGTGGCTCGCGCCCGACGTCGCCCTGGTCACGCCCGAAACCTCGCCCCACCAGGCGTACTTCCCCGAGCGCAGCCTCGCCCAGTGGCTCAAACTGCACGGCTACCCGAGCACGGTCCACGCCTTGGACCGGGTCGGGGTGCAGCCGCTGCGCGCCGCGTACCGGGCGCTGATCGAGCACTACGAGACGGACGCCGTCGTCCTCGTCGACGGCGGCACGGACATCCTGATGCGCGGCGACGAGTCGGGGCTCGGGACACCCGAGGAGGACCTGACCAGTGTGGCGGCGCTCGCCGGACTCGGGGACATCCCCGGCCTGACCGAGCGGCTGCTGGTCTCGATCGGCTTTGGTGTGGACGCCTACCACGGCGTCAGCCACGGCCTGGTCCTGGAGAACATCGCGGCCCTGGAGCGCGATGGGGCGTACCTGGGCGCGTTCTCGGTCTCGCGCGCCACCCGCGAGGGCGCGCTCTACCTGGACGCGGTCGCGCACGCCCGGCACAAGGAGCCGGAGCGCCCCAGCATCGTGAACGGCTCGATCGCCGCGGCGGTCGAAGGCTCCTTCGGGGACGTGCGGTTCACCGAGCGCACCAGCGCCGGCGACCTGTTCGTGAACCCGCTGATGTCCCTGTACTTCGCCTTCGAGCTGAGCGGGGTCGCCGCCCGCTGCCTCTACCTGGACCGCATCGAGCAGACCCACCTGATGCGCCAGGTGGCCAGCGCGGTCGCGGAGTTCCGTGACGAAGTCGTACGGCAGCGGCCGCCCCTTCGTTACCCGCACTGATCCAAACCTGTTCGGATCGGCATGACAGGATGAACAACCTGCCTGTGACCACGGGCAGTTGCCCGGTGGGCAGGTCCGAGGCGGGATTGCGAGAGAGGGGATTGACGGTGGGCGGTCTCAACAAGGGGGTCGGCAAGGTCGAGGTGACGCTCAAGTGGGACCCCAGTCCGATCGGCGCGCCGGAGCACGACCTCGACATCATCGCCGGCGTGTACACGACCGAGGACCCGTACGGAGCGCCGGTCTACCTGGTCCACTTCGGCAGCCGGTCCCCCGACGGCACGATCACCCTGAACCGGGACAGCCGTACGGGTCAGGGCTTCGGCTACGACGAGGCGATGACCGTGGAGTTGGAGCGGATCGCCCCCGCGTACGGACGCGTCGTCGTGGGCGTGGCGATACAGCAGGGCGGCGGCCGCCGGACCTTCGGGGAGGTCGCCGGCCGTGGGGTCCTGGTCCGTGAGGGCCATGTGGAGCTGCTGGCGGACGACTTCTCCGCCCTGGCGGACTCGACGGCGGCGACGGTCGTGGAGTTCACCCGGGACGGCGCGGACGGCTGGGAGTACCACCCGATCCCCCGCGGCTTCGACGCGGACCCGCAGGAGTTCGCGGCGCGCATGGGCGCCCGGCAGGTTTAGCCCGGCGACGTCGGCAAAGGGAGCGGGCCCGGTACGGCACTCTGCGCCGGGCCCGCTCCTTCACAGACTGCGGAAGGCCCGCAGACCGAGTGCCGGTGCCACCTCGCCCGCGATCCACGTCAGCCGCTCATCGCCGGCGGCAAGCCCCTCCCGCGCCGTCGCGCACCAGTCCGTACGGTCGACCAGGGCGAGGTACGAGGCCCGCGCCTCGTCCCAACGGGCCTTGAGGGCGGGGTCATCGGACCACGCGGGCGACTCCTTGCCCAGATACGCGGCGACCAGCGTGGCCGCCACGTATCGATCGGCCGTCGGACCGAGGCGTCCGACCTGGCGGACGTACGCCTCCAGCACCGTGAGCGCGTGCGGGTAGTGGCGCAGGGAGGTGCCCATGCCCTCGCTGTAGGTCATGACGCGGAGGATCCGCCCCGTGGTGTCCATCACCTCGGCGTCGTCCCCGTGCGCGACGACGGCGTGGTGGAGCACCGTCACCCGCGCGATGTGGTCGACGACATAGCTGTCGAGGAAGTTCCCCTCGGCCGTCCCCCTCCGCAGCAGCCACGGCACGACGGCCGGATCGTCCGCGCGCCGGCACAGTGCCGACACCGCATGGACCCGACCCCACTCGGTGACCCGCTCGGCCAGCCAGATCAGCGCCTCGACACCTCCCGGCAGGCGTTCCAGTGCCCCCACGGCAAGGGAGCCGAAGGGGTTGCCGAGCAGGCCGACGGTCTGGATCCGCGGAATGTCGTCCGCCGTACCGGCCTCGGCGAGCAGGGCCAGTCCGATGCACACGGAACCGGCATCGGTGCCATGTCTGATCAGCCACCGGCCCGTCTCCCGGACTCTGGCCGCCGGCGCCTCCCGGGCGGCCCGGCTGATGTGCTCGTTGTGGCGGTACTCCGCCGGAAGGCCGGCAAGCCTGCGGGCCAACGCGCGCGGCGGAATTCGCGGGTGGTCGAAGTACATGTCGAGCACCGCAGCGGCGTCGACACCGGCGCGGGTGTGGTCGCGCGGCAGACCGGCCCGGAGCCGTCCCAGGCCGCGGGGCAGCACCCCGCCGCGTGGAAGGGGCTCGTTCGGCGTCAGACGATGCAGCCGCAGGGCGTACTCGAAGACAGTGGTCGGGGCACCGGGCAGGCCGGTGTCACGGGCCGCGTTCACCGGCTGAGGGAACACTCGATTCTGTTGATCATGTCCCGCAGCGTGACACCACCGCGTCCCCCTCGGCAAGCCCTTCACAAACGCCGAGGGCGGTGGCCCGGAAACCCGGCACCACCGCCCTGACGGGGTGTGTCACCCCAGACCTACACGCCCGCGATCAGCTGCAGCCGCTGGTCGAGCCGCAGCCCTCGCAGATGTAGCAGGAGCCGGCGCGCTGCATCTTGGTGCCGCAGGAGAAGCAGAGCGGGGCGTCCGCGCTGATGCCGAGCTGCATCTCGACCAGCTCCGCGGAGGTGTGCGCCTGCTTCGGGGCCGGGACCTCGGCCTTCGCGACCGGGGCGGCGACGGCCTTCAGCTCCTGGGCGCGCGGGCCGGACTGGGCCAGGCCCTCGACGTCGACCTCGTCGTCGGCGGGCTCGTAGGAGCCCGTCTCCAGGTGACGCTGGCGCTCCTCGGCGGAGTGGATGCCGAGCGCCGAACGGGTCTCGAAGGGCAGGAAGTCCAGCGCCAGGCGGCGGAAGATGTAGTCGACGATCGACTGCGCCATCCGCACGTCCGGGTCGTCCGTCATGCCGGCCGGCTCGAAGCGCATGTTGGTGAACTTCGAGACGTACGTTTCGAGCGGAACGCCGTACTGAAGGCCGACGGAGACGGCGATGGAGAAGGCGTCCATCATGCCCGCGAGGGTGGAGCCCTGCTTCGACATCTTCAGGAAGACCTCACCGAGACCGTCGTCCGGGTAGGAGTTGGCGGTCATGTAGCCCTCGGCGCCGCCGACGGTGAAGGAGGTGGTGATCCCCGGGCGGCCCTTCGGGAGGCGCTTGCGGACCGGACGGTACTCGACGACCTTCTCGACGGCCGCGCGGATCGTCGCCTCGGACTTCGCGGTGACCTCGGTCTTCTCGTCGTCCTTCTTCTTGGCCGAGAGCGGCTGGCCGACCTTGCAGTTGTCGCGGTAGATCGCGAGCGCCTTGACGCCGAGCTTCCAGGCCTCGTAGTAGATCTCCTCGACCTCTTCGACGGTCGCCGTCTCCGGCATGTTGACCGTCTTGGAGATCGCGCCGGAGATCCAGGGCTGGATCGCGGCCATCATGCGGACGTGGCCCATCGGGGAGATGGCGCGCTCGCCCATGGCGCAGTCGAAGACCTCGTAGTGCTCGGCCTTCAGGCCGGGAGCGTCGATCACATTCCCGTTCTCGGAGATGTGGGCGACGATCGCCTCGATCTGCTCCTCCTGGTAGCCCAGGCGGCGCAGGGCCTGCGGGACGGTGCCGTTGACGATCTGCATCGAGCCGCCGCCGACCAGCTTCTTGAACTTGACCAGGGCGAGGTCGGGCTCGACGCCGGTGGTGTCGCAGGACATCGCGAGACCGATGGTGCCGGTCGGGGCGAGCACGGACGCCTGGGAGTTGCGGAAGCCGTTCTTCTCGCCGAGGCGGACCACGTCCTGCCAGGCCTCCGTGGCGGCGGCCCAGACCGGGGTGTCCAGGTCGTCCATGCGGACGGCCGTGCCGTTGGCGTCGGCGTGCTGCTTCATGACGCGGTTGTGGGCCGTGGCGTTGCGGGCGTAGCCGTCGTAGGTGCCGACGACCGCGGCCAGCTCGGCGGAGCGGCGGTAGGCCGTGCCGGTCATGAGGGAGGTGATGGCGCCGGCGAGGGCACGGCCGCCGTCGGAGTCGTACGCGTGGCCGGTGGCCATCAGCAGGGCGCCGAGGTTGGCGTAGCCGATGCCGAGCTGGCGGAAGGCGCGGGTGTTCTCGCCGATCTTCTGGGTCGGGAAGTCCGCGAAGCAGATGGAGATGTCCATCGCGGTGATGACCAGCTCGACGACCTTCTGGAAGCGCTCGGCCTCGAAGGACTGCTCGCCCTTGCCGTCGTCCTTGAGGAACTTCATCAGGTTCAGCGAGGCCAGGTTGCAGGACGTGTTGTCCAGGTGCATGTACTCGCTGCACGGGTTCGACGCGGTGATCCGGCCGGACTCGGGGCAGGTGTGCCAGTTGTTGATGACGTCGTCGTACTGGATGCCCGGGTCGGCGCAGGCCCAGGCGGCCTCGGCGATCTTGCGGAAGAGCGCCTTGGCGTCGACCTCCTCGATGACCTCGCCGGTCATGCGGGCGCGCAGGCCGAACTTGCCGGCGGTCTCGACGGCCTTCATGAACTCGTCGTTCACACGGACCGAGTTGTTGGCGTTCTGGTACTGGACGGACGTGATGTCCTCGCCGCCCAGGTCCATGTCGAAGCCCGCGTCACGCAGGACGCGGATCTTCTCCTCCTCGCTGACCTTCGTCTGGATGAAGTCCTCGATGTCGGGGTGATCCACGTCGAGGACGACCATCTTGGCGGCGCGGCGGGTGGCGCCACCGGACTTGATCGTGCCGGCGGAGGCGTCGGCGCCGCGCATGAAGGAGACCGGGCCGGAGGCGTTGCCGCCGGAGGAGAGCAGCTCCTTGGAGGAGCGGATGCGGGAGAGGTTCAGGCCGGCGCCGGAGCCGCCCTTGAAGATCATGCCCTCTTCCTTGTACCAGTCGAGGATCGACTCCATGGAGTCGTCGACGGACAGGATGAAGCAGGCGGAGACCTGCTGGGGCTGCGGGGTGCCGACGTTGAACCAGACGGGGCTGTTGAAGCTGAAGATCTGGTGCAGGAGGGCGTGGGCCAGCTCGTGCTCGAAGATCTCGGCGTCGGCGGGCGAGGCGAAGTAGGCGTGCTCCTCGCCGGCCTTCCGGTACGTCTTCACGATGCGGTCGATCAGCTGCTTGAGGCTGACCTCGCGCTGCGGGGTGCCGACGGCCCCCCGGAAGTACTTGCTGGTGACGATGTTGACCGCGTTCACCGACCAGAAGTCGGGGAACTCGACGCCACGCTGCTCGAAGTTCACCGAGCCGTCGCGCCAGTTGGTCATGACGACGTCACGACGCTCCCAGACCACCTCGTCGTACGGATGCACGCCGGGGGTGGTGTGGATGCGCTCGATGCGCAGGCCCTTGCTCGCCTTGGCACCCTTGGCTCGGGAACCTCGTGCCGGACCGCTCGCCGTCTCTGTCATGCCGTCCTCCCATATACGGGCAAAACACCCTGCAGCGCCCAGATAATCCCAGGGCACCATCTTCTGTAATGCGTTCTGTACTGCTGCCACGGGTTCCGCGCTCGCGACGCCCGGGGCTGGTCTGCGTGTCCGGCCGCGCTGCGGCCGGTTCGCCGGACTCACGTGGGTCCGGCGCCGCCGGATCAGTCGGCGGCGACGGCGGGAACGGGGACCTCGGGGGCCCTGCCGGTCTCGCAGTCCTCAGCGTGGGGCCGCTCGCGGAGTTCCGCGATGGCGGCCTCGAAGTCCTCCAGGCTGTCGAAGGCCTTGTACACCGAAGCGAAGCGCAGGTACGCGACGAGGTCGAGTTCCTGCAGGGGGCCGAGGATGGCCAGGCCCACGTCGTGGGTGGTCAGCTCGGCGCTGCCGGTGGCGCGCACCGCCTCCTCGACCCGCTGGCCGAGCTGGGCGAGGGCGTCCTCGGTGACGGGCCGCCCCTGGCACGCCTTGCGCACGCCGGAGATGACCTTGGTACGGCTGAAGGGTTCGGTGACGCCCGCCCGCTTGATCACCATCAGTGACGCGGTCTCCACCGTGGTGAAACGGCGGGAGCAGTCGGGGCACTGGCGCCGGCGCCGGATCGACGTCCCGTCGTCCGTGGTGCGACTGTCGACGACACGACTGTCGGGGTGCCTGCAGAAGGGGCAATGCATGACTTCCGACCCTCCCTCACGGCACGACTGAATAGCCTCGACAGGCCCGGTCAAGGCCCTTCGAAGCAGCCACCAGCATAGGCGATGCGCTTGCCCCCGGAAGACCGGGGACCACAACTTGTGGGTGGCTGTCGCCATACAACCACTAGATCTGGTGTCGGGCCGCTTTTTCCGCGCATGCGCGTGTCGCGCGCCGCCGCGGGCGCGGGGTACACCGGGGATCGCCGAAGAGCGTACGGGAAGGGTCTGGCGGACCGGAAAGCGGGCTCCACGGACGGCCCAGCCGCGACGCGGACCCGCGGCCCCGGGGTCCATGGATCCGGGCGCCCCTGGTGCCACACTGGGGACGGACCCCCGCCCGGGCCGGGCAGGCCTGGGCCGGTAGCGTCATGGACCGAAACGCCGCCGGGAACGGGCCTCGTATACACCTAGTCACACACACGCGTAAGACAATCTGCGATTTTTCACTCGAACGTGTGTTTGGCGCAACCTTTCGAAAGCCACTACCGTTGTCCAGCTAGGGAGACCATTCGAGAGGGGCCGACGACGTGACCACCACCGCAGACAGTGCCACCATCACTGCCCAGGACCGCCAGAGCCGACTCGAGCCGGTGCATGCCATGAACGACGCAGCCACGAACCCGGAAGGGCTCGAGCCCTCGCGCCCCGCGCGCTCGCTGCCAGGACGACCTCCCGGCATCCGGGCGGACAGCTCGGGACTCACGGACCGGCAGCGCAGGGTCATCGAGGTCATCCGGGACTCGGTCCAGCGGCGGGGTTATCCGCCGTCGATGCGTGAGATCGGCCAGGCGGTGGGACTGTCCAGCACGTCGTCCGTGGCCCACCAGCTCATGGCTCTGGAGCGCAAGGGCTTCCTCCGCCGCGACCCGCACCGGCCGCGCGCCTACGAGGTCCGCGGCTCCGACCAGCCGAGCACCCAGCCCACGGACACCAGCGGCAAGCCCGCCGCCTCGTACGTCCCCCTCGTCGGCCGGATCGCGGCCGGTGGCCCCATCCTCGCCGAGGAGTCGGTCGAGGACGTCTTCCCGCTCCCCCGCCAGCTCGTCGGCGACGGTGAGCTGTTCGTGCTCAAGGTCGTCGGCGACTCCATGATCGAGGCCGCGATCTGCGACGGCGACTGGGTCACCGTCCGCCGCCAGCCCGTCGCGGAAAACGGAGACATCGTCGCCGCGATGCTGGACGGCGAGGCTACAGTGAAGCGTTTCAAGCGGGAGGACGGCCATGTCTGGCTGCTTCCGCACAACGCTGCGTACCAGCCGATCCCCGGCGACGAGGCCACCATCCTCGGCAAGGTGGTGGCGGTGCTGCGGCGGGTGTGACCCCACCCCGCCGGCTCTGACCGGGCCCCGGGACCCACTGCGCCGGTCCCGGGGCCCTGCTGTGTCCCGGCGTCCCGGAGAGCCCGTCCAGGCTCCCCGGGACCGGGAACACGGCGCTCCGCGCCCGGGAAGCGCCACAGGCCCCAGGAAGCCCCACAGGGCCCTCGGCGAGACGCCCCCTACGCCTCCGCCGCCTTCGAGGCGGCGTCGATGGCCGCCAGCGACCTGCGGACCTGGTTGGGGTCCGTCGTGTACCAGAAGTCCGGCATCGACGCCTTCAGATAGCTGCCGTACCGAGCCGTGGCCAGCCGCGGATCCAGTACGGCGACCACGCCGCGGTCCCCCGTCGCCCGGACCAGCCGGCCCGCGCCCTGCGCCATCAGCAGCGCCGCATGCGTCGCCGCCACGGCCATGAAGCCGTTGCCGCCCGCCTCCTCCACGGCCTTCTGCCGGGCGCTCATCAGCGGGTCGTCCGGCCGCGGGAACGGGATCTTGTCCATCACGACCAGCTGACAGCTCGGCCCCGGCACGTCCACGCCCTGCCAGAGCGACAGCGTGCCGAACAGACACGTCTGCGGATCGGCCGCGAAGTTCTTGATCAGCTCGCCGAGCGTGTCCTCGCCCTGCAGCAGCACCGGGAACTCCGGGATCCGGGACCGCAGCTCCTCCGCCGCCAGCTGCGCCGCGCGCATCGACGAGAACAGCCCGAGCGTCCGCCCGCCCGCCGCCTGGATCAGCTCCGTCAGCTCGTCCAGCATGTCCTTGCGGTCGCCGTCCCGGACCGGCTTGGCCAGGTGCTTGGCGACATACATGATCCCCTGCTTCGGGTAGTCGAACGGCGAGCCGACGTCGATGCCCTTCCACACCGGCAGCTCGTCGCCCTGCGTCCCCTCCGGCGCCAGCCCGAGCGAGGCGCCCACCCCGTTGAAGTCCCCGCCCAGCTTGAGCGTGGCCGAGGTCAGCACCACCGAACGGTCCGCGAAGAGCTTCTCCCGCAGCAGCCCCGAGACCGAGAGCGGGGCGACCCGCAGCGAGGCCCCGAAGCGGTCGTGCCGCTCGTACCAGACCACGTCGTACTCGGAGCCCTGGGTGATCCGCTCGGCCACCCCGTGGACGGTCTCCACCGAGGCCAGGGCCTGCTTGCGGACCGCGTCCTCGTCCTGCACGGACTTGTCACGGGTCGAGCCCAGCGCGCTGATCACGTTGCGGGACGCGTCGCGCAGCGCCATCAGCGCGTAGCCCAGGTCCTCCGGGATCTCCTCCAGGCGGCCCGGCAGGGCCAGCTCCATCAGCCGCTCGAAGCCCTCCGCGGCGGTCTGCAGCTGGTCCGCGATCTTCTCGTCCACCAGCTTCGCGGCCCGCTTGACGGCCCGGTTCACCTGGCCCGGCGTGAGCTCGCCGGTGGCGACGCCGGTGACCCGGGACACCAGCTCGTGCGCCTCGTCCACGATCAGCACCTCGTGCTGCGGCAGGACCGGGGCGCCCTCGATGGCGTCGATGGCCAGCAGCGCGTGATTGGTCACCACGACCTCGGAGAGCTTGGCGCGCTCCCGGGCCGCCTCGGCGAAGCACTCCGCGCCGTACGCGCACTTGCTCGCGCCCAGGCACTCGCGCGAGGCCACCGACACCTGCGCCCAGGCCCGGTCGGAGACGCCCGGCGTCAGGTCGTCCCGGTCGCCGGTCTCCGTCTCGTCCGCCCAGTCGCGCAGCCGCAGCAGGTCCTGGCCCAGCTTGCTGGTGGGCGCGGCGGCCTCGAACGGGTCGAAGAGGCCCTCCTCCTCGTCCTGCGGGACGCCCTCGTGGAGGCGGTGCAGACAGAGGTAGTTCGACCGCCCCTTGAGCATCGCGAACTCCGGGCGCCGGCGCAGCTGCGGATGCAGCGCGTCGACCGTCCGCGGCAGGTCGCGCTCGACCAGCTGGCGCTGGAGCGCCAGCGTGGCCGTGGCCACCACCACCCTCTCCCCCTGGGCGAGCGCGGGCACCAGATAGCCGAGGGACTTACCGGTGCCGGTGCCGGCCTGGACGAGGAGGTGGGAGTTGTCGTCGATGGCTTCGGCGACCGCCTCGGCCATGGTGACCTGGCCGGGCCGCTCCACGCCGCCGACGGCGGAGACGGCGGCATGGAGGAGATCGGGGAGGGATGGCTTCGTCATAGCCCGACCAGCCTACGGGGCGGCACTGACACTCCGATCGCACGCGCCGCTCGTGCGAACGGACGGGCGAACCGTTCAGGCCAGCGGATTGGCGACCGTGCCGTGCACCGCGGCGTGCGGGCGCTCGGGCCGGTCCCGGTAGCCGTCCAGATGCAGCCGGTTGCGGTTCAGGCAGAGCCGCTCGATCCGCGGGGCGAGCAGGTCGAAGAGCTCGAACCGTTCCTTCAGCTCGGGGAAGCGGGCCTGGTGGCGCAGGATCTCGGCGCGTACCAGCTGCCAGAATTCACCCTCGGGGACGTCGAGTTGGTCCTCGCAGAGCGGGGCGAGATAACGGAAGACGCCGACGAAGAGCCCGGAGTGGATGAACTGGGTGAGGAACGAGGGCGCCTCGGTGAGCAGCACGGCGCGGACGTCGTCCGGCATGGCGTCGTGCTCCGGAAGCGGCCGGGCGCTGATGTTCACGTCGTCCACGAAGTCCTTGATCGCCAGGCGTACGGGGACGTCCCGGTCGTCGTAGACCACGATCGCGTTCTCGCCGTGCGGGGAGAAGACCGTGCCGTACCGGTAGAGGAAGTGCAGCAGCGGCGGGAGCAGCGCGGCGAAGAGGTGCTGGAGCCAGGCGCGGGGGTCGAGCCCGGAGCGGGCGACCAGCTCGGCGACGAAGGCCCGGCCGTCCGGATCGGTGTGCAGCAGGGCGGCGAGAGTGCGGGCCCGCTCGCCCGGCGGGAGCCGGAGCGGCTCGCGCCAGATCGCGCCGAGCAGCTCCTTGTACTGGTACGGGACCTCGGGCAGCCGGTCGTACAGCGGGTGCTCGACCGTCACCGAGGCGACCTCGCCGAGCAGGATCACCCCGCATTCGTCGCGCAGGAACGGGTCGGCGTCGCGCAGCCCGTGGACCCAGGCGGTGACGGCGGGGGCGGCGAGCGTGCGCTCGGTCGGCAGCCCGCGCCAGACCAGCGTGTTGAGCACGGAGAGCGGGAGTTTCACGGTGTGCCGGTCGGGCCGGCTGGTGTTCAGGAAGGTGCGGACGGACTGCTGCGGGACGCGCAGGTCGTCGTCAGTGAGCAGCGGCACGATCGAGCCGTCCGCGACCGCGGGGGCGAAGAGCGGTAGCAGCGTCTCGTCCCACTGCCAGGGGTGGACGGGCAGCAGGAGGTACGCGGCCGGGTCGAGGCCGCGGCCGCGCAGCACGGCGTCGAAGCGCTCCCGGACGGCCGGGTCCAGCTCGTGCTCGTAGAGCCGGGCGGGCGTGGCGAGGGCGGCGGTGCCGCGGTACCGGGCCAGCGAGCGGGAGACCGCGATCCACGGCAGCGGGCTCGCCTGCCGGGCCTCGGGGGTCCAGCGGGCGGCGTCGGCGGCGGAGAAACCGACGCGGCCCTTGTTGACGACGATCCAGGGGTGCCCGGCCTGGTGGCCTTCGAGCGCGGCGTAGTCGAGGTCGGCGAGCTCGGCGGCGGCGAGGGCGGTGTGGCCGAGGCGGGCGTCGGCGGCGAGGGTGGTGGTGAGCTCGCGGATCAGGTGCCCGAGGGTGGCCCCGTCCAGTCCGAGGGCCTGGCGGGCCCGGACGAGGAAGTCGAGGGGGTCGGTCAGCGGCCGGCCGTCCCGGGTGATCGACTCCGGGTCGACGCGCCAGTGGCCGTACGCGCCGCGGCGGGCGGCGAAGGCGAGGACGGAATCGTCGTCGAGGCGGAGGGTGTAGCCGCCGGGGCCGGACGGGCGCGGTTCGAGGATCTCCTCGTAGGCGAACTCGCCGATCATCTTGGCCAGGAGCCGGACCGCGGCATGCGTCCAGGCCGCGGGGTTCAGCTCGGCGGGCGCGAGGAGCGGCGCGGGCTCAGTTCCGGTCAGAGGCGTGGGCAGTGGTGCGGAGTCATGGGTGGCAGGGGTCGACGGCACGGGGACTCCTCAAGGTATGAACCGCTGTGGGCAGGGCGGTGTAAGCACGTCGGAGAGTGGTTCACAGCACGTGCCGCAGGTCCCGGTCGCGGACCATGAGCGCGGCGCGCTTGTCGGGGAGCTCCAGTTCCGCGGCGTAACGGAATCCGGAGCTCAGGAAGGCGGAGACGGAGGGCGTGTTGCGGATGTCGGGTTCGGCCACGACCCGGCCGCAGCGCGGACGGTGGTCGAGGACGAGGTCGGCGACGGCCCGCAGCAGGACCGTGCCGAGGCCGCGCCCCCGGTCCCTTCCGCCGCCGATGAGCAGGTGGACGCCGGTGTCGTGCGGCCGGGCCGGGTAGTGGCGGGCCAGCGGGTCGAGGTCGGCGCGGTAGAGCTCGAAGTAGCTCATGGGCGTGCCGTCGAGGACGCCGAGGCAGGGCACGCTGCGGCCGTCGCCGCCGAGTTGGGCCCTGAGGTGGTCGGCGGTGACGGATTCGGGGCCGGCGAGTGCCCAGAAGGCGTCGACGGCGGGGTCGTTCATCCAGCCGGCGACGGTCCCCAGGTCGCGGTCGAGCCGTACGGGCACGAGCCGGAAGGAACCGGCGGGCGTCCGCGCCGGGCCCCAGGCGGCGACCGAGTCGAGCAGGTCGCCGGCCTCGGGCGGGCCGTTCCCGGCGTCGGTGCACAGGGCGAGGAGGTCCGCGGGGAGGCGGAGCTCCAGGGTGGTGTCGTCCGCGCCCGCGGGGGACGGCGGGCGGGTCGGGGCTCCGGTGTCGGTGCGCGCATCGGTGGGAGGCACGGGCGCTCTCCTCTCGGCGGTGGACAGAGCGGTGGGCAGAAGGGGGTCAGGAGCGGAGCGGGTTGGCGACGGTGACGTAGACGGACTGGGTGTCGACGGGGCCGACGAGCTCGTCAAGGCCGTGCAGCCGGGTGAGCAGGTTGGCCTTGCAGCGCAGGGTGGCGGCCTCCAGGAGGCGGTGCGGCAGCGGCGAGCCGAGTCCGGTGACGGAGCCGAGGAACTGGCGGAAGGCGGCGAGCAGGACGCGCTCGTCGGCGAGCCGCTGGGCGCCGAACGCGCCGATCAGGCCGAGGACGTTGTTGATGCCGAGGTAGTACGCGAAGCGTTCGTCGGTGACCTGGTCGGAGACGAAGGTGTCGCTGACGGCGCCGATGCCGGGCAGTCGCTTCTCCAGCTCGTCGCGGTGCGATTCGCGGAAGTAGTAGCCCTGGTTGTCGCGGTAGCGGCCGCCGATGGGCCAGCCGTCGGGGCCGAGCAGGACGAGGGTGTTCTGCTGGTGCGCCTCCAGGGCCACGCCGGCGGCGCCGTCGAGCCAGAGCACGGGGCGGACGACGTGGTCGAGGTAGCGCAGGAACCACTCGGCGGCGACGGCTCCGGTGGGCCGGCCGGTGCGGGCGGCGAGGCGGCCGACCAGGTCGGCGAGGCGGGAGCGCATCCGGGTGCTGCCGGGCCAGGGGCGCGGGGTGGTGAGGGCGGCGATGCAGACGGCGTCGTCGTCGGGGCCGAAGGGGTTGTGACGGATCATCACGTCGAAGCCGGGGATGGGGTCGCCGTCGGAGCCGTCGACGGCGAGCCAGGCGGGGTCGCGGACGATGTCGAAGCCGGGGTTGGCGGCCTGCCACTGCTCGGCGAGCCCGGTGCGGAGCAGCCGGTGGACCTCGACGCCGCGGTGGAGTTCCTTGCGGAGGTTCTCCCGGCGGGAGTTGGTGATCCGCACGCCGAGGGAGAGCTTGAGCATGGCGCGGGCGTCGGGGCGGTGGACGGTGCGCACCGAGGAGGTGGGGTGCCAGGGCCGGCCGTGCGGGCCGAGGTCGTGCAGCAGTCCGGCGTCGAGGAGTTCGGCGACGGCGGGGCGGTGGCGGAGTTCGCGGGCCTGCCACGGGTGCAGCGGCAGGGGAACGGTTCCGTCGGGGAGGTCGAGCCCTTCGGCGAAGCCGGTGGTGAGCCGGGCGGCGGAGACCAGGCGGCCCTGTTCGGTCCAGGCGGAGTCGGTGGCGAGGACGGTGCGGTCGACGGCCATCCAGTGCAGCGGGAACGCGCCGTGCAGCTCGGGCGAGTAGAGCCGGCCCTCGGCTTCGGAAAGTCCTTCGCGGCTCTTCGGGGTGGGGTGCAGCGGGTGGCCGAGGAGCAGGGACTGTTCGGCGGCGAGGAAGGGGTCGGCGGCCGGGGGCGGCGCCGGGTCGCGCCGCCGCTCGGCGATGAAGTCGGCGGTGCGGCGTACGGAGTCGGCGACGCGGCCGACGAGGTCGGTGCCCTCGGGGCGGCCGCTCTCCCGGCCGATGAGCGCGGCGACGGTGACGGCGTCGACGGGCGGGGCGCTGCGCGGGGCGTGGTCGAGGACGGGGGGCCCGAAGCGGTGCCAGCCGGTGGGCGACCAGTAGCGGACGGGGACGAGCAGGGCGGCGCCGCTGGCGTCGAGCGGGATGCGCAGGGTGTCGCCGTCCGGGGCGCGCAGGTTCTTCTCGCGGGCCCAGCAGCGGAGCAGGTTCTCGACGGCCGCCGCGTCCGCGGCCCGTTCGGGGTCGGGGTGGTCGAGGAGGTCCTCGCCGGTCACGCCGGTGGGCTCCGCCGCGGCGGGAGCCGGGGGCGCGACGGGCGGCGCGGCCGGGGGCTCGACCGGGGCGGGGGTGTCCGCCGGAGCCGCGGGCCGGGGGTCGTACGGGCCCGACTGTTGGCGCGGGACGGTGGCCACGTCGACGGCGAGCGGGCCGCGGGCGGCCGTCGGGGGGAGGGCGTCGGACGCTTCGGGTGCGGGACTGGCGTTCACGGGGCTTCCTTGGGCTGGGGCCGGGTTCGGTCCGGACCGGTCCGGGTTCAGTGGCAGGTTCCGGTGTCGGTCCGCTGCCGCGGGCCGCGCTCGGCGGCGGCCAGGGCGTCGGCGAACCGGTCGAGGACGGCCTCGGCCTGTTCGTCGGTGAGGGTGAGTGGGGGGAGCAGCCGGACGACGGCGCTGTGCCGGCCGCCGAGTTCGACGATCAGGCCCCGGTCGAGGCAGGCCCGCTGGACGGCGACGGCGAGCGCGGGCGCGGGCGGCGGGACGGGGGCTTCGGGGTCCTCGGCCTCGGGGTCGACCAGTTCGACGCCGATCATCAGGCCCCGGCCGCGTACGTCGCCGATGCAGGGATGCGTGGCGGCGAGGCCCTGGAGGCCGGCGAGCATCCGTGCGCCGAGGGTGGCCGCGCGCTCGGCGAGACGGTTCTCCCTGACGTACGCCAGGGTGGCCGCGCCGGCCGCCATGGCGAGCTGGTTGCCCCGGAAGGTGCCGGCGTGCGCGCCGGGCTCCCAGGCGTCGAGCGCCGACTTGTAGACCACGACGGCGAGCGGCAGGGAGCCGCCGATGGCCTTGGAGAGCACCATGACGTCGGGGACGACGCCGCTGTGCTCGACCGCCCAGAACGCGCCGGTGCGGCCGACGCCGGTCTGCACCTCGTCGGCGATGAGCGGGATGCCGCGCTCGCGGGTGATCTGCCGCATCCGGCGCATCCAGGCGTCGGGCGCGGGGATCACGCCGCCCTCGCCCTGGACGGGTTCGAGGATCATCGCGGCCGGGGTGCCCGCGCCGCTCTTGGGGTCGTCGAGGAGGTTCTCGGTCCAGCGCGCGCCGAGTTCGGCCCCGCGGTCCCCGCCGGTGCCGAACGGGCAGCGGTAGTCCTGCGGGTACGGCAGCCGGGTGACGCGTACGTCGGGGGCGCCGCCGGAGGCGTCGAGGGCGCCGGCCGTCATGCCGTGGTAGGCGCCGGTGAAGGCGAGCAGGCCGCTGCGGCCGGTGGCGGTGCGGACCAGTTTGAGCGCGGCCTCGACGGCGTCGGTGCCGGCCGGGCCGCAGAACTGGATGCGGGCGTCGTCGGCGAGCGGGCCGGGCAGGGTGGCGAACAGCTCGGTGGTGAAGGCGTCCTTGACGGGGGTGGCGAGGTCGAGGACGTGGAGCGGGGCCCCGGAGTCGATGACCTTCTTGATGGCCTCGAGGACCACCGGGTGGTTGTGCCCGAGGGCGAGGGTGCCCGCGCCGGACAGGCAGTCGAGGTACCGCCGCCCGTCGGCGCCCTCGATGGTGAGACCCCGGGCGCGGACCGGGACGATGGGCAGGGAGCGCGCGTAGGTCCGGGCGGCGGACTCCCGCAGTGACTGGCGCCGCAGGATCCCCTCGTACCCCTCGCGCGACTCGCCTCGCGCCGTCTCGTTCCCCCCACGTGAGTGCGGACGTACCGCCGGAGCTGGTTCGGTCACGGCCACGGTGTCGTGTTCCTCCCGCTGTAACAGTTGTGTTGCACATCGAGGTGTCCCCCGTACGTACCAACGACGCCGGAAGCTCTGGGCCACGGGCCCGACGCAAGTTCCTGGACTCGCCGGAACCGCAGGGCCGTTGGGAACCGTCCCCACCGGCGCGGGCATAGTGGGGCCCGGCAATGTCGACGTAGTCCCAGGGGGATCACTTTCATGCGACCGATTCGTCCGCTGCTGGCCGCAGCGTCCGCCGTTGCGGCGCTGGCACTGACGGCCACCGCCTGCGGACCGACCGAGGAGAACGCGCAGAACAAGCCGAGCGCGTCCGCGTCCGAGGCCGGCCCGGACAAGATCCAGATCCCGCAGGAACTGCAGGACCGGCTCAAGGAGCACGGGATCGATCTGGACAAGTGGCGCGGTGGCGAGTGGAAGAACTGGGACCGCGAGAAGTGGCTCCGTGAGGCCAAGGACTACGTCAACCCGATCATCGAGGACCTCTGGGACCCGGACCGGATGCGGGACGCCGAGCGGCCCGACAAGCCGGTCAAGGAGGAGGACATCTCCGGCGACGAGGGCGTCACCGACCCGACGCCGGCGCCGGTGCGGGCGCGGAACGTGAAGGCCCCGTACCACGACAACGCGCCGGAGGCCGGGAAGGTCTTCTTCGACGGTCCCGAGGGCTCGATGGTCTGCTCGGCCACGGTCGTGAAGGACCCGGCGCACCCGGGCAAGTCCAACATGGTCTGGACGGCGGGGCATTGCGTCCACGCGGGCAAGAAGGGCGGCTGGTACCGCAACATCATCTTCGTGCCCTCGTACAACGACGGCGGCCGGCCGACCTCCGAGCTGAAGAAGGCCACCCGTGAGCAGGTCGCTCCGTACGGCGTGTGGTGGGGCGACTGGGCGAAGACCTCCGAGCAGTGGATCGCTCAGGGCGCGTCGACCGGCGGTCAGGGCGCTCCGTACGACTTCGCGGTCATCCATGTGACGCCGGAGAAGGGCAGCGGCGGCAAGTCCCTGGAGGAGACGGTCGGTTCGGCGCTGCCGGTGGAGTTCAACGCCCCGGCGGTACCCAAGATCGCGAAGATGACGGCGACCGGTTTCCCGGCGGCTCCGCCGTACGACGGCCAGAAGCTGCTGCAGTGCATGGACGCGCCGGGCCGGCTCACGCTCAAGGCCGACCAGCCGACGATGTACCGGATCGGCTGCACGATGACGGGCGGTTCCTCCGGCGGCGGTTGGGTGGCCACCGGCAAGGACGGCAAGCCGGCGCTGGTGTCCAACACCTCCATCGGCCCGGTGACGGCGGGCTGGCTGGCCGGTCCGCGGCTGGGCAAGGAGGCGCAGGCCGTGTACGACTCCGTCAGCGCCAAGTACGCGCGGGGGTAGTTGACTCGCGGCCGCCGCACCGGAGCGAGCGTGCCGTGAAAGATCAGTGAAGGAGGCGGGCCGCGACCGGGCCCGATGGCTCAAGGCCCGTCTCCGCCCGGCATACTGGGCAGCCAATCATGACGCGTCCATGGCATTTCGGACGTGTTGCACGTCTCTCAGGGGGATTTCTACTCATGCGTTCCGCACGACCGCTGCCGACGATAATCGTCGGCGGCCTGGCCCTGACGCTGGCTCTCACCGCCACCGCCTGTGGCCCCACCGAGCCGCCGGCCGACGACAAGCCCGCCGCCGGGGCGTCCAGCCCGGCCGCCGGCGGTGAGGGCGACGGCGCCACGCTTCCGAAGGACCTGGCCGACAAGCTCAAGAAGCACGGCGTCGACCCGGACAAGTGGAAGGACGGCGCCTGGAAGAACTGGGACAAGGAGACCTGGCTGCGCGAGGCCCAGGACTTCGTCAACCCCGTCATCGAGGGGCTCTGGGACACCGAGCGCATGAAGGCGGCGAAGAGCCCCGACCAGACGATGGCTGCCACCTCCGGCACCGCGTCCGGCGGCGTCACCGACCCGACCCCGCGTCCGGTCAAGGCGCAGCGGGAGAAGACGCCGTACCACAAGAACGCGGCGCCGGTCGGCAAGATCTTCTTCGACTCCCCGCAGGGCTCCATGGTCTGCTCCGGCACGATCGTGAAGGACCCGCGTCGGCCCGGCAAGTCCAACCTGGTCTGGACGGCGGGCCACTGCGTGCACGCCGGCCAGAAGGGCGGCTGGTACCGCAACATCACCTTCGTCCCGGCCTTCAACGACCTGGGCAAGTCGGAGGCGGCGCTCAACAACGCCAAGCCGCACGAGATCGCGCCGTACGGCCAGTACTGGGCCGACTGGGCCGTGACGTCCGGCGACTGGATCAAGCGCGGCGGCACCAACGCCGCCTGGCCGTACGACTACGCCGTGCTGCACGTGAAGCCCGAGCGCGGCAGCAAGTCCCTGGAGGAGACCGTCGGCGCCTCGCTGCCGATCGACTTCTCCGCGCCGACGACGGCCCAGGCGGGCTACATGGGCGCCTGGGGCTACCCGGCGGCCCCGCCGTACAACGGCCTGATCATGCACAAGTGCATCGACCGGCCGTCCCGGCTGAGCACCGCTCCGGCCACGCCGACGATGTACCGCATCGGCTGCACCATGACCGGCGGTTCCTCCGGCGGCGGCTGGATCCGCACGATGCCGAACGGCAAGCCGGCGCTGGTGTCGAACACCTCGATCGGCCCGGCCGGCGGCAACGGCTGGCTCGCCGGTCCGCAGCTCGGCCGCGGTGCCAAGGACGCGCACGAGATGGTCAGCAAGAAGTTCGCCCGCTGATCGCCCGCTGACGCGGACGACGGCAAGGGGAAGGCCCCGCTTCCTCCTCACGAGGAGGAAGCGGGGCCTTCCGCCGTTTCTGCGGGGGAGGGCGCGTCAGTG
Source organism: Streptomyces sp. NPDC048604 (assembly GCF_043199435.1). NCBI lineage: Bacteria > Bacillati > Actinomycetota > Actinomycetes > Kitasatosporales > Streptomycetaceae > Streptomyces > Streptomyces sp. NPDC048604. The sequence continues at coordinate 119,528 of NZ_JBICVX010000015.1, forward strand.
CGCGGCCGGGACGAACGGCGCGAGCAGCGCCGCCAGTTCCTCGTGCACCCGCGCCTTGAGCAGCGTGCCCTCCGGCGTGTGCTCCTCGGAGAGCACCTCGCCCTCGGCGTGCACCCGGGAGACGAGTCCGCCCTCGGTGTACGGCACGAGCACCTCGGTCTCGACCTGCGGCCGCGGCAGTTCGGACTCGACCAGCGCGAGCAGCCGGTCCATGCCCTCGCCCGTACGGGCGGAGACGGCGATGGCGTGCTTCTCCACGCGCAGCAGGCGCTGCAGCACCAGCGGATCGGCCGCGTCCGCCTTGTTGACGACGACGATCTCGCGCACGTTCACCGCGCCGACGTCGCGGAACACCTCGCGTACGGCGGCCAGCTGCTCCTCCGGAGCCGGGTGCGAACCGTCCACCACGTGGAGGATCAGGTCGGAGTCGCCGACCTCCTCCATGGTGGAGCGGAACGCCTCGACCAGGTGGTGCGGCAGGTGCCGGACGAAGCCGACGGTGTCGGCCAGGGTGTAGACCCGGCCGCCCGGCGTCTCGGCCCGGCGCACGGTCGGGTCGAGGGTGGCGAACAGCGCGTTCTCCACCAGCACGCCCGCGCCGGTCAGCCGGTTGAGCAGGGACGACTTGCCGGCGTTGGTGTAGCCGGCGATCGCCACCGACGGCACCTTGTTCCGCCGGCGCTCCTGGCGCTTGACGTCACGGCCGGTCTTCATCTCCGCGATCTCCCGGCGCATCTTCGCCATCTTCTCGCGGATCCGACGCCGGTCGGTCTCGATCTTGGTCTCACCGGGACCACGGGTGGCCATGCCGCCACCGCCGCCGCCACCCATCTGCCGGGAGAGCGACTGACCCCAGCCGCGCAGCCGCGGCAGCATGTACTGCATCTGCGCGAGTGCGACCTGCGCCTTGCCCTCTCGGGACTTGGCGTGCTGGGCGAAGATGTCGAGGATCAGGGCGGTCCGGTCGACCACCTTGACCTTGACGACGTCTTCGAGGGCGATCAGCTGGCCGGGGCTGAGCTCACCGTCGCAGACGACGGTGTCGGCACCGGTCTCGAGCACGATGTCGCGCAGCTCGCGGGCCTTGCCGGAGCCGATGAACGTCGCCGGGTCCGGCTTGTCACGGCGCTGGATCACGCCGTCGAGCACCAGGGCTCCCGCCGTCTCGGCGAGGGCCGCGAGCTCCGCGAGGGAGTTCTCCGCGTCCTGCACCGTTCCCGAGGTCCACACGCCGACCAGCACCACGCGCTCCAGGCGCAGCTGCCGGTACTCGACCTCGGTGACGTCCTCGAGCTCGGTGGAGAGGCCCGCCACGCGCCGCAGCGCGGCCCGCTCGGAGCGGTCGAACTGCTCGCCGTCCCGCTCTCCGTCGATCTCGTGGCTCCAGGCGACGTCCTCTTCCATCAGGGCATCGGCCCGAAGGCTCTCGGTGCGGGTGGTCTCCGCGAAGCTCTGCGCGTCCTGGGAAGGGGATGAAGAGGAGGTCATTGGATCCTTACGTCGATGGAAGTCGGTTACGTCGATCACAACGGGTGACGGGCGGGAAAGATTCCCGGCCGCCCGGCCGCGTCGCCGACCCGAAGATGGTGACACGGCCGGACGGGACACGTCATCCCGGTTTCACGGCGGTGACGGGCGTGCTGCGCCAGTCCGGGTGACCGGGCATGGCCGGGGTCTTCTTCCCGTACAGCCATGCCCGGAAGAAGCCGGTGAGGTCGCGGCCGGCGAGTTCGCCGGCGAGCCTGACGAAGTCGTCCGTGCCGGCCGTGGCGTTCTCGTGGTCGGCGACCCAGCGCCGCTCCAGCTCCTCGAAGGCGTCCTTGCCGATCTCCTGGCGCAGGGCGTACAGCACCAGCGCGCTGCCGTCGTACACCACCGGCCGGAAGAGGCTGATCTTCTCGCCGGGCGCGGGCGGCTCGGGCGCGGCCGGCGGGCCGCCGGTGGAGCGCCAGCGGTCGGAGGAGGCGTACGCGGCCTTCATGCGGCGCTCCAGGGACTGGCCGGCCTTCTCGTCGGCGTACAGCGCCTCGTACCAGCTGGCGTGCCCCTCGTTCAGCCACAGGTCGGACCAGCGGCGCGGGGTGACGCTGTCGCCGAACCACTGGTGGGCCAGCTCGTGGACCATGATCGCCTCGACCAGCCAGGCGGGGAAGCGCTCGTCGGTGAAGAGCCGGCGCTCGAAGAGGGAGAGCGTCTGGGTCTCCAGCTCGAAGCCGGTCTCGGCGTCGGCCACGAGCACCCCGTAGTTCTCGAAGGGGTACCGGCCGACCTTGGCCTCCATCCACTCCAGCTGCTCCGGGGTCTTGCGCAGCCAGGGCTCCAGGAGCTTCTCGTCGGCGGCGGGCACCACGTCCCGGACCGGCAGGCCGTGCGGTCCGGTGCGGTGCAGCACCTTGGAGCGGCCGATGGACACCTGGGCGAGTTCGGTGGCCATGGGGTGGGTGGTGCGGTAGGTCCAGGTGGTGGCGCCGCCCTGCTCGGTGCGGTCGACGGGCAGACCGTTGGCCACGGCGGTGAGGCCGTCGGGGGCGGTGACGCGGAAGGTGAAGTACGCCTTGTCGGCGGGGTGGTCGTTGGACGGGAAGACCCGGTGGGCGGCGTCGGCCTGGTTGGCCATGGCCAGGCCGTCCGAGGTGCGCACCCAGCCGCCGGCCTCGGCGGGCCCGGTCGGGTCGCTGGTGTGGGTGACCGAGATCCGTACGGTGTCCCCGGCGTCGATCCGCTCCTTCGGCGTGATCACCAAATCCTCGCCCGTGGTCGTGTACGCGGCGGGGGCGCCGTCGACCCGGACCGCGCTGACGGTGCCGTGGGTGAAGTCGAGGTTGAGGCGGTCCAGGTCCTCGGTGGCGATCGCCTCGATGCCGGTGACCGCCTTCAGGGGCTCGGTGTTCCGCCCCGGGTAGGTGAGGTCGAGGTCGTAGGCGAGGACGTCGTAGCCCGGGTTGCCGAGGTGCGGGAAGAGCGGGTCGCCGATGCCGAGCGGTCCCGGCGCGGGCAGCGCGGCGGCGACCAGGCCCGCGGAGGCGGCGGCGAGCACCGCGGCCCGGAGCAGCCGGCGACGGCGGACGGAGGGTCGGGGGGTGAGCAGCATGGGCTACCGCTACCAGGGCGCCGCCCGCCGCCCGGGGCGGCGCGCGCAGCCGCCACCCGAAGGAGGTCAGCGCACGGTGGACGGGGCAGGCGGGCGGACCCGGCTGACGTCGTAGACGCCGGCGACGTCGCGCATGGCCCGCATCAGGGCGGGCAGCCCGGCGGCGTCGGGCAGCTGGAGGGTGTACGTGTGGCGGACGCGCTGCTCGGTGGGCGGCTCGACGGTGGCGGAGACGACGGCCGCGCCGGCGGTGGCGATGGCCTCGGTGAGGTCGGCGAGCAGCCGGGGCCGGCCGAAGGACTCGGCGACCAGGGTGACCCGGCAGGAGAGGGTGTCGCCCCAGCTGACCGGGAGCGGGGTGCGGCCGAGCGTCGTCATGCGCTCGGCGCCGGGACATTCCGCGCGATGGACGGTGACCGCGCCGCCGCGGACGTGGAAGCCGGTGATCGCGTCGGGCGGCACGGGGGTGCAGCAGCCGGCCAGCCGTACCTGTGCGCCCGGCAGGTCGACGACGGCGCCGACGGCCGCGCGGCGGTCGGCGGTGACGGCGGAGGGCGGGCGGGGGGTGACGGCGGGGGCCTTGGCGGTCTCCGGGTGGGCCTGGAGCCAGGCGGTGATGGCGAGCCGGGCGGCGGGCGTGCGGGCGTGCTCCAGCCAGTCCGGGGAGGGACCGGAGGTGGAGTCCTGGGCGAGCAGCAGCTGGACGGTGTCGCCGTCGCCGAGGACGGTGCTCAAGGTGGCGAGCCGGCCGTTGACGCGGGCGCCGAGGCAGGTGTGGGCCGCTTCACCGTGCTGGGCATAGGCGGCGTCGACGCAGGTGGCGCCGGCGGGCAGGCCGAGGGTGCCGCCGTCGGGACGGAACACGGTGATCTCGCGGTCCTCGGCGAGATGGTCGCGCAGCGAGGTCCAGAAGGTGTCGGGGTCGGGCGTGGACCGCTGCCATTCGAGGAGCCGGGTGAGCCAGCCGGGGCGGGTGGGGTCGGCGCGCTCCCCGTCCTCGGCGCGCTCGCCGTCCTCGGCCGGCTCGGCGTCCGCGGTCGCGGAGGGGCTGCCGAGGGCGACGACGCCGGCCTCGGCGACCTTGTGCATCAGGTGGGTGCGGATGAGGACCTCGGCGACCGCTCCGTCGGGGCCGGCGACGGCGGTGTGCAGCGACTGGTACAGGTTGAACTTGGGGGCCGCGATGAAGTCCTTGAACTCGGAGATCAACGGCGTGAAACAGGTGTGGAGTTCGCCGAGCACGGCGTAGCAGTCGGCGTCCTCGCCGACGAGGACGAGAAGCCGGCCGAAGTCGGTGCCGCGCAGCTCGCCGCGCTTGAGCCGGACCCGGTGGACGGAGACGAAGTGCCGTGGCCGGACGAGGACTTCGGCGGTGATGCCGGCCTCCCGCAGCACGCCGGAGACCTGCTCGGCGATGGTGGCGAGGGCGTCGCAGGCGCTGCTGTTGTCGGCGATGAGGGCGCGGGTGGCCTCGTACTCCTCGGGGTGGAGGATGGCGAAGACCAGGTCCTCCAGCTCGGTCTTGAGCGCCTGGACGCCGAGCCGCTCGGCGAGCGGGATCAGGACGTCGCGGGTGACCTTGGCGATGCGGGCCTGTTTCTCGGGGCGCATCACGCCGAGGGTGCGCATGTTGTGCAGCCGGTCGGCGAGTTTGATCGACATCACGCGGACGTCGTTGCCGGTGGCGACGAGCATCTTGCGGAAGGTCTCGGGCTCGGCGGCGGCACCGTAGTCGACCTTCTCCAGCTTGGTGACGCCGTCGACGAGATAGCAGACCTCCTCGCCGAACTCCTCGCGCACCTGATCCAGCGTCACCTCGGTGTCCTCGACGGTGTCGTGGAGCAGCGCAGCAGTCAACGTGGTGGTCTCCGCGCCGAGTTCGGCGAGGATCAGGGTGACGGCGAGCGGGTGCGTGATGTACGGCTCGCCGCTCTTGCGGAACTGGCCGCGGTGCGAGATCTCGGCGAGTACGTACGCCCGGTGGAGCACGGCCAGGTCGGCGTCGGGATGGTGCGCGCGGTGGGCCTCGGCGACGTGCCCGATGGCGTCCGGCAGCCGGTCCCGGGCGGCGGGTCCGAGCAGTGCGGCACGGCCCAGCCTGCGGAGGTCGAGCCGCGGGCGGGCGCGGCGGCGGCTGGGGGCGTCAGGGTTGGTGGCCTCTGCGCTCATGGGGCACCTCCGGCGGCGTCGACCGGCGGTGGGCGGGCACGGTGTGCACGTGGGGCCGGTGCTTGATGCTACCGACCCCACCACGTGGCGCAGTCCCGCTCTCGCTCAGCGTGAAACGGATCACCCATTCGAGCGAAGGGCGGCGAGGGCGCCGTTTGCTTCGTGTGCGATTCGGGAGAACCGGGCGCCGTGCCCTCAGGCCCCGGCGCCGAGCCAGGACGGGTCGACGACGCCCTCGGCGACGATCACCGCGGGGCCGGTCATGTCGACCCGGCCGTCGGGGTGCTCGGTGATGGTCAGCGTCCCGCCGAGCACGTCCACGGTGTACGTGACCGGCGTGCCGGTCTGCGCGGGGTCGACGCCGTCCCGGCGGGCGGCGGCGACGGCCACGGCGCAGGCGCCGGTGCCGCAGGAGCGGGTCTCCGAGGCGCCGCGCTCGTGGACCCGCATGGCGACGTGCCGGGGGCCGCGGTCGACGACGAACTCGATGTTCACGCCGTCCGGGTACACAGAAGCAGGCGCGTACGGCGGCTCCTCGCGCAGCTCTCCGGCGTCGTCGAGGGAGTCGACGAACGCGACGGCGTGCGGGTTGCCCATGTTCACGTTGCGGGCGGGCCAGCTCTTGCCGTCGACGGTGACCGTCACGCTCTCCTCGGGGAGGACGGCGCGGCCCATGGCGACGGTGACGGAGCCGTCCTTGTCGAGGTGGACGCGCTTGACGCCGGAACGGGTGGCGACGGCGACCTCGCCGGCGGCGACGTGGCCGGCGTGCTCCAGGTAGCGGGCGAAGACGCGGATCCCGTTGCCGCACATCTCGGCGACGGAGCCGTCCGCGTTGCGGTAGTCCATGAACCACTCGGCCTCGCCTGCCTGGTCCTTCGCCTCGGGGTGGGCGGCACTGCGCACCACGTGCAGCAGTCCGTCGCCGCCGAGGCCGGCTCGCCGGTCGCAGAGCCGGGCGACGTCCGCGGCGTCGAGCGCCACGGCGTTGTCCGGGTCGGGGACGATCACGAAGTCGTTCTCGGTGCCGTGTCCCTTGAGGAAGGCGAGCGGCGCGTTCTGGGTGCTGGTCACGTGATCCATCGTACGGGTGGGGTACGACGCAGGGTCTTGTGCGGGGCGACGACGGCCGCTCAGCGCAGCCGGGCCACCCGCCACACCGCCAGCGCCACCAGGACGGCGCTGATGCCCAGGTACAGGGCGAGGACCCGCCAGTCGGGGCGCTCGCCGGAGCCGCGGGCGGGCAGGCCGGGCCAGGTGTGGCCGACCTTGCGGGCGGCCATCATGCCCCAGCCGGCGGCGCAGCAGCTGATGAGCAGGCCGAGCATGGCGACGACCGGGCCGCCCTCGCCGGAGCCGAAGGCCAGCGGGAAGGCGAACATCAGGGAGCCGAGGGCGGCGAGCCCGACGATGGGAGCGAGCTGCCAGATCCGCAGCCGGCGCTGGGGACGGATCTCGACCTCGACCTCGTCGGGGGCGACCTCGACCGAGGAGCCCTCCGCGTCGTCCGGGCCGTCCGGGGTCAGGCCCGCCGCGTCGGCGTCACGGGCGCCGCCGCGGATCGCGCCCAGGGCGCCGTCCCGGGCGTCCTGTGCCTCGTGCTGTTCTCTGTCGCGAGGGCCGGCCTCCATCGCCACGCGCCCTCCCAACTCGGACTCCACTTGGTCGATCGATGCTCGATGATGGCACGCCCCCGACCCCCGAATTGACGGGCAGTGCGTCCCGATGCCATCACGTGATCAGGCTGTAACCGCTCGTTCGACCAACGTCAGCGCGAGGTGCGGGAGTTCCCCGCGGTCCTCGGCCGCGCCGCTGAGCCAGTGCACGCGCGTGTCGCGGCGGAACCAGGAGTCCTGACGGCGCGCGAAGCGCTTGGTGGCGCGTACGGTCTCGGCGCGCGCCTCCTCCTCGGTGCACTCCCCCGCGAGCGCCGCGAGCACCTGCTGGTAGCCCAGGGCGCGGGAGGCGGTGCGCCCGTCACGCAGCCCGGCGGCCTCCAGGGCGCGCACCTCGTCGACGAGTCCCGCCTCCCACATCCGGTCGACCCGTACGGTGATCCGCTCGTCGAGCTCGGGGCGGCCGACGTCGACGCCGATCTGCACGGTGTCGTAGACGGAGTCGGGGCCCGGCAGATTGGCCGTGAAGGGCTTGCCGGTGATCTCGATGACTTCGAGGGCGCGGACGATCCGGCGGCCGTTGCCGGACAGGATCGCGCGGGCGGCCTCCGGGTCGGCGGCGGCCAGGCGGGCGTGCAGCGCGCCGGAGCCGTGCTCCTCCAGTTCGGCCTCCAGGCGGGCGCGGACGGCCGGGTCGGTGCCGGGGAACTCCAGGGCGTCGATGGCGCCGCGCACGTACAGGCCGGAGCCGCCGACCAGGACCGGGGTGCGGCCGGCGGCGAGCAGCCGGTCGATCTCGGCGCGGGCGAGGCGCTGGTACTCGGCGACGCTGGCGGCCTCGGTGACGTCCCAGATGTCGAGGAGGTGGTGCGGGATGCCGCCGCGCTCCTCCTCGGTCAGTTTGGCGGTGCCGATGTCCATCCCGCGGTAGAGCTGCATGGAGTCTGCGTTGACGACCTCGCCGCCGAGCTGCCGGGCGAGGTGGACGCCCAGATCGGACTTGCCGGCCGCGGTGGGGCCGACGACGGCGATGACCCGCGGTGCGGGAGCTGCACTTCTCACCGCCCCAGTCTCCCAAACCTCCGGCATCGCATTGTCCGTCCGCACGAGTACGCTATGCATTCAGGATGATTTGGGCGTTTTCGATACCCGAGGACATACCGAGGACGGTGACCCGATGGGCTTCATGGACTCGCTGAAGGCCAAGCTCGCCCCGGCCCAGGACAAGGTGTCCGACCTGGCCAAGAAGCACGAGAAGAAGATCGACGAGAACCTGGACAAGGCCGCACGGCTCGTCGACGAGAAGACCAAGGGCAAGTACAGCACCAAGATCCACAGCGGGACGGGCAAGGCCAAGGGCACCGTCGGACGGATCGCGCACAAGGAGCGCGAGGACGGCGACAACCCGCCACCGGCCTCCTAGCCCCCGCCCCGGGCCGTTTCAGCTCCGGACCGCTTCAGCCCCGGGCCGTTTCAGCTCCAGACCGCCACGAAGTAGCCCACCCCGTACGGGGCGTCCTCGTGGAGCAGCCGGCCCTCCAGGCCGGTGCCCTCGGCGGCTCCGGCGAGCACCTGCCAGGGTGCGCGGCCGGCCGCCTTCAGTTCGCGCGCCAGCTCCTCGTCCAGGCCGAGCAGGGCCCCGGTGTCCGCGGCGGCGAGCGCCCGGGCCACGGCCGCGTCGAAGGGCGCGGCCCGGTCGTCCAGGTAGCCGGGGGCCTTGAGCGTGCGGCAGGCGCTGCCGTCGCCCGTCACCAGGAGCGCCACCCGCTCCGCGGAGCCGGCCAGCTCCCTGCCGTCGGCGGCGCAGGACGCGGCGTCGCGCAGGTCGCCCACACCCAGGCCGGTCAGCGGCGCCGCGGCCCACTGCTCCCGTTCCAGGAGCCAGCCCGCGACGGCCAGGGACGCGGGCAGCGGCCGCTCCCCCTGTGGACCCTCGCCGAGCCGTACGGACACGTCTACGCCGAAGCCGGCGAAGGAGCCCGCCGACCCCTGCGGGAACTCCGTCCGGTCCGCGCCGCCGGCCGGCCCGACCACGTACAGCCGGTCGGGGCGGGACGCGGCGAGTACGCCGACGGCGTCCGCGCAGGCGGTCCGGGCGGCGTCCAGCTCGGGTGCGGCCCCGGACGCGACCTCGGGGACGAGCAGGGGCGGGCAGGGGCACACGGCGGCGGCGACAAGCATGATCCGCAGCCTACTGCGCCCCTGAAGCCCCGGCCCGTCACGCGGTCAGTGGCTGCCGCGGGCCGGGCGTCGCCTCGTCAGTGGCTGCCGCAGGCCGGCGCGGAGGCGGCCGGGAGCGGCTCCGGGACGCCGATCTTCGGCAGGCCGAGCAGCACGCCGGCCGGCTTGGCCGCGGCGGCCTCGGTGCGCTTCTGCCAGGCGTCGCCGGCGCGGGTGCGGCGGACCGCGGCGACCGGGCCCTCGGCCAGCAGGTGGTGCGGGGCCGCGTAGGTGATCTCGACCGTCACCACGTCACCGGGGCGCACCTCCTCGTCCGGCTTGGTGAAGTGGACCAGCCGGTTGTCGGGGGCGCGGCCGGAGAGGCGGTGGGTGGCGCCGTCCTTGCGGCCCTCGCCCTCGGCGACCATGACCTCCAGCGTGCGGCCGACCTGCTTCTTGTTCTCGTCCCAGGAGATCTCCTCCTGGAGGGCGACCAGGCGCTCGTAGCGGGCCTGCACGACCTCCTTCGGGATCTGGTTCTCCATCTCGGCGGCCGGGGTGCCGGGGCGCTTGGAGTACTGGAAGGTGAAGGCGTTCGCGAAGCGGGCCTCGCGGACCACGTGCATGGTCTGCTCGAAGTCCTCCTCGCTCTCGCCGGGGAAGCCCACGATGATGTCGGTGGAGATGGCCGCGTGCGGGATGGCGGCGCGGACCTTCTCGATGATCCCCAGGAACCGCTCCTGCCGGTACGAGCGGCGCATCGCCTTGAGCACCGGGTCGGAGCCGGACTGCAGCGGCATGTGCAGCTGCGGCATCACGTTCGGGGTCTCGGCCATGGCCGCGATCACGTCGTCGGTGAAGTCGCGGGGGTGCGGGGAGGTGAAGCGGACCCGCTCCAGGCCCTCGATCCCGCCGCAGGCGCGCAGCAGCTTGCTGAAGGCCTCGCGGTCGCCGAGGTCGGAGCCGTAGGCGTTGACGTTCTGGCCGAGCAGGGTGATCTCGGAGACGCCCTCGCCGACCAGCGCCTCGATCTCGGCGAGGATGTCGCCGGGACGGCGGTCCTCCTCCTTGCCGCGCAGCGCCGGGACGATACAGAAGGTGCAGGTGTTGTTGCAGCCCACGGAGATCGAGACCCAGGCCGCGTAGGCGGACTCGCGGCGGGTCGGCAGCGTGGAGGGGAAGGCCTCGAGCGACTCGGCGATCTCGACCTGCGCCTCCTCCTGGACGCGGGCGCGCTCCAGGAGCACCGGCAGCTTGCCGATGTTGTGGGTGCCGAAGACCACGTCGACCCAGGGGGCCCGCTTGACGATGGTGTCGCGGTCCTTCTGGGCGAGGCAGCCGCCGACGGCGATCTGCATGCCGGGCCGGGCGGCCTTCTTCGGCGCGAGGTGGCCGAGGTTGCCGTACAGCTTGTTGTCGGCGTTCTCGCGGACCGCGCACGTGTTGAAGACCACTACGTCGGCCTCGTCGGCGCCCTCGGGGGCGCGCACGTAGCCGGCGTTCTCCAGCAGACCGGAGAGCCGCTCGGAGTCGTGGACGTTCATCTGGCACCCGTAGGTGCGTACTTCGTAGGTTCGCTGGACGTCCACTGCCTGGCTCCGGTCGCTGATGGTCATGTCACAAGGGTAGGCGGTCCCACGCCATGGCCTGGCCGTCACGGGGAGTGAGGTGGCAGGATCGCGGCATGTCCCGCGCCCTGTCCCGTTTCGCCCGCCGCCGCGCCGTCCAGGTGTCGGCCGTGCTCGCGGTGGTGTGCGGGCTGCTCGCCTGGTGGCTGTTCCCGCCGGGCGGCCCCGCGCCCAGCGGCAGGGTCACCTTCAGCACGGGCGTGCCCACGGGCGTGTACCAGCAGTACGGCGAGCTGCTCCGGGTGGCGCTGGCCCGGGATCTGCCGGACGTGTCGATAACGCTGCGCAACAGCGAGGGCTCCCAGCAGAACCTCGCGCGGCTCGCCTCCGGCGAGGCCGACTTCACCGTGGCGACTGCGGACGCCGTGGCCCAGTACCAGAGCGACGGCAAGCCCGGCGCGAACCGGCTGCGCGGGCTCGCCCGGCTCTACGACGACTATGTGCAGCTGATCGTCCCCAAGTCCTCCAAGGTGACCTCCGTCGCCGGGCTGAAGGGGCTGCGGGTCGGGGTGGGGCAGGAGGGCTCCGGCGTCCGGCTGATCGCCGACCGGGTGCTGACCGCCGCCGGGCTCGACGCGGAGACCGACATCAGACCGGTCTCGGCGGGCATCGACACCATGCCCGGGCTTCTGCAGCGCGGCGAGCTGGACGCCTTCTTCTGGTCCGGCGGTCTGCCCACGCGGGCCGTGCAGTCGCTCTCGCAGCGGCATCCGGTGCGGCTGGTGCCGCTGGAGGACGAGCTCATCGCCCAGCTGCACGACAACGGCGCCTCCACCCGGCACTACCGCTCCGCGGTGGTCCCCGCGGACGCGTACCCGCTGGCGCAGGACTGGCAGCCGGTGAAGACGCTGGCCGTGACGAACCTGCTGGTCACCACGGAGCGCACGGACGCGGCGATGGCCGAGGGCTTCACCCGCACGGTGATCCGCAGCCGGGACCGGATCGGAGGCCAGGTCCACCCGGCGCAGCTGGTGGACCTGCGGACGGCGATCTACACGGACCCGCTGCCGCTGCACGACGGGGCGAAGCGGTACTACCAGTCGGTGAAGCCCTGAGGAACCCTAAGGCCGGTCCGGCGGGGCCGTGCGCGGGACGGTGACGGTCACGCGCAGGCCGTGCGGCTCGTTGGGGGCGTAGGCGATGGCGGCGCCGCCCGCGGCCAGCAGGGCGCGAGTGATGGACAGGCCCAGCCCGGAGCCCTTGACGTTCTGGTGGCGTCCGCTGCGCCAGAAGCGGTCGCCGACGCGGGTGAGCTCCTCGTCGGTCAGCCCGGGACCGAGGTCGGTGACCACGATCGTCACCTTCTCGCCGTTCGCGGCCGTCCGGACGGTGACCTTCTCGCCCTCCGGGGTGAACTTCAGGGCGTTGTCGATCACGGCGTCCAGCGCGCTGGACAGGGCCACCGGGTCCGCCCAGGCGGTCACCGCGCCGCCCTCCAGGAGCAGCCGTACGCCCTTCTCGTCGGCCACCGGCCGCCAGGCCGCGACCCGCTCGGCGGCGAGCTCCCCGATGTCGGTGATCCGCAGATCCGCGGCGACGTGCTCGGCGAGGGCCAGGTCGAGGAGGTCGTCGAGGACCTGCGCGAGCCGCTTGCCCTCGGTGCGGACGGAGGCGATCTCCTCGTTGTCCTCCGGGAGTTCGAGGGCGAGCAGCTCGATCCGCAGCAGCAGCGCGGCGAGCGGGTTGCGCAACTGGTGGGAGGCGTCGGCGACGAAGGCCCGCTGCTGCTCGAGGACGTCCTCGACGTTGTCGGCCATCTCGTTGAACGACTTGGCCAGCCGCCGCAGTTCGGGCGGACCGCCGGCGGCGGCGACCCGGGAGTTCAGCCGGCCGGTGGCGATGTCGTGGGTGGCCGCGTCGAGCACCCGGACCGGGCGCAGCACCCAGCCGGTGAGCCGGAACGCCGCGCCGACGGCGACCAGCATGGCCGCCACCTCGCCGGCCGCGATCAGCAGCCAGCCGTGCAGGATCCGCGAACGCAGCTGATCGGTGGGCGAGTCGGTGACGACGACGGCGACGACGTCCCCGTCCCGGACGACCGGGGAGGCGATGGTGAGCCGGGCGCCGGCCTGCCAGGGCCAGACCTGCGGCGGGTCGTGGCTGCGGCGGCCGAGCAGCGCCTCCTGGAAGGCGCGGCGGCCCTCCCCCTTCTCGGGGACGGTCCAGTCCTCCGGGGCTCCGGCCATGGCGCGGTTGTCACGGTAGAAGACGCCGGTCCGGATGCCGTACACGTCGTGATAGCTGTCCAGCTCGCCGACGAGGGTGGCGCGCCGCTCGTCGAGGCCGGGGTCGTTCTCGGTGACGAACTGGGCCAGCGCGGCGAACCGGGCCGAGTCGTCGAGCCGGTCGACGACGAGCCGCTGCTGCTCGGCGGCGGCCAGGCTCGCGGCCAGCGGAAAGCCGAGGGCGAGGAGCACACCGGCCATGAGCACGATGAGCAGCGGAAGGAGACGTGTGCGCACGGAGGACTACGCGGCGGGCACGACGAGTCGGTAGCCGACGCCGCGCACGGTCTCGATCAGGGCGGGCATCCGCAGCTTGGACCGGAGGGAGGCGACGTGCACCTCCAGGGTGCGCCCGGTCCCCTCCCAACTGGTGCGCCAGACCTCGCTGATGATCTGCTCCCGGCGGAAGACCACGCCGGGCCGCTGGGCGAGCAGCGCGAGCAGGTCGAACTCCTTGCGGGTGAGCGGCACCGCGGCGCCGTCGACGCTGACCCGGCGGGTGGGCAGCTCGATGGTGACCGCGCCGAGGCGCAGCGCGGTCTCCTCGCCGGCCGGTCCGCCGTCGTCGCCGCCGGAGGAGCGCCGGCTGACCGCGTGGATCCGGGCCAGCAGCTCTCCGGTGTCGTAGGGCTTCACCACGTAGTCGTCGGCGCCCAGGTTGAGCCCGTGTATGCGGGAGCGGACGTCGGCGCGCGCGGTCACCATGATCACCGGGGTGGGAGTGAGCTTCCGGAGCTTGCCACAAACTTGATAACCGTCCTGGTCGGGCAGGCCCAGGTCGAGCAGGATCACCCCGAAGGAGGGGCGCTCGCCGTGCGTCGCGGGCAGTACCGCCTGCAGCGCCTCCTCGCCGTTGCGCGCATGGGTCACGGAGAAGCCGTGCCGGGCGAGCACCGCGGACAGAGCGGCGGCGACATGGTCGTCGTCCTCGACGAGCAGCAGTCTCATGGCCCCCCTCCGGTGGCGTGGCAGTGGTCGGTGATCAGGTGCCGGTGATCATGTGCCGGTGATCGGCAAGTGCATCAGCGGATGCATACCTATGTATCAGGCATGAACGCCGATCGTCGGTGTCACAGTCAAGTCTCCCCCTGTCAAGCCCGGCTTTCTGTTATGCACCCGGTACGCCGCCGGCCGCGCGGTTCACGCAGTGTGTCCGGTTGCGGCCGGATCGTTATGCTCAATTTCCGCTCAGATGTGATGACGCTCGTCGCACCGGGTCTCTAGTGTCCTCCCCAACCGAGGAGGACGGAGCAAAAAGCCGATGAGCGGAGTGTCAGTGACGAAGGGTTCGGCCGACGCCGTGCCGGCGGCCGACGACCTGGTCGTACTGTCCGACGTGAACAAGCACTTCGGCGCGCTGCATGTGCTCCAGGACATCGACCTGACCATCGCCCGTGGCGAGGTCGTGGTCGTGATCGGGCCCTCCGGGTCCGGCAAGTCCACGCTGTGCCGCACCATCAACCGCCTGGAGACCATAGATTCCGGAGCCATCACGATCGACGGAAAGCCGCTGCCCCAGGAGGGCAGGGAGCTGGCCCGGCTTCGCGCCGACGTCGGCATGGTGTTCCAGTCGTTCAACCTGTTCGCGCACAAGACGGTGCTCGAGAACGTGATGCTGGGTCAGGTCAAGGTCCGCAAGGCCGACAAGGCCGCCGCCGAGGCCAAGGCCCGCACCCTGCTCGACCGGGTGGGCGTCGGGACCCAGGCGGACAAGTACCCGGCGCAGCTCTCCGGCGGACAGCAGCAACGCGTCGCGATCGCACGGGCGTTGGCGATGGACCCGAAGGTCATGCTGTTCGACGAGCCGACTTCGGCCCTCGACCCCGAGATGATCAACGAGGTGCTCGAGGTGATGCAGCAGCTGGCGCGCGACGGGATGACGATGGTCGTCGTCACCCACGAGATGGGCTTCGCCCGCTCCGCCGCCAACCGCGTCGTGTTCATGGCCGACGGAAAGATCGTCGAGCAGGCGACGCCGGACGAGTTCTTCAGCAACCCGCGCAGCGACCGGGCCAAGGACTTCCTGTCGAAGATCCTGCACCACTGACGACGGTCCCCGAGAATGACCAACGACCTACGACACAAGGGATGTTCACCATGAAGCTCCGCAAGACCGCGGCCGTGGCCGCCGTTGCCGTGCTCGCGCTCACCGCGACCGCCTGTGGTGGCAAGGAGGGTTCGGCCGGCGACAAGCCGACGAACGTGAAGCCGGGCGAGTCGGGCGCCCCGCAGCTCCCGACCTACACCGTCGCCAAGGACGTGAAGCTGGAGTCCACGGTCTTCAAGGAGGCCCAGAAGCGCGGCAAGCTGATCATCGGCTCCAAGGCCGACCAGCCGTACCTCGGCTTCGAGGACCAGGCCACCAAGAAGCGCTCCGGCTTCGACATCGAGATCGCCAAGATGATCGCCGCCGACCTGGGCTTCTCCGAGGACAAGATCGAGTGGAAGACGGTCGACTCCAAGCTCCGTGAGACCGCGATCTCCACGGGCCAGGTCGACTACTACGTCGGCACCTACACGATCAACGACAAGCGCAAGGCACAGGTCGGCTTCGCGGGCCCGTACTACAAGGCCGGCGCCGACCTCCTGGTCCGCAAGGACGAGACCGCGATCACCGGCCCGGAGACCCTGAAGGGCAAGAAGGTCTGCTCCATCACGGGCTCCACCCCGCTGCAGGAGATCAAGAAGCCGCAGTACGGCGCCCAGACCACCGAGCTGGCGAAGTACTCGGACTGCGTGCAGCAGCTGCTGACCAAGCAGGTCGACGCGGTCACCACCGACGACTCGATCCTCAAGGGCTACGCGGCCGCCAACGCCGGCAAGCTCAAGGTCGTCGGCAAGCCGTTCACCGAGGAGCCGTACGGCGTCGGCATGAACAAGGACGACAAGGCGCTCCGCGACGCGATCAACACCTCGCTGGAGAACCACATCAAGGACGGCACGTACAAGAAGATCTACGAGGCGACCCTGGGCCTGTCCGGCTCCGCCTTCGTCGAGCCGCCGGCGATCGTCCGCTACTGATCACCGCCTCTGTGGAGCGCCCCGCACGACCGTGCGGGGCGCCCCTCCCCCTGCCCGCAAGCGTTGCCCGTAGGCCGCTGACCGCCGACGCGGAGTCCTCATGAACGTACTGCTCGACCATTTCCCGGAGTTCGTCGACGGGTTCATAGGAACCGTGTCGATCACCGCCGTGAGCACGGTCATCGCGCTGGTCCTCGGCGTCGTCGTGGCCGGCTTCCGGGTCTCGCCCGTGCCGCCGCTGCGCTGGTTCGGCACCGCGTGGGTGACGCTGCTGCGCAACACCCCGCTCACGCTGCTCTTCCTGGTGGCGATGTTCGTCGTCCCGGAGATCCTCTTCCCCGGCATGAGCGCCTTCGTGCTCGGCTCGCTCGCGCTCGGCTTCTACACCTCCGCCTTCATCTGCGAGGCGGTCCGCTCCGGCATCAACACGGTGCCGCTCGGGCAGGCCGAGGCCGCCCGCTCCCTCGGCATGACGTTCTCGCAGACGCTGCGCCTGATCGTGCTGCCGCAGGCCACCCGGACCGTGCTGCCGCCGCTGAGCTCGATCCTCATCGCGCTCACCAAGAACTCCGCCATCGCGGGCGCGTTCAGCGTCGCCGAACTCTTCGGCTGGCAGACCCTGATGAGCGAGCAGGGCTACGCGATCGCCCCGATCTTCCTCTGGGTGGCCGCCGCCTACCTGGTCATCACCTTCACCATCAGCGGCGTCTTCCGCCTGCTGGAGCACCGCCTGGAGGTCGCCCGATGAGCGCCAGCGTTCTGTACGACGCACCCGGCCCCAAGGCCCGGATCCGCAACCGCGTCTTCGCCGTGGGCGGCTCCGCCGTGATCCTCGCGCTGATCGCCGTCAGCATCATGCGCCTGGAGGAGAAGGGCCATCTCGCGTACGAGATGTGGGACATCTTCAACTACGCGGGCATCCGGCAGAACATCGCCGACGCCATACTCGCGACGCTGAAGGCGTTCGGCATCGCCGCGGTCGGCTCGCTGGTGCTCGGCGTGGTGCTGTGCGTCGGCCGGCTCTCCGACCACAAGGCGGTCAGCTGGCTGGCCACCGGCTTCATCGAGCTGTTCCGCTCGATCCCGCTGCTCATCACGATCTACGCGGTCTGGGTCGGCTTCCTCACCGACTACTCGATGTGGGCGCTGGCCATCGGCCTGTCGATCTACAACGGCTGCGTGCAGGCCGAGGTGCTGCGCGCCGGCATCAACTCGGTGCCCAAGGGGCAGCGCGAGGCGGCGTACGCGCTCGGCATGAGCAAGACGCAGGTCATGACGCACGTCCTGATGCCGCAGGCGATCCGGGCGATGCTGCCGACGATCATCAGCCAGCTGGTGGTGACCCTCAAGGACACCTCGCTCGGCTTCATCATCCTGTACCCCGAGCTGCTCCAGACCGCGCGTCTGATCGCCTCCAACACGCAGGTCAACGGTCAGTACCCGTACGTCTCGACGATCGTGGTGATCGGCTCCATCTACATCGCGATGTGTCTGGCGCTGTCGGGGCTCGCGACGTGGATCGAGAAGCGGGGGCGGCGGGCGAAGACGGGGATAGCCGTCGCGGACGCGACGCCGCCGGCCGCCGACGGCGCGGCGAACGCGGCGGGCACCGGAATCCTGCTGGCGAACGCCGACGCTCCCGGTGACGGGGGCGGCACAGCCGGGAACTGACGGCATGTGACATCATCCGGGGGCAGTGGCGGTCGCGCCGCTGCCCCCGTCGCTTGACGCATGCTTCCGCACTGGGTTGCATACGTTCTGTGACCAGACACCGGGCTCGCGCCACTCGCCTTCGTGCATTCCGCCTGACCGTACGGGCTTCTGGAGCAGCGCCGTGGACCCGGTGATCATCGTCGGCGCAGGGCCCGTGGGCCTTGCGCTCTCCCTTTCCCTGGCCGCCCAGGGCGTGCCGAGCGTCGTCCTGGACGAGGGCGACGGCACGGAGGAGCCGCGTCCGGCGCGCACGGTGGTGCTCCGCCCCGACATGGCCGCGCTGGTGGAACGCCTCGGCTGTGCCACCGTGCGTGACGAAGGGGTCAGGTGGGCCGGCTGGCGTTCCCTGCGGCGCAAGCAGCAGATGCGGCGGATCGAGCTCACCGGGGACAGCGGTCTGCTCGGCCCGCTGCACCTCCCGCAGCACGCCCTCGCGCGCGGGCTGCGCGCCGCGATCGCGGAGCAGCAACTGGTCCAGCTCGTCACCGGGGCGCGGCTCGACACGATCGAGCAGGACGGCGGCGGGGTGATCGCGCACACCCGCGGGCCCGGCGCGACCTGGTGGCGCGGCAGCCACCTGGTGGGCTGCGACGGCGCCCGCTCGACGGTGCGCAAGCTGCTCGGCATCCGGTTCCCGGGACGGACGGCGGTGGAGCGGTACGCGGTCGCCGCGCTCCGCACCGAACTGCCGTGGCACGGCGAGGCCCTGTTGCACCGGCAGCCGCCGTGGCGGGGCGGCGGGGAGGAGATCACCGCCCGTCCGCTGCCGGACGGGGTGTGGCGGATCGACTGGCTGCTGCCGCCGCGCGGCGAGCTGGTGACCCCGGAGACCCTGGTGTCGCGGGTCCGGGACACGCTGTCCGGCTGGTGCGACGACACGACGCCGCTGTACGAGCTCCTCGACACCGGCGTGCACACGCTGCACCACCGGCTGGCCCGGCGCTGGCGGGTGGACCGGGTGTTCCTGGCCGGCGACGCGGCGCATCTGCTGGGCGCGGTCGGCGCCCAGGGGGTCGACGAGGGGCTGCGGGACGTGGACAACCTGGCCTGGAAGCTGGCCCTGGCCTGGCACCAGGGCGGTTCGGAGGTCCTGCTCGACAGCTACCAGAGCGAGCGGCGGACGGCGGTGGCGTCCCGGCTGCGGGCGGCGGACCAGTCGCTGCCCGTGCTGCGGGGCGGCGGCGGGCTGCGCACGTATCTGCCGGGCAGCGCGCGCGGGCACGACAGTCTGCTGACGGACGGCCATCTGGGGCGCGGTCCGCTCGGCGCGCCCCCGTCCTACCCGCACTCCCCGCTCGCGCCGCAGGGCGATCTGGAGGGGCGGATCGCGGTGGGCACGGCCGACGGGGCGCCGGTGGACGACATCCGGGTGACGGCGCCGGACGGCACGACGGTACGGCTCCGGGACCGGCTCGGGCGCGGGCGGCTGCTCGTGGTGCTGGTCGCGCCGGGGACGGCGGTGTGGGACCGGCGGCACTGGCAGTCGGCGGGCGTGATGCCGCAGTTGGCGGCGGCGGTGGACGGGCTGCCGGCGCGGGCGGAGCTGCTGGTGACGGAGGCGTACCCGGGGGCGGCCGCGCACAGTGTGCTGCTGGTGCGGCCGGACGGGCATCTGGTCGCGGCGTTCTCGGGCGTGCGGTCCGAGGCGCTGCACGCGGCGGCGGACGCGGCGCGCGGCGGGGCGGGGCAGGGCGGTGCGGGACAGGGCGGTTCGGGGCAGGACGGTGCGAAGGAGTCCGGGCGGCCGGCGCTGGTGGCGAAGCAGGAGCGGGCGGAGCAGGACCCGGCGAAGCCGGAGGGGGCGGGGGCGCGGCGGGGCAGCGACCGTACGGCGGACGTCAATTGACCGTCGCGGGCGCGCGTGGTGTACTCCGGACCATGACCGGCACCGATGTGCGCCTGTGGCGGAGGGTCCATATGGACCTCGTCCGCTACGCGGGCTGCGTGTGTCGCCGTTCCTGCTGAATTCGCCCCTTCCCCTGCGTGCGCGCCCGGCCGTCGGCCGCTGCTGTCGCGCGCGTTCCCGCGAACTCCAGGACGGTTCTCCGTGTCCCCGCACACCTCTGCGCCCGCGCATTCATCGGCGTCTGCGCATACCTCGGCGTCTCCGCACGCCTCCGGGCCCTCGCGTCCCTCCGCGTCCGAACTCCTCGACTTCGTCCGCCGCACGGCCGCGGACTCCGCACTGATCGACTCGTTGCCCCTCGATCCGCAGGGCCGTACCTGGGTGCGGCTCGACGGGCCCGGCGGCAGCGAGGCCTGGCTGATCGGCTGGCCGCCCGGCACGGGCACCGGCTGGCACGACCACGCCGAGTCGCAGGGGGCGTTCGCCACCGCGCGCGGCGCGCTGCGTGAGAACGCGCTCGCGGCACGGCTCCCGGCGAGCGGCTGGAAGACCCTGGAACTGGCCGAAGACCTCGACCGGCAGCGCGAGTTGACGGTGGGCCAGGGCCGCGCGTTCGGTCGGCATCATGTGCACGAGGTGTACAACGCGTCGGAGACGGAGCATGCGGTGTCGGTGCACGCCTACCACCCGCCGCTGCCGCTGCTGCGGCGTTTCAGCCGGACGGGCGCGGTGCTCCGTCTGGAGCAGATCGAGCGGCCGGAGGACTGGCAGTGACCGGGATCGACGAGCGGCTGGAGCAGGTCCGGGCGGGCTTGAAGCGGATCGGACCGCAGGAGGCGTACAAGGCGTACGAGGCGGGTGACGCGCTTCTGGTCGACACCCGGTACGCGGCGCAGCGCGAGCGGGACGGGCTGGTCCCGGGCGCCCTGCTCGTCGAGCGCAACGAGCTGGAGTGGCGGCTCGACCCGCTGGGCAGCCACCGCCTTCCGGAGGCGGTCGACCACGACGTACGGGTCGTGGTGTTCTGCAACGAGGGCTACGCCTCGTCCCTGGCGGCGGACTCCCTCCAGCGCCTGGGTCTGCACCGCGCGACCGATCTGATCGGCGGCTTCCAGGGCTGGCGGGCGGCGGGCCTCCCGGTTCGGCTGCCGCAGGGCACGGCGGACTGAACCCGCGGGGCGCGTACGGCACGTGGCGCGCCGGACGCCGCGGGGTGCGCGCCCACGCCCGCCTCACCCGTACGGCTCGTCCAGGCCCTCCGGGTCCTCGCCCTCGGCCTCCAGGGCCTGGCGGACCACCCGGAGGGCCAGGCCCTCGGGGTACCCCTTGCGGGCGAGCATGCCGGCCAGGCGCCGCAGGCGGCGGTCCCGGTCGAGGCCGCGGGTGGCGCGGAGCTTGCGGTCGACGAGCTCGCGCGCGGTGGCCTCCTCCTGCTCGGAGTCCAGCCGGCCGACCGCTTCGTCGATCAGCTCCGCGTCGACGCCCTTGGTGCGCAGCTCCCGGGCCAGGGCGCGGCGGGCCAGACCGCGGCCGTGGTGCCGGGACTCCACCCAGGCGCCCGCGAACGCGGCGTCGTCGATCAGGCCCACGTCCTCGAAGCGGGAGAGGACCTCCTCGGCGACCTCGTCCGGGATCTCGCGCTTGCGCAGGGCGTCGGCGAGCTGCTTGCGGGTACGCGGGGTCCCGGTGAGCAGGCGCAGGCAGATCGCCCGCGCCCGCTCAGCCGGATCCTGGGGCGACAGCTCCTTCTCGGCCCTCGACGAGTCGGGGCTGTCACCCGGCCATTCGGTGCGACCGGTCACCGGGTCAGCTCTTGGCCGCGGTGGCCTTGGTCGCCTTGACGGCCTTGGTCGCCGGGGCCGGGACGGACTTGGCCGCCTCGTCCGCGGTCGCGGCGGGCGCCGTACCGGCTTCCGCGGCGGCGGGCTCGGCCGCGGGGGTCTCCGGGCGGACGCCGACGCCGAGCTTCTCCTTGATCTTCCGCTCGATCTCGTTGGCGAGATCGGGGTTGTCCTTCAGGAAGTTGCGCGCGTTCTCCTTGCCCTGGCCGAGCTGGTCGCCCTCGTAGGTGTACCAGGCGCCGGCCTTGCGGACGAAGCCGTGCTCCACGCCCATGTCGATCAGGCCGCCCTCGCGGCTGATGCCCTGGCCGTAGAGGATGTCGAACTCGGCCTGCTTGAAGGGCGGCGCGACCTTGTTCTTGACGACCTTGCAGCGGGTCCGGTTGCCGACCGCGTCCGTGCCGTCCTTCAGGGTCTCGATGCGGCGGATGTCGATACGCACCGAGGCGTAGAACTTCAGGGCCCGGCCACCGGTCGTGGTCTCCGGCGAGCCGAACATCACGCCGATCTTCTCGCGGAGCTGGTTGATGAAGATCGCGGTGGTCTTGGACTGGTTGAGCGCGCTGGTGATCTTCCGGAGCGCCTGGCTCATGAGGCGGGCCTGGAGACCGACGTGCGAGTCACCCATCTCGCCCTCGATCTCCGCACGCGGGACGAGCGCGGCGACGGAGTCGATGACGATGAGGTCGAGGGCGCCGGAGCGGACGAGCATGTCGACGATCTCGAGCGCCTGCTCGCCGTTGTCCGGCTGGGAGAGGATGAGATTGTCGATGTCGACGCCGAGCTTGCGCGCGTACTCGGGGTCGAGGGCGTGCTCGGCGTCCACGAAGGCGACCTGGCCGCCGGCCTTCTGCGCGTTCGCCACGGCGTGCAGGGTCAGGGTCGTCTTGCCGGAGGACTCCGGGCCGTAGATCTCCACCACACGGCCGCGGGGGAGGCCGCCGACGCCGAGGGCGACGTCGAGCGCGGTCGATCCGGTCGGGATGACCTCGATCGGCTCCTGGGTGCGGTCGCCCATGCGCATGACGGCACCCTTGCCGAATTGCCGTTCAATCTGTGCGAGCGCGGCGTCGAGCGCCTTCTCGCGGTCGGTTCCTGCCATGGGTTCCACCCGGGTTGCTTGAGTCGATCGCTTCATGGGAAAGACGCTAACCCCTGCCACTGACAATGGGCCCCGGCGTCTCTCCGACCTGTGGACAACGCGGCTTCGAGCCCGTGATTCCAAGGGCCGGCATCCCACCGGAAAATCCATGAGAATGGATGTTCGATTTTGGTGTCAAGCGCGCCACGCGCGGCGCCGGAACCGGGCCCGGTAGTCCCTCGGCCGCTGGCCGGTGTGCCGGACGAAGACGCCGCTGAAGGCCCCGGGGTCGCGGTAGCCGACGTCGGCGGCGATGCGCGCGACGGTCCGGTCGGTGGTCTCGAGCAGGTGCCGGGCCCTGCGCACCCGGGCGGTCTGCAGGTACCCGAGCGGCGTCTCGCCGGCCTCGTCGCCGAAGCGGCGGAGCAGGGTGCGCGTGCTGACGTGGAACTCCCGGGCGAGGGCGGACAGGTCGTATCGCTCCGCGAGGTTCCGGTCCAGCCACCGCTTGACGCCCAGCGAGAACTCCTCGCCCGCCGCCGGGACGAGCGCCGGGTCGGCGTACGGGGTCTGGCTGGTACGCGCGTCGTCGACGAGGGCGATCCGCGCGGTGCTTCGGGCGACGCGGGGGCCGTGCTGCTCGCCGATGAGCCGGAGCGCGAAGTCGTACATGGCGCTGAAAGCCGCCGTGGTGGTCACCCCCCGGTCAGACACGACCAGCTTCTCGGGGCGCAGCCGCACATCGGCGTACCGGCGGGCGAACCGGTCCGCGAACAGCCAGGACGTGGTCGCCTCCCGCCCGCCGAGCAGCCCGGCCTCGGCGACCAGGAAGGCGCCCACGCAGATCGAGACGACGGCGGTCCCCGCCGCCGTCAGGGCGCGGATCGCCGCCACCTCCGGTCCGAGGCGCGCGAGCGTCGCGTCGAGGTCGACCGCGGGCGAGAGTTCGAAGCCCGGCACGATCAGGACGTCCACCGGCCGCACCGCCGAGACGTCGAGGACCGGTCCGGCGGCCGCGACCACCCGCCGCCGGGGCGAGAGCACCGTCACCTCGTGGACCGCCGGAGCCGCCTGCGCCGCGGCGACGTGGGCCGCCATGGCCAGCAGGTCGGGAACCCCGTACACCTCCGACGCGAAGCAGCCGGGGTAGGCCAGCACACCGACGCGCAGCGGATCCATGGATGGCGAGATTACCCCCGTACCTGGCGATCTCGCCGCTTCTCGCCGGTGCCCGCCGCTCGCCATCATCCCGGTCATGACCACCACACGAGGGCAGCGCGACGACCACGACCCGACGGACGACACGCGGGACGACCCGATGGACGACTTCGTGCGGCGCACCGTCACCGTCGACGGCGCCGACAAGACCGTGTACGTCACCGGTTCGGGACCTGCGGTCGTCCTCATGCCCGAGATGCCGGGCATCAGCCCGGACGTCGCACGGTTCGGGCGCTGGCTGCGCGAGGCCGGCTTCGCCGTGTACCTGCCGTCCCTCTTCGGCGTCGACGGCGCCTATCCGCGCGCCGGGGCGGGCGAGGCCGTGGCGCGGCGCGCCTGCGTGAGCGAGGAGTTCCGGGCGTTCGCCGGCGGCGGGACCAGCCCCGTCGTCTCCTGGCTGCGCGGCCTCGCCCGCCTGGCGCACGCGGAGTGCGGCGGGCCGGGCGTCGGCGCCGTCGGACTGTGCTTCACCGGCAACTTCGCCCTGGCCATGGCCCTGGAACCCGCCGTCATCGCGCCGGTGGTCAACCATCCGTCGCTGCCGCTCGACGACCCCGGCGGTCTGGAGCTCGGCGCGGAGGACGCCGCCGCCGTGGCCGCACGCGTGGCCCGGGACGGTCTGAAGGTGCTCGCGTACCGCTTCGAGAACGACACCTGGTGCACGGGCCGGCGCTTCGCGGCGTACCGGGCGCTGCTCGGGGACGCCTTCGACGGCCGGGTGCTCGCCGCCGAGACGGGGAACACGAGCCCGCCGCCCTTCTTCCGGGACGTCGTCGGCTGCGCCCACAGTGTCGTCACGGCGCATCTGGTCGACGAGGCCGGTCACCCGACCGTGCGGGCCCGCGACGAGATCCTCGCCTTCCTGGCCGAACGGCTCCAGACCGGACGAGGACCCGGACCCGGACCCGGCCGGAACGGGGCTCACTCACCTGAGTGGCATCCCCTCACCCAGTAAGTCCAGTGCTGCGAGCCGCACCGCTCGCGCGCCGACGGCGGCCCGAAGCTGTAATCCGTCACTGACAGTGGTCGACTCCGGGCGGCCCGATGCGGAGAGTGAGCAGCATGTCCACCATCATTCGCGGTCGCGGAGGGCCATGGGGAGCCGCGCTCGTCGCGGGCGTCACGGGCCTCGCCCTGTCTCTCGTCCTGAGCCTGCCGGGCCTGGCGTCGGCCGCGCCGGGCGACCTGGATCCGACCTTCGGCGGGGACGGCAAGGTCACCGTCGACGTGGCCAACGCCGAGGGCAACACGGACGTGGTCGTCCAGGCGGACGGCAAGATCATCATGCTCGGCAGCGGCTCCGACTTCGAGAGCCCGTACGACTTCATCCTCGTGCGGCACAACGCCGACGGCAGCCGGGACACCACGTTCGGCGGCGACGGCGTCGTCTTCACCGACTTCGGCGAGGGCACCCAGGACGAAGCCCGGGCCCTGATGCTGGACGGCCGCGGCAAGATCGTCGCGGTCGGCAGCAGCGCCGCGATCGACGGCCCGTCCCAGGTCGCACTGGCCAGCTACAACCTGGACGGCTCGCTGGACACCACCTTCAGCGACGACGGAAAGCTCGTCACCGGACTCGGGGAGACCGCCGCGAGCGTCGCCAACACGGTGATCGCGGGAACCGACAACCGCATCATCATCGGCGGCTCGCTGGGCGGCAACGCGATGGTGGCCGGCTTCACCCCCACCGGGGTCTCCGAGAGCCCCTGGGGCGACGACGGCTCGGGCAAGACCGTCTTCACGTACGCGGGCGGCAACTCGGCGGTCTACGACCTGACGCCGTCGGGCGGCGGGTTGTACCTCGCGGCCGGCCGCAGCCCCGCCGGCTTCGGGCTCATGCGCTTCGACCAGGAATTCGGTGCCACAGACGCGGGGTTCGGCGACAACGGCAAGGTCGCCACCCCGTTCGGCAACGAGATCGTGAGCATCGAGCAGGTGGTCGGCGGGTTCGTCGCCGCCGGATCCAGCGGCAGCGGGACGGGGTCCCGCTTCGCCGTGGCCCGCTACGACGGGGACGGAACCCTGGACCCGGCGTTCGGCGGCGGCGACGGCACCGTGACCACCGCCTTCGGCGCGAACAGCGCCATCGCGCACGACATGGCCCTCCAGGAGGACGAGAAGATCGTCGTCGTGGGCGGCGCCGCCCTCGACTTCGCGGTCGCCCGCTACAACACCGACGGCTCCCTGGACACCACGTTCCACGGCGACGGCCTGGTGACCACCGACATCTCGACCTTCTTCGACGAGGCCTACGCCGTGGCGCTGCAGACCGACGGCAAGATCGTCGTGTCCGGCCAGGACGGCGACAACCAGGCCGTGGTCCGCTACCAGGTCGCCGGCACCCCGCCGCCGCCCACCGTGGACCTCTCCGTCGCCAAGACCGGTTCGACCACCGTCAGCCTCGGCGACCAGGCCACCTACACGATCACGGTGACCAACACCAGCACCACGACCACCGCCACCGGCGTCTTGGTCGCCGACAGCATCACCGGCGGATCAGGCACGATGATCGCGGCCACGCCCAGCCAGGGCGGCCCCTGCACCCTCACCGCCACCACCGCCACCTGCCCCCTCGGCACCATCGCCCCGGGCGCCTCGGCCTCCTTCACCCTGCGGGTCGAGCCCCGGGCCACCGGCACCCTCTGGGACGGAGCCGCGATCGGTGCGGTGGACCAGGACGACACCGACCCCTCCGACGACAGCAGGGTCTTCGCCACCACCGTCAACAACGCCCGCGGCTGCACGATCGTCGGCACCAGCGGCTTCGAGACGATCAACGGCACCTTCGGCAACGACGTGATCTGCGCGCTCAGCGGCCACGACACCGTCAATGCCGGCGGCGGCAGCGACACCGTGTACGCCGGACCCGGCAACGACCTCGTCAACGGCGGCAACGGCAACGACCGGCTGATCGGCCAGACCGGCAACGACCGCCTCAACGGCGACGCCGGCAACGACAACCTCGACGCCCGCGACGGAGTCGCCTCCAACGACGCCGCGTACGGCGGCTTCGGCTTCGACACCTGCTCCACCGACCCGGGCGACTTCCGCAACAGCTGTCCGTGACCCTTCCCCACGCGTGAGCGCCGAGGCCCGCCCGGGCCGCGGCGCTCACCTGTCTCACCGGCCCGGCCTATCCTTCGTGGCATGGCCCTCCCCTCCCGTCCCCGCGGCGGCCGTGTGTCCCCGCGGGCGGCCGACGCCGCCGTGGCGCTCGTCGTGGCACTCGTGGTGGTGGTCTGGACGCTGGTCCGGATGCGGTACGAGACCGAGTCGACGGCCCGCGCCTCGCTCGGCTGGGCCCTGACCGCGGTCGGCTGCGGCGCCCTGTACTTCCGCCGCCGGGCGCCCGTCACGGTCGCCGTCGTGACGCTGGCGGTCTGCGCGGTGTACTACCCGCTGAGCGCGTACGACGGACCGCTGATGATCGCCTTCGCGATCGCCCTGTACACCACGGCCGCCGAGGGCCGCTTCGCCGCGGCCGTGGCGCTGGCCGCCGTGACCCTGCTCGCCGTCGGCCTCGGCGAGATCCGGCAGCAGCCCGGCCACCGGCAGATCGACGACACCTCGATGGCGATGCTGGCGGGCTGGCTGATCAGCCTGGTCGCGGTCGGCCGCGCGCAGCGCACCCGGACCGCCTATCTGCACGAGGTGGAGCAGCGGGCGCTGGCCGCCGAGCGCGAGCAGGAGGCGCGGGCCCGGCAGAGCGCGACGGAGGAACGGCTGCGGATCGCCCGCGAGGTGCACGACGTGCTCGGGCACAGCATCAGCCTGATCAACGTCCAGTCCGGGGCGGTGCTGCACCGGATGGGCAAGAAGCCGGACCCGGAGATCGCGCTGGCGGCCGCCGAGGAGGCGCTGCAGGCGGTCAAGGCGACCAGCAAGGACGCGCTGCGCGAACTGCGGGCCACGCTCGGGGTGCTGCGGCAGGCCGACGAGGCCGCGCCGACCGCGCCCGCGTCCGGGCTCGGGCTGCTCGGGGAGCTGGTGGCGCGGGCCGGAGCGGCCGGCATCGACGTACGGACGGAGGTGGCGGGCACGCCCGTGCCGCTGCCGCCGCCCCTTGACCTGGCGGCGTACCGGATCGTGCAGGAGTCGCTGACGAACGTCGCCCGGCACTCCGGGGCCCGTACGGCGCTGGTGACGGTCGGCTGGGCGCCGGGCGAGCTGCGGCTGCGGATCGAGGACGACGGCGGGGGCGCGCCGGAGGACGAGCCGCTGGGCAGCGGCATCCGGGGCATGGCCGAGCGGGCCCGCGCCTTCGGCGGCGAACTGACCGCCGCGAACACCGACGGCGGCTTCCGGGTGGACGCCCGGCTGCCGCTCACCGTTTCCGAGGGGGACCTTCGATGATCCGTGTCGTGCTCGCCGACGACCAGACGCTCGTCCGGGCGGGCTTCCGTTCCATCCTGGCCGACGAGGACGACATCGAGGTGGTCGGCGAGGCGGCGGACGGCGAGCAGGCCGTCGCGCTGGCCCGCGAACTCCGCCCGGACGTCGTCCTGATGGACATCCGGATGCCCGGTCTGGACGGTCTGGAGGCGACCCGCCGGATCACCGCCGACGAGCGGCTCGAAGGGGTCCGGGTGGTCATCCTGACCACCTTCGACGTGGACGACTACGTGTACGGGGCGCTGCGCGCCGGCGCGTCCGGCTTCCTGGTGAAGGACACCGAGCCGATGGAACTCCTGCACGGCGTACGGGTGGTGGCGCGCGGCGACGCGCTGATCGCGCCGGGCGTGACGCGCCGTCTGATCGCGGAGTTCGCGGGCCGCTCCAAGCAGCCCGACCCGAGCCCGCGGCTGAACGCGCTCACGGACCGGGAGCGCGAGGTGATGGGCCTGGTCGGGGCGGGGCTGTCCAACGACGAGATCGCGCAGCGGCTGGTGCTGTCCCCGGCGACCGCGAAGACGCATGTCAGCCGGATCATGACGAAGCTGGACGTGCGCGACCGGGCGCAGCTGGTGATCCTGGCGTACGAGTCGGGGATGATCACCCCGGGCTGGCTGGCCTGAGCGCCGGGGCACCCTGAGACGGCGGCCCCGGGCCCGTAGGGGTACGGGGGCCCGCGCCGCAACTCCCGGGGTACGTCCGGGGCGGCCGGCGCAACCGCCGGGGTACGCACGCTGACCGCTGCGGGCCGACGCGGCGCCCGGAGTCGTACGCCGACGCTGGCAGCGTGAATGACGACGTCCTCGATCTCGCGCGGCTGCAGTTCGCCCTCACCGCGGGCGGCCACTTCCTCTTCGTCGCCCTGACCCTGGGGCTCGCGACGGTGGTGGCCGTGCTGCAGACCAGGGCCACCGTGAGCGGCAAGGCCCTCGACGCCCGGCTGGTGCGGTTCTGGGGCCAGCTGTACGTGATCAACTACGCGGTCGGCATCGTCACGGGCATCGTGATGGAGTTCCAGTTCGGGATGAGCTGGAGCGGGCTGACGCACTACGCCGGCAATGTCTTCGGCGCCTCGCTCGCGGTGGAGACGATCGTCGCCTTCTTCGTCGAGTCGACGTTCCTGGGGCTCTGGATCTTCGGCTGGCACCGTTTCAACCGCTGGGTGCATCTGGCGGCGATCTGGGTGGTCACGCTCACCGCGTACCTCTCCGCCTACTGGATCCTCGTCTCGAACGGCTTCCTCAACCACCCGGTGGGACACCGGACCGAGGACGGCGTGCTGGTCCTGGACGACCCGGTCGCGGTGCTGACCAATCCGTCGGCGCTGCTCGCCTTCGGGCACATCCTGGGCGGCGCGCTGCTGACGGCGGGCTTCTTCATGGCCGGGGTCAGCGCGTACCACCTGTTCCGGCGCTCCCCCGAAGAGGAGTTCTTCGGGCGGAGTCTGCGGATCGGGGTGTGGCTGTCGGCGCCCGCGCTGATGGTGACGGCGGTCCTGGGCGGGCTGCAGTTCTCGGTGCTCCGTGACTTCCAGCCCATGAAAGCAGCCATGTTCAGTCAGAAGACGACTGAAATAGCGCAGATCCAGGCGGACATGGTCGCCCGCTTCGGGCCTGGGGACTATGTGCCCTCCGAGGCGTGGACCCGCGGCGGCGGTCTGGTCATGCTGATCGCCTTCGCGCTGATGATGTACCTCAGCCTCGGCGGCGCGGTCCTGGCCTGCTTCAGGAAGGTCGTCCACCGCTTCCGGCTCTGGCACCTGATCCTGATGGCCGCGGTGCCGCTGCCGTACCTCGCCATGATCGGCGGCTGGGTGTTCCGCGAGGCGGGCCGGCAGCCCTGGGTGGTGTACGGGCTGCTGCGCACCGAGGACGCCGTCTCCGACCTCTCCCCCGGCACGATGCGCGTCTCGCTGACCGTCTTCACCACGCTCTTCGCGCTGCTCGCCGTCCTCAACGCCTGGCTGCTCGCCCGGCACGCCCGGCGCGGCCCGGTCGACGCCGGACTCGGCCACGACGACCGCGCCGAGGACGACGACCCCGCCGACGCCCTGCCCGCCGCGCGCTACTGAGGAGCGACCACCGTGGAGACCCTTGCCCTCGCCCTGCTCGCTTTCTTCGCCACCGGCTACTTCGTGCTCGCCGGAGCGGACCTCGGCACCGGGATGCTCCTGCCGTACCTCGGCCGGGGCGACCGCGAACGGCGGCTGGTCATCGCCTCGTTCGCGCCGTTCTTCCTCGGCAACGAAGTGTGGCTGATCGCCACGGCCGGCGTGCTCGTCGGCTGCTTCCCGGACCTGGAGGGGGAGTTGCTGACCGGCCAGTTCCCGGTCCTGGTCCCGCTGCTGACCGGCTGGATCGTCCGCGACCTCGGTCTGTGGTCGCGCGGCCGCGGGCCGGGCCCGCGCTGGCGGGCGCTCTGCGACGGGGCCGTGGTGTGCGGCAGCTGGACGGTGGCCCTGGCCTGGGGCCCGCTGCTCGCCGGACCGCTCACCGGGACGCCGTACGCCCCCGCCGGCGGGCTCGCCGCCGTACTGACCGCCCTCGCCACGGCCGCGCTGTTCGCCGCGCACGGCCTCGGTTTCGCCGCGCTGCGGCTGACCGGAGCGCCGTACGGGCGGGCCCGCCGGCTCGTCGGCCGCACCGGCGGCTCCTGGCAGTCCTTCGCCTTCACCGGCGTGCTGCTGGCCGTGCCGCCCCTGCTCGCCGGGGCGGCCCTCTCCCCCGCGGAAGCCTCGGCCGACGGGGCGACCCTCGCGCTGCTCGTGCCCACGCTGCTCGTCGTCACCCCGCTGCTGGTCGCCGCCCAGGCGTGGACCTGGTGGACGTTCCGGCACCGGGTCACCCGCCCCTCCTACCTGTAACCCCCCACCTCTATCCCTCACTGCCGAAGGAGTACCGATCATGACCGTCACACGGGAAACGGGCCGCGCGCCCGAGGCGGACGCACGGCGCGGAAGCGTCTTCGAACGCCTGGCGGCGTTCTCGTACCGCCGGCGCTGGGGCGCGGTGCTGCTGTGGATCGTGGTGGTGGCCGGGATCACCGCCGCCTCCATGGGCGTGGGCAGCGCGTACCACAACGACTTCTCGCTGCCCGGCACCGATTCCCAGGCGGCGCTGAGCGTGCTCGAACGGCACGGCTCGGCCCAGGCGGACGCGACCCTCCAGATCGTCGTCCGCGACGAGGACGGGGTACGCGCCGCGCCGGTACGGGAGCGGGTCGAGGGCCTCCTCGACGAGGTGGCCGGCCTCCCCGGCGTCACCGCCGTGCGCAGCCCGTACGAGGACGGTGCCGCGGTCTCCGCGGACGGCGCGGTCGGCTATGCGACCGTCACGCTCGACGGACAGGCCGAGGACGTCCCCCGCGAGGACGTCCTGAAGATCATCGACACGGTGCGGGACGCGCGGGGCGACGGTCTGACCGCGGCCGTCGGCGGGGAGGCGGCCCGCGGCGCGGAGGAGGGCGGCGGCGGGGCCGCCGAGGGCGCGGGCATGCTCGGCGCGCTGGTGATCCTGGTCTTCCTGTTCGGCTCGCTGGTGGCGGCGAGTCTGCCGGTGGTCACCGCGGTGTTCGCGGTCGCCGGGTCGATCGGCCTGATCGCCCTGGCCTCGCACCTGGCGGACGTCGCCGACTTCACGCCGCCGGTCATGATGCTGGTGGGACTCGGCGTGGGCATCGACTACGCGCTGCTGATCTTCTCCCGCTACCGCGGCGAGCTGCTGGGCGGCGCGGAGCCCGAGCGGGCGGCCCGGACCGCCCTGGACGCGGCGGGCCGCACGGTCTTCTTCGCCGGCTGCACGGTGATCATCGCGTTGATGGGCCTGGTGGCGCTCGGCCTCGGCTCGCTGCAGGGCGTGGCGCTGGCCGTCGCGCTGACCGTGCTCGTCACGATGGCCGCCTCGCTGACGCTGCTCCCCGCGCTGCTGGCCCTGTTCGGGCGGCGGATCCGGCGCCAGGTGGTCCGGCGGGCGGCGCGGTCCGGACGGGTCGAAGGGGCGCGCTGGCGGCGCTGGGCCACCGGCGTGCAGCGGCGGCCCTGGGCGGCTCTGCTGGTGTCCCTGGTGGCGCTCGGCGCGCTCGCGGCCCCGGCGCTCGACATGCGGCTCGGCTTCGCGGACGCCGGCAACGACGCGCCGGCCACGTCCAGCCGGCAGGCGTACGACCTGCTCGCCGAGGGCTTCGGACCGGGCTTCAACGGCCCGCTGATCGTGGTCGTGGACGGGGCGGAGGCGGCCGGCGCCCAGGCTGCGGCCAAGGTCCGGGCGACGCTGGAGGCCACCGACGGCATCGCCGCCGCGACCGGGCCGATCCCCACGAAGGACCCGTCCGTCGCCACCGTGATCGCCTTCCCCGAGTCCGCCCCGCAGGCCGAGGCGACCTCCGGGCTCGTCGACCGGCTGCGCGACGGCGTGCTGCCGCCGCTGGAGCGGGAGACCGGGGCGGAACTGCTGGTCGGCGGCCCGACGGCGGCCACCGAGGACTTCGCGGCGACCGTCTCCGAGCGGATGCCGCTGTTCGTGGCGATCGTGGTCGGACTGTCCGCCCTGCTGCTACTCCTGGTGTTCCGCTCGGCGCTGATCCCGCTCAAGGCGGCGCTGCTCAACCTGGTCAGCATCGGCGCGGCACTCGGCGTGGTCACGCTGGTGTTCCAGCACGGCTGGTTCGGTGTGCAGCCCGGCCCCGTCGAGGCGTTCATCCCGGTGATGATCTTCGCGATCGTCTTCGGGCTCTCGATGGACTACGAGGTCTTCCTGCTCTCCCGGATCCATGAGGAGTGGGAGGCGACGAAGGACCCGCAGGGTGCGGTGCGCGAGGGGCTGGCCGCGACCGGCAAGGTGATCACGGCGGCCGCGGCGATCATGATCGTCGTGTTCGCGGCCTTCGTGCTCAGCCCGGACCGGATGCTCCAGCAGTTCGGCCTCGGTCTCGCGGTGGCGATCCTGCTCGACGCGGTGGTGATCCGCTGCCTGATCGTGCCCGCGGTGATGCAGCTGCTCGGCCGGCGCGCGTGGTGGCTCCCGGGCCCCGCTGGCCCGGCTGCTGCCGGCCGTCCGCCTCGAGAAGCACTGAGCGGACACCCGTACGGCACGGGGCGTACGGCCCGGGGCCGTACGGGACGGATCAGGCGTCGTCCGGCGGCGGCGCCTGGTTCCGGCTGTTCAGCGCCCGCTGGAGCCGGGCCACCACCGCCTCGCCGTAGCCGCGGTGGCCGTGCACCCGCGGATCGTCGGTCACGTCGTACCGCTTGACGTACGCGCCCAGGAACGCCTGGAGCGTGGCCACCGCCGGGATCGCGATCAGCGCGCCGACCGCGCCGAGCAGGGCCGTGCCGGCGACCACCGAGCCGAAGGCCACCGCCGGGTGGATGTCGACGGTCTTGGCGGTGAGCTTGGGCTGCAGCACGTAGTTCTCGAACTGCTGGTAGAAGACGACGAAGGCCAGCACCCACAGCGCGTACCAGGGGTCCACGGTGAACGCGATCAGCATCGGCAGCGCGCCCGCCAGGTAGGTGCCGATGGTCGGGATGAACTGCGAGACCAGACCCACCCACACGGCGAGGGCAGGCGCGTACGGCACGCCGAGGATCTCCAGGAGCACGTAGTGCGCGACGCCGGAGATCAGCGCCATCAGTCCGCGCGAGTAGAGGTAGCCGCCGGTCTTGTCGACCGCGATCTCCCAGGCCCGCAGCACCTCGGCCTGGCGGGCCGGCGGCAGCACGGAGCACAGGGCGCGGCGCAGCCGGGGGCCGTCGGCGGCGAAGTAGAACGAGAACAGGAAGATCGTCAGCAGCCGGAACAGCCCGCCGAGGACGGTCGCGGAGACGTCGAGGACGCCGGTCGCGCTGTTCTGGACGTACTTCCGCAGCCAGTCCGAGCGCAGCACGCTGTCCTGGACCTCGACCCGGGACAGCTCGGTGTGGAAGGTCTGGTTGATCCAGTTGATCAGCGAGTCGAGGTACTGCGGGAAGTCCTCGACCATCTCGACGATCTGGCCCGCCAGCATGGAGCCGAGCAGCACGACGAAGCCGATGCCGACGACCGCGACGCCGATGAAGACCAGGAAGGTCGCGAGGCCGCGCCGCATGCCGCGGGCCGCCATCCGGCCGACCGCCGGCTCTATGGCCAGCGCCAGGAAGAAGGCGATCAGGATGTTGACGAGCAGCCCGACGAGCTGGTGGAAGGCCCAGCTGCCGAGCTGGAAGCAGGCGTAGAGGGCGAGCGCGAGGAGCATGGCCCGGGGCAGCCAGCGCGGCATCCGCGCGGACACCGCCGGGGCGGGCGTCGGCGGTGCCGCGGCCGGCGGGGCGGCCGGCCGCGGGGACGTCCGATCCGTCGCGGGTCTCGTGCCGTCGTCGACGACGACGGGCGCGCTCACGCCCGCGTCGGTGCCGTGGGGGTTCTCGGGGGTCTGCCGTTCGTTCCGGTCGGTCTCGTCAGTCGGGGCCACCACGCCAGTCTCGCGCACCGCTCGGACATTCGGCCGCCGCCCCCGCGGACCGTCCGGGATCAGCGCTTGTCGGCGGGGACGTCCATGGCGGTGCAGACCGCCCGCCAGACGTCCTTGGCCTCCCAGCCGGCGTCCAGCGCCTCGCGCACCGTACGGCCGCCCAGTTCGGTCATCACATGGTCCCGGGAGAAGGAGTCGGCGTACGACGCACCGAAGTGGTCGGCCATCCGCTCCCAGAAAATCGTCAACCGCATGCCACCAGTATCCCGCTCCTGAGAGTGCAGCCTGCGACGCAAAGGGGTCGCCGGGGGTCGATCGGTCCTACGGTCGGACCATGGCTGGAAATCCCTCCGCGGCTCCGCTCGGCACTGCGCCCGGCGTCCCCCTCGGCACCCCGCTCGCCCGCGCCGAGCAGTTCGTCTGGCTGACCGCCCGCGTGCTCGAACAGCGGCGGTTCGCCTACCACTTCCTGCGCGGCGGCGCCGAGCCGGTCGAGGCCGCGCTCAACGCGTACCTCAACGAGGACGGCGGCTTCGGCCACGCCCTCGAACCCGATCTGCGGGGCCCGGTCAGCCAGCCGCTGCACACCGCTCACGCCCTGCGCGTCCTGGACTCGGTCGGCCGCTGCGGCGGGCTGCGGGTGGAGCGGATGTGCCGGTACCTGACCGACGTGTCCACCCACGACGGGGCGCTGCCCGCGGTCCACCCGTCGCAGCGCGGCTACCCGGCCGCGCCGTTCGTCCCCGTGACCGACCGTCCGCCGAGCTCGCTGCTCGCCACCGGGCCGGTGGTCGGGCTGCTGCACCGCAACCAGGTCTGGCACGCCTGGCTGTTCCGCGCCACGGACTTCTGCTGGGCCGCCGTCGAGAACCTCCGGTCCTCCCATCCGTACGAGGTACAGGCCGCGGTCGCCTTCCTGGACGGAGTCCCGGACCGCTCCCGCGCCGAGAGGGCGGCCGACCGGCTGGGCCGGCTCGTACGGGAGCAGCGCCTGGCCGTGCTCGACCCGGAGCGCCCGGAGGCGTACCCGGTGGCCCCGGGCTACGCGCCGGGCGAGCACCACTACCCGCACGACTACGCGCGGGTGCCCGACTCGCTGGCCCGGCGCTGGTTCACCGACGAGGAGCTGAGCCGCTCGCTGGACGTCCTGGAGGCGGCCCAGCAGGACGACGGCGGCTGGCCGCTGCTGTGGCGGGAGTGGGCGCCGGGCTCGGCCCTGGAGTGGCGACCGGTGGTCACGATCGAGGCGCTGCGCACCCTGCGGGCGCACGGCCGGAAGGTGGACTGAGAGGGTTTGGCCGCGGCGCGGCCACTGAAGGCACGCGCCGCGGCCGGGTCACTGAAGGCACACACCGCGGCTCAGCCGCCCAGGGCGCGCACCCCGGCGGTGACGGCGACGGCCGCGGCGACCACGACCAGGAACGGGGCCCGCAGCACCAGCGCCACGGCCGCCGCGCCGACCCCGGCGGCCCGGGCGTCGAGCACCAAGGCGCCCTCGGCGCTGAAGGTCTGCTGCGCGGTCAGGGCGGCGAGCAGCGCGACCGGCATCAGGGCGGCCAGCCGGCGGACCAGCGGCCGCTCCAGGGTGTGGGCGGGGACGAGCAGGCCGAGCAGCTTGACCAGGTAGCAGCCGGCGACGGTCAGGCCGATGGCGATCCAGACGGTCGTGGGATTCATCGCGCGTCCTCCCGCTTCTCCCGGGCCGCCGCGCGGCGGCCCTGCGCCCACAGCACCGCCGGCGCGGCCAGCGCCGCGACCAGGACCGGCACGCCGGCCGGCAGCACGGGCAGCAGCCCGAGGCCCAGCAGCACGGCGAGCCCGGCGGTGGCGCGCTCGGTGGTGGTGCGCAGCATCGGCGCCAGCAGCGCCAGGAAGACGGCCGGGCCCGCGGCGTCCAGGCCCCAGGCGGCGGTGTCGCCGATCGCCTCCGCGCCGAGGGCGCCGAGCAGGGTGGTGAGGTTCCACAGCACGTACAGGGCGAGGCCGGTGACGGTGAAGCCGAGGCGGGCGGTCCGCCGGTCGGGCTGGGCGAGGGAGACGGCGGTGGTCTCGTCGATGACCCAGTGCGCGGCCAACGGCTTCACGGCGCGCGGCAGGGCGAGCAGCTGGGAGAGCCGCAGCCCGTAGAAGGCGTTGCGGGTGCCGAGGAAGAAGGCCCCGGCGGCCGCCGTGAACGGGTTGCCGCCCGCGGCGAGCGCGCCGACCAGCGCGAACTGGGACGCCCCGGTGAACACCAGAAGGCTGAGCGCGCAGGTCTGGAGCAGGGTGAGTCCGGCGCCGGCCGAGGTCACGCCGAAGGCGAAGCCGGAGAGCCCCACGGCCACGCCGACGCCGAGGGCGTCGCGGACGACCGCGGAGTCCGGCTTGGTCTGCTGCTCCCGTATGACGGGGGGTGCTGTCTGTTCTGCCACGCCGGCGACGTTACGGACCCGTCCGGCCCGTGGTCTTGTACGTTCTTGCGCCCCGGCCCGGCCTCTCAGCCGCGTGCGCTCCTGATGCCGCGCTCCCGCTGGTACGCCCCCGGCGGGACGCCGACGCTGCGCGCGAAGTGCCGGTTCAGATGCGGCTGGTCGGTGAAGCCGACGGCGACGGCGGCCTCCGCCGGCGGCGTGCCCGCGTCGAGGAGCCGCCGGGCGCGCCGTACCCGGGCGTCGGTGAGCCAGGTGTGCGGCGGCATGCCGTACGTCTCGCGGAAGGCCCGCAGCAGCGCGAAGGGGCTGGTGCCGAGTTCGGCGGCGAGCCGCTCCAGGGTCGGCGGTTCGGTCATCCGCTCCTCCAGGAGCGCCCGGGCGCGGGCCGCGTCGCGGGCCCCCGCGGAGCGCGGCGGGCGCAGCGGCTGCGCCAGGCCGCCGTGGCTGCGCAGCATCCGGGCGGTGACAAGCCGCAGCAGGCTGTCCGCGGCGAGGGCGTTGCCCTCCTCGGCGGCCCGGTGGACGCCGACGACGAGCTGGGCGGCGTACGGGTCGTCGACGACGGGCTGGGTGAAGCCGACCGCGCCGCGCACGGGCAGGATGTCCGCGGCGATCGACTGGACGAGGCCGGCGTCCGGGTAGATCGTCCGGTACGTCCAGCCCTCGGGGACGCCGGCGTGGCCGGTGTGCGGGGTGTCGGGATTGACCAGGGCGAGCTGGCCGGGACCGGCGCTGACCAGCTGGTCGCGGTAGTGGAAGTCCTCCACGCCCTCGGTGATCGCGGCGTAGACGAAGGTCTCGTGGGTGTGCCGGGAGAACGTCTTGCGGATGTAGTGGGCGTGCAGCAGGTCGACGCCGGGCAGCTCGGCGTACTGCCAGTACCGTGCCCGCTCGCGTGCCGCCATGCCTCCATTCTGCGCCACGGGGCCGCCCGCGAGCCTGGCGGCCCGGCGTTTGCGCAGGTCCGGACGGTTGTCGGTGGCGGGGTGCAGGATGGGGGGCATGGCCGGCTCTGCGCTCGACTCGTTCTCTCCCGCGACCCGCGGTTGGTTCACGGGGGCGTTCCACGCGCCCACCGCGGCGCAGGAGGGCGCCTGGAACGCGATCGGCGAGGGCTCGGACGTGCTGGTCGTCGCGCCGACCGGTTCGGGCAAGACGCTGGCCGCGTTCCTGGCCGCCCTCGACCGGCTGGCGTCCACGCCGCCTCCGGCGGAGTCGAAGAAGCGCTGCCGGGTGCTGTACGTGTCGCCGCTGAAGGCCCTCGCCGTCGACGTGGAGCGCAATCTGCGCTCGCCGCTGACGGGGATCCGGCATGAGGCGGTCCGGCTGGGGCAGCCGGAGCCGGAGGTACGGGTCGGGATCCGGTCCGGCGACACCCCGGCGGCGGAGCGGCGGGCGCTGGCGACGCGGCCGCCGGACATCCTGATCACCACGCCCGAATCGCTGTTCCTGATGCTGACCTCGGCGACGCGGGAGGCGCTGGCCGGGATCGAGACGGTGATCCTCGACGAGGTGCACGCGGTCGCCGGGACGAAGCGCGGCGCGCATCTGGCCCTGTCCCTGGAGCGGCTCGACGAGCTGCTGCCCCGCCCGGCCCGCCGGATCGGCCTGTCGGCGACGGTCCGGCCGGTCGACGAGGTGGCCCGCTATCTGTCGCCGCAGCGCCGGGTGGAGATCGTCCAGCCGCCGTCCGGCAAGGAGTTCGACCTGTCGGTGGTCGTCCCGGTGGAGGACCTGGGCGAGCTGGGAGGCTCGCCGGCCTCCGAGGAGCGGGAGGGCGGC
Source organism: Streptomyces sp. NPDC048604 (assembly GCF_043199435.1). Taxonomy (NCBI): domain Bacteria; kingdom Bacillati; phylum Actinomycetota; class Actinomycetes; order Kitasatosporales; family Streptomycetaceae; genus Streptomyces; species Streptomyces sp. NPDC048604. The sequence goes on from NZ_JBICVX010000015.1 coordinate 158,169, forward strand.
GAGAAGCCGTCGATCTGGCCGCATGTCGAGGAGCGGATCGCCGACCTGGTGCAGTCCCACCGCTCGACGATCGTGTTCGCCAACTCGCGCCGGCTCGCCGAGCGGCTGTGCAACCGGCTCAACGAGATCGCGTACGAGCGGGCCGTCGGTACTGCGTTTGATTCGCGCGGCTCCGCCACGACACTCCCCGAGGGCACGCCGCCCGCCGAGATCATGGCGCAGTCCGGGGCGGCGCAGGGCGCGCCCCCGCTGCTGGCCCGGGCGCACCACGGCTCGGTGTCCAAGGAGCAGCGGGCCCTGGTGGAGGAGGACCTGAAGGCGGGTCGGCTGCCCGCGGTGGTGGCCACGTCCAGCCTGGAGCTGGGCATCGACATGGGTGCGGTGGATCTGGTGGTCCAGGTCGAGTCGCCGCCGTCGGTGGCCTCGGGCCTGCAGCGGGTGGGCCGCGCCGGCCACCAGGTGGGTGCGGTGTCGACGGGCGTGGTGTTCCCGAAGTACCGGGGCGACCTGGTGCAGGCGGCGGTGGTGACGGAGCGGATGCGGACGGGCTCCATCGAGTCGCTGCGGATCCCCGCCAATCCGCTGGACGTGCTGGCGCAGCAGCTGGTGGCGATGGTCGCCCTGGACTCCTGGCAGGTGGACGACCTGCTGGCGCTGGTCCGTCGGGCCGCGCCGTTCGCCGCGCTGCCGGAGTCGGCGTTCACGGCGGTGCTCGACATGCTGGCCGGCCGCTATCCGTCGGACGCGTTCGCGGAGCTGCGGCCGCGGGTGGTGTGGGACCGGGTCACGGGGACGGTCACGGGGCGGCCGGGCGCGCAGCGGCTCGCGGTGACCTCGGGCGGCACGATCCCGGACCGCGGCCTGTTCGGGGTGTTCCTCGCCGGGGCCGACCCGAAGAAGGGCGGGGGCCGGGTCGGGGAGCTCGACGAGGAGATGGTGTACGAGTCCCGGGTCGGGGACGTGTTCACCCTGGGCACCACCTCGTGGCGGATCGAGGACATCACGCGTGACCGGGTGCTGGTGTCGCCCGCGCCCGGGGTGCCGGGACGGCTGCCGTTCTGGAAGGGCGACCAGCTGGGCCGGCCGCTCGAACTGGGGCGCGCGGTGGGCGCGTTCCTGCGCGAGGTCGGTTCGCTGAGCGAGGAGGACGCGCGGCTGCGGCTGCTCGCCGCGGGCCTGGACGCCTGGGCGGCGGACAACGTGATCGCGTACCTGGACGAGCAGCGCCGGGCCTGCGGCCATGTCCCCGACGACCGGACGATCCTGGTGGAGCGGTTCCGCGACGAGCTGGGCGACTGGCGGGTGGTGATCCACTCCCCGTTCGGGGCGCAGGTGCACGCCCCGTGGGCGCTGGCGCTGGGCGCCCGGCTGTCCGAGCGGTACGGCATGGACGCCCAGGTGATGCACGCCGACGACGGCATCGTGCTGCGGCTGCCGGACGCGGATCTGATGGGCCTGGACCTGCTGGACCAGGACCCGGTGCACCTGGACTCCACGTACGACTCCGAGCAGGCCCCGGTCGGGGCGGCGGACGTGGTGTTCGACAAGGGCGAGGTCTCGCAGATCGTCACCGACCAGGTCGGCGGCTCGGCCCTGTTCGCCTCCCGGTTCCGGGAGTGCGCGGCGCGCGCCCTGCTGCTGCCCAAGCGGAACCCCGGCAAGCGGACGCCGCTGTGGCAGCAGCGCCAGCGGGCGGCCCAACTGCTCCAGGTGGCGAGCGAGTTCGGCTCGTTCCCGATCGTCCTGGAGGCGGTGCGCGAATGCCTCCAGGACGTCTTCGACGTGCCCGGACTGACCGAGCTGATGGGCGACCTGGAGTCGCGCCGGGTCCGCCTGGTCGAGGTCACCACCCCGGAGCCCTCCCCGTTCGCCCGTTCGCTGCTCTTCGGGTACGTCGCCCAGTTCCTGTACGAGGGCGACTCGCCGCTGGCCGAGCGGCGGGCGGCGGCCCTGTCGCTGGACTCGCGGCTGCTCGCCGAGCTGCTCGGCCAGGCAGAGCTGCGCGAGCTGCTCGACGCGGACGTGCTGGCCGAGCTGGAGCGCGAGCTCCAGTGGCGCACGGACGACCGCCGGGTCAAGGACGTGGAGGGCGTCGCCGATGTGCTGCGGGTCCTCGGGCCGCTGACCGACGCCGAACTGGCCGAGCGGGGAGCGGAGTCGGACTGGGCCACGGAGCTGTCCCGGGCCCGCCGGGCGATCCGGGTGCGGATCGCGGGCGAGGAGCACTGGGCGGCGATCGAGGACGCGGGCCGGCTGCGGGACGCGCTGGGCACGGCGCTGCCGGTCGGCGTGCCGGAGGCGTTCACGGAGCCGGTGAAGGACCCCCTCGGCGACCTCCTCGCCCGGTACGCCCGGACGCACGGCCCGTTCACCTCCGCGGCGGCCGCGGCCCGCTTCGGCCTGGGCGCGGCGGTCACCGACGGGGCGCTGCAGCGGCTGGCCGGCTCCGGCCGGGTGGTCCAGGGCGAGTTCCATCCGTCCGGGATCGGCCAGGAGTGGTGCGACGCGACGGTGCTGCGCCGGCTGCGCCGCCGTTCGCTCGCGGCGCTGCGGCACGAGCTGGAGCCGGTGCCGCCGGCCGCGCTGGCGACGTTCCTGCCGCAGTGGCAGCATCTGGGCGGCGGGGGGCTGCGCGGGATCGACGGACTGGCCCGCGCGATCGAGCAGTTGCAGGGCGCGCCGGTGCCGGCCTCCGCCCTGGAGAAACTGATCCTGCCGTCCCGGGTCGCCCGCTACGACCCCGGGATGCTGGACGAACTGACCACCACCGGTGAGGTGCTGTGGGCGGGCGCGGGCGCGCTGCCCGGCAAGGACGGCTGGATCTCGCTCTATCTCGCCGACGCGGCCCCGCTGCTGCTCCCTCCGCCGCATCCGCTCGAACTCACCGGGCTGCACGAGTCGGTGCTCACCACGCTGGCCGGGGGCTACGGCCTGTTCTTCCGGCAGATCGCAGACCAGGTGCGGGCCACCACGCATCCGGACGCCACCGATCCGCAGCTGGCCGACGCCCTGTGGGACCTGGCCTGGTCCGGCCGGCTCACCAACGACACGCTGGCCCCGCTGCGTTCGCTGCTCGGCTCCGGGCGCACGGCCGGCTCGACGGCGCACCGCGCCCGGCGCACGGTGCCCCGCGGCCGGTACGGCACGCTGACCGCGGCCGCCCGCCCGGCCTCGCGGTCCGGCCCGCCGACGGTCAGCGGCCGCTGGTCGCTGCTGCCGCCCGCCGAGCCCGATCCGACGCACCGCGCCCACGCGCTGGCCCGCACCCTGCTCGACCGGCACGGCGTGGTCACCCGTGGCGCGGTGGCGGCCGAGGGCGTCGAGGGCGGGTTCTCGGCGACGTACCGGATCCTGTCCGCCTTCGAGGACAGCGGCCAGGCCCGCCGCGGCTATGTGGTGGAGGGCCTGGGCGCGGCCCAGTTCGCGATGGACGGCGCGGTGGACCGGCTGCGGGCGGCAGCCACGGCCCGCGACCGCGGCGCGGAGGCCGGCGACGGCCCGCGCGCGGTGGTCCTGGCGGCCGCGGACCCGGCCAACGCGTACGGGGCGGCCCTGTCCTGGCCGGAACAGCCGACCGGCGCGGGCCACAAGCCGGGCCGCAAGGCCGGCTCGATGGTGGTGCTGGTGGACGGCGAGCTGACGCTCTACATGGAGCGCGGCGGCAAGAGTCTGCTGTCCTGGCCCGCGGAACCGGACGACCCGGCGCTGACCGCCGCCGCGCAGGCGCTGGCGGCGTCGGCGCTGGCCGGGGCGCTGGGCACGGTCACGGTGGAGCGGATCAACGGGGCGGCGGCCCTGACGTCGCCGCTGGCCCGGGCGCTGGAGGCGGCCGGTTTCCACGCCACTCCGCGCGGCCTCCGGCTGCGCCCTTAGCGGGGACGGGAGGAGGCAGTGCCTGAGGGAGACACCGTCTGGCAGACCGCCCGCCGGCTGCACGAGGCGCTGGCCGGCCGGGTGCTGACCCGGTCCGACCTGCGCGTCCCCCGGTTCGCGACGGCCGACCTCACCGGCCGCGAGGTCCTCGACGTGACCCCGCGCGGCAAGCATCTGCTGACCCGGATCGACGGCGGCCTGACCCTCCACTCGCATCTGCGGATGGACGGGGCGTGGCAGGTGTACGCCCCCGGGGAGCACTGGCGCGGCGGCCCGTCCCACCAGATCCGGGCGATCCTCGGCAACGCGGAGGCGGTCGCCGTGGGCTACCGGCTGCCCGTCCTCGCGCTGCTCCGCACCGCCGACGAGCCGGAGGCGGTCGGCCATCTCGGCCCCGACCTGCTGGGCCCGGACTGGGACCCGCGGGAGGCGGTGCGCCGGCTCACCTCGGACCCGGCCCGCCCGCTGGGCGAGGCCCTGCTGGACCAGCGCAATCTCGCCGGGATCGGCAACGTCTACAAGTCGGAGCTGGCGTTCCTCGCCGCGACGAGCCCGTGGCTGCCGGTCGGCGAGCTGGACCCGGACGTACCGGCACGGCTGGTCGCCACCGCCCACCGCCTCCTGGAGGCGAACAAGGACCGCCCCGACCGCCGCACCACGACGACCCGCTCGGGCAGGACGCCGCTGTACGTGTACGGCCGCGAGGGCCGCGCCTGTCTGCGCTGCGGCGGGGCCGTCCGCAAGGACGAGTCCGGCGAGCGCGTCACGTACTGGTGCCCCGGCTGCCAGCCGGGCCCGCCACCGACCAATTGACGATCCGTCAGATCCGGTCGTACGGTCCGCTCATGTCCCTCTCCGCGTACGACCTCACCGGCCGCACCGCGTTCGTCACCGGCGCCGCGAGCGGCATCGGCCGCGCCACCGCCGTCCTGCTCTGTGAGGCCGGGGCGGTGGTGCACTGCGCGGACCTCGACGAGGTCGGCCTGCAGAAGACCGCCGCGCTCGTCTCCGGCCGGGGCGGCACGGCGGCCGTACACGTCCTGGACGTCACCGACGCCGCCGCCGTGGACGCGGCGGTCCGCTCCGCCGGTCCGCTGCACGTCATGGCCGCGATCGCGGGCATCATGCACACCAGCCCGGTCCTGGAGACCCGCGAGGAGGACCTCGACCGGGTGCTCGCCGTGAACTTCAAGGGTGTCTTCCACGCCGCCCGCTCCGCCGCCGCCTCGATGATCGACACGGGCGTCCGCGGCTCCGTCGTCACCATGGCCTCCGGGGCCATGGACACCGCGAGCCCGGGCCTGCTCTGCTACAGCGTCGCCAAGGCGGCCGTCGTCCAGCTGACGAAGACCCTGGCCGCCGAGGTAGGCCGGCACGGCATCCGCGTCAACGCGATCGCGCCCGGCTGGATCCGCACGCCGATGACCGACCGTCACGAACCGGCCGCCCAGGAGCAGGCCGAGGCGGCCATGGTCCGGGTCTCCCCCCTGGGCCGGGTCGGCGAACCGGAGGACATCGCGCACGCGGTCCTCCACCTCGCCTCCGACGCGTCGTCGTTCACGACGGGTCAGATCCTCCGCCCCAACGGCGGCGTCGCGATGCCGTGGTGACCCGCCCCCGCGCGGCCCGGCCCCCCGGCCGCGCACGCTCCTCAGGCATTCCCGCCACATGCACCGGCAGCAGACTCAGCCCCCAGCCGCCGGCCGCGACAGCCCCCTCCACGAGCCCCGCCTGACCCGGCGCCAGCAGCAGCCGCAGCACCGCCCAGAACCACAGGCAGCCCAGCGTCACCGCGAGCACCGTCAGCGGAACCCGTCGCCGTACCATGGCCGCCTCCTCCGGACGACGCTAAACCGCCCCGCCCGCCCGGGGGCAGGGCGCACCGGAAGCACCCACGGGCGCACTACCGGCACACTGCGGGCTTCTCAAGGCCAGTCTCGCCCGGGTCCGCACACGCCGCACGTCCGAAGAGAAAAGCCCCGGCCGCGGCCCTGTTCGGGCGGCGACCGGGGCGAATCCCCTGTCACGGATCAGGCGGCGACGACGTCCACCGCCTCGGCGGGCGCCTTGATGGTCACCCGCTCGGTCGGCACACCTGTCACCGACGTCACCGACACGGAGTTCAGCATGGGGCGTACCGGTGCGGGCACCGGCTCGCTCGACGCCGCAGACTCGGCCAGTTCGGCCAGCGACAATTCGTCGCTCACTTCCCGCATGAGCTCGGACATCCGTACGTCAAGCGCGTCGCAGATCGCGGAGAGCAGTTCGGAGGACGCCTCCTTCTGCCCCCGCTCCACCTCGGAGAGATAGCCGAGCGATACTCGGGCGGACGAGGAGACTTCGCGCAGAGTACGGCCCTGGCGCTGGCGCTGCCGACGCAGCACGTCACCCAGCAGGCGACGGAGCAGAATCATCGGTGGCTCCCTCCTCGGACCGCGTAGCCGCATCCTTCACGCCCCACCGTACCGCCTTGCGCCGCGGCCGTGCGGGGAGCGATGTCGTGTTCACTCAGGGCTGCAAACATCAATTCCCCCCGTTCTGTTCCGTATCCTGTGCCCGCGCATTTCCGGAGAGTTCGCCGTCGAGCAGTTCCAGCACGCTCCGTACACTCTCTCTACGGATTTCCGCACGATCGCCGTTCAACCGCAACGAGGCCACTTTCCCCGCCCCGAACGGGCCGGCGACGGCCACGTGGACGGTGCCGACGGGCTGTCCGTCCTGCGGCTCCGGGCCCGCGACGCCCGTGGTCGCGATCCCCCAGTCGGCGCCGAGCCGGGCCCGCACACCGGCCGCCATCTGCAGCGCGACCTCGGGGTGGACCGCGCCGTGCTCCGCCAGAAGGGTGCCGTCGACGCCCAGCAATTGCTCCTTCAGGGCCGTGGCGTACGCCGTGACGGACCCGCGGAACGTTCTGGACGCCCCAGGTACCCCGGTGAGCTCCGCGGCCACCAGACCGCCCGTGAGGGACTCGGCGACGGCCAGCGTGCCGCCACGCTCCGCGAGCAGCGCCAGGACCCTCGCGGCCACGCTCACGCCCGCTGTCCCGCCTTCGCGGCGGCCTCGGCGCGCTCCTCGGCCAGTCCCCTGCGGCGCAGCACCACCGCCTGGCGCACGTAATCCAGACCGGTGACGACCGTCAGCAGGACGGCCACCGCCATCACCCAGAAGCGGAGTGTGGCGAGCCCGCCGGTCAGCATCAGGACGTACATCCCGACCGCGGTGCCCTGCGCGAGGGTCTTCATCTTGCCGCCGCGACTGGCCGGAATCACTCCGTGCCGGATCACCCAGAACCGCATCAGCGTGATGCCGAGCTCCCGGAAGAGGATCACGCCGGTGACCCACCAGGGCAGGTCGCCGAGGGAGGACAGGCAGATCAGCCCGGCCGCCATGATCGCCTTGTCGGCGATCGGGTCGGCGATCTTCCCGAAGTCGGTGACCAGGTTGTACGCCCGGGCCAGGTGCCCGTCGAAGACGTCCGTGATCATCGCGACGGCGAAGGCCGCCCACGCCCAGGCGCGCCAGACCGGGTCGTGCCCGCCGTCCTGGAGCAGCAGCACCACGAAGGCCGGCACGAGGACCAGCCGCACCATGGTCAGGATGTTGGCGATGTTCCACAGGCTGGCCTGATCGACGGCCGCAGTGCCCAGCTTGCCGCGGGGCACCGGCCTACCGGTCCCGCCCGCCGCGGATGCCGGCACTCCGGTCATCTGCCCGCCTCCTCGTCAAGACACTCGGCCACCAGGTCGACGCCCTCGGTGTCGACGACCTTGGCCCTGACCATACGGCCGGGCGCGAGATCGACGCTGCCGACTGTGGTGAGCACCACCTGGCCGTCGGTCTCGGGCGCCTGGTGGGCGGCCCGGCCGAGCCAGCCGTCCTCCTCGTCGAAGGACTCCACCAGCACCTCCAGGGTCTCTCCCAGGCGCTCCTCCGCGCGCTGCGCGGTGAGCTCCTCGACGAGCCGGGACAGGTGGGCAAGGCGTGAGTCGACGACCTCCTGGTCGAGCTTGTGCTCGTACGTGGCGGCCTCGGTGCCGTCCTCGTCGGAGTAGCCGAAGACACCGATGGCGTCGAGCCGGGCGTGCGTGACGAAGCGTTCCAGCTCGGCGAAGTCCGCCTCGGTCTCGCCGGGGAAGCCGACGATGAAGTTGGACCGGGCGCCGGCCGTCGGGGCCTTGGAGCGGATGGTCTCCAGAAGCTCCAGGAAGCGGTCGGTGTCGCCGAAGCGGCGCATCGCCCGCAGTACGTCGGGCGCGCTGTGCTGGAAGGACAGGTCGAAGTACGGGGCGACCTTCTCGGTCGAGGTGAGCACGTCGATCAGGCCGGGGCGCATCTCGGCGGGCTGCAGGTAGCTGACCCGGATCCGCTCGATCCCGTCGACGGCCGCCAGCTCGGGCAGCAGCGTCTCCAGGAGACGGATGTCGCCGAGGTCCTTGCCGTACGAGGTGTTGTTCTCGGAGACCAGCATGATCTCCTTCACGCCCTGCTCGGCGAGCCAGCGCGTCTCGCCGAGCACGTCCGAGGGGCGGCGGGAGACGAAGGAGCCGCGGAAGGACGGGATGGCGCAGAACGAGCAGCGGCGGTCGCAGCCGGAGGCCAGCTTCACGGAGGCGACGGGGCTGGTGTCGAGCCGGCGGCGCAGCGGGGCGCGCGGGCCGGAGGCCGGGGCGACGCCCTCGGGGAGATCGGCCGGCGCCTCCGCGGGGGCCTCGACCGCTCCGTGACCGGGCAGGGCCACGTCGGCGGCGGCCTTCTGGCGCTCCACCGGGGACAGCGGCAGCAGCTGGCGGCGGTCGCGCGGGGCGTGGGCCTCGACGCTGCCGCCACTGAGGATGGTCTGGAGGCGGCCGCTGATGTCGGCGTAGTCGTCGAAGCCGAGCACTCCGTCGGCCTCGGGCAGGGCGTCGGCCAGCTCCTTGCCGTACCGCTCGGCCATGCAGCCGACGGCGACGACGGCCTGGGTCTTGCCGTGGTCCTTCAGATCATTGGCTTCGAGCAGGGCGTCGACGGAGTCCTTCTTGGCGGCCTCGACGAAGCCACAGGTGTTGACGACGGCGACGTCCGCATCCTCGGCGTTCTCGACGAGCTCCCAGCCGTCCGCTGCCAAGCGGCCTGCGAGCTCCTCCGAGTCCACCTCGTTACGGGCGCAGCCAAGAGTGACAAGGGCGACGGTACGGCGTTCGGGCATGGACTCAAGACTACTTCGTCCCGGCCGCTCCCCCGCCGCGCAGGGTTCACCCGCGCGACGGGTCGGGACGGTCCGGCGCTCACCCGCGTCCGGACTCAGCCGGCCTCGGGGTCTCCCTTGCTGTACGACAGGCGCTCGACCGCGCCCTCCTCGAAGGAGTCCTCGATCTTCTTGCCGTTCACCCAGAGCTCGATCGGGCCTGCGTTGCCGAGGACCAGATCGATCTTCTCGTCGTCCTGGAAGGTCTTCTTGTCGCCCTTCTCCAGGAAGCCGTCGAAGAGCGTCTTGCCGTCGTTGCCCTTCGCCGAGATCCAGCTCTTGGCGTCGGCGACCAGGATCACGGTGACCTTGTCCGCCGGGACGGCGGCGATGGCGCTCTCGGACGGGACCGGCTTGGGGTCGACGGCGGGCTTGGTCGGGGTGGGCTTGGTGCTGGTCTTCGCCGGGGCCGGGCCCTCGGCGACGGTTCCGCCAGTGGCGCCGCTGTCCTCGCCGCTGAACAGGGTGAAGCCGACGAAGCCGGTGACGGCGACGATGGCCGCGACCATGGCGGCGGTCCAGTTGGGCCGGCGCGGTTCGGGCCGGATCCGCTCCGCCTCGAACAGCGGGGCGGCGGGGGTCGGCGCGGGCCGGCCGCCGTGCCCGGCGTCGTACCGGTCGACCAGCGGGGCGGGATCGAGACCGACGGCGCGGGCGAGCGTGCGGATGTGACCGCGCGCGTACACGTCGCCGCCGCAGCGGGAGAAGTCGTCCTCCTCGATCGCATGCACGATGGGGATCCGGACCCGCGTCGACGAGCTGACCTCGTCGACGGTGAGACCGGCCGCGATACGGGCCTGCTGAAGCACCTGACCGATGGAGGGCCGGTCGTCGACCGCCGGATTCGGGTCGTCTGCCGGCGGGTTCCGGTCTTCTTCGGGGGAGTTGCCGATGGACACGAGAGCGCCTTTCGAGCGTGTAGCCACCTGCTGGACGTTCAGTCTATGGGTGGTACGAAAGGGTGGGGCAACCGGGCGGCCGCGATCTGTACGCCATCGGAATGGCCGAGCGCGCCCGCCTGAACGGTGGTGGGACGGGGGATGAGGGGGTGGCGTTCCTGTCCACCCCTCCAACTGGACGTACGGGCAAGGGAAACGGTTGCCCTGCGAACCCTTACGAGTGAGACTCCCCGCGGATCTCGGCCAGCACTCCGTCCAGCTCGTCCGGTTTGACGAGGACGTCCCGTGCCTTGGAGCCCTCGCTGGGGCCGACGATGTTGCGGGACTCCATCAGGTCCATCAGCCGGCCGGCCTTGGCGAAACCGACGCGCAGCTTGCGCTGGAGCATCGACGTGGAGCCGAACTGCGTGGTGACGACCAGTTCGGCCGCCTGGCACAGCAGATCGAGGTCGTCGCCGATCTCCTCGTCGATCTCCCTCTTCTGCTTGGAGCCGACCGTGACGTCTTCCCGGAAGACCGGCGCCATCTGGTCCTTGCAGTGCTGCACGACGGCGGCGATCTCGTCCTCGGTGACGAACGCACCCTGCATACGGGTCGGCTTGTTCGCGCCCATCGGCAGGAACAGGCCGTCGCCCTTGCCGATCAGCTTCTCCGCGCCGGGCTGGTCGAGGATGACCCGGCTGTCGGCGAGCGAGGACGTCGCGAACGCGAGCCGGGAGGGCACATTGGCCTTGATCAGACCGGTGACGACGTCGACCGAGGGCCGCTGGGTGGCGAGGACGAGATGGATGCCGGCGGCCCGGGCGAGCTGGGTGATGCGGACGATCGCGTCCTCCACGTCGCGCGGGGCGACCATCATCAGGTCGGCCAGCTCGTCGACGATGACCAGCAGGTACGGGTATGGCTGGAGCTCGCGCTCGCTGCCCTCGGGCAGCTTCACCTTGCCGTTGCGGATGGCCTCGTTGAAGTCGTCGATGTGCCGGAAGCCGAAGGCGGCGAGGTCGTCGTAGCGCAGGTCCATCTCGCGCACCACCCACTGCAGGGCCTCGGCGGCCCGCTTGGGGTTGGTGATGATCGGCGTGATCAGGTGCGGGATGCCCTCGTAGGCGGTGAGCTCGACCCGCTTGGGGTCGACCAGCACCATCCGGACGTCCTCGGGGGTCGCTCTTATCATGATCGACGTGATCAGGCAGTTGATGCACGAGGACTTTCCGGAGCCGGTCGCGCCGGCGACCAGGACGTGCGGCATCTTCGCCAGGTTGGCCATCACGTAGCCGCCCTCGACGTCCTTGCCGAGCGCGACCAGCATCGGGTGCTCGTCGCCGGCCGCGTCCGCGAGGCGCAGCACGTCGCCGACGTTGACCATCTCCCGGTCGCTGTTCGGGATCTCGATGCCGACCGCGGACTTGCCGGGGATCGGCGAGATGATCCGCACGTCCGGGGAGGCGACCGCGTACGCGATGTTCTTCGTCAGCGCCGTGATCTTCTCAACCTTCACGGCGGGGCCGAGCTCGACCTCGTAGCGGGTGACCGTCGGGCCCCGGGTGAAGCCGGTGACGGCCGCGTCGACCTTGAACTCGGTGAAGACGTTGGTGAGCGAGTCCACGACGGCGTCGTTGGCGGCGCTGCGGGTCTTGCCCGGCCCGCCGCGCTCCAGCAGGTCCAGGGAGGGCAGCGCGTACGTGATGTCGCCGGAGAGCTGGAGCTGCTCGGCGCGCGGCGGCAGGTCGGTGGGCTCGGGGGCGGGCTTGGTGAGGTCGGGTACGCCGCCGGGGCGCTCGGCCCCGCGGGCCGGCGGCACAGCGCGCTCGGCCCGCCCGGCCTCGGCGTCCGGGTCGGCCTGTGCGGCGGCCTCGGCCTCGGCGGCCATCGCGACGGCGCGCTCCCGGTCGGCGGTGACGTCACGGGTGAGGCCGGCGACCAGCGGGGACGGCGGCATGCCGTTGAGCACGGCCCCGTCGAGCGCGGCGGCCGCGGCGGCGGCGACGTCCACCGCGTCCATGGGCCGGTCGAACGCGGGCTGGACGGAGCCGCGGCGGGTCCGCTTGCGGCTGCTGAGTGCCTCCTCCTCGGCCCGGTCGGCGTCCTGCGCCGTCTCGGAGCCCGCGCCGCGGCGGCGGCCTGGGCGGGCGCGCCGGGCCTCGGACTCGCGCCAGGCGTCCTCGTCGTACGCCTCCGCGTCCTCGGGGGCCGCCTCGGGCTCTGCCAGGCCGAGCCGCTCGCCGAGGGCGCGCAGCCGCTGCGGGATGGCGTTGACGGGGGTGGCCGTGACGACGAGCAGGCCGAAGACCGTGAGCAGCACGAGCAGCGGGACGGCGAGGACCTCGCCCATCATGAAGATCAGCGGCTGGGACGCGGCCCAGCCGATCAGTCCTCCGGCGTCCTGTATCGCGTCGCTGCCCTGGCCTCGGCCGGGCGAGCCGCAGGCGATGTGGACCTGGCCGAGCACGCCGATGACGAGCGCGGACAGTCCGATGACGATGCGCCCGTTGGCCTCGGGCTTCTCCGGGTACAGGATCAGCCGGATCGCGATGGCGCCGACCAGCAGCGGCACGAGCAGGTCGAGCCGGCCGAACGCGCCGGTGACCAGCATCTCGACGAGGTCTCCGACGGGCCCGCGCAGGTTGGACCAGGTGCCGGCGGCGATGATCAGCGCGAGGCCGAGCAGCAGCAGCGCCAGACCGTCCTTGCGATGGGCCGGGTCGAGGCCCTTCGCGCCGCGCCCTATGCCCCGGAACATCGCCCCGACCGCGTGCGCGAGGCCGAGCCAGACGCCGCGGGCGAGCCGGTACACGCCCCCGGTCGGGGACGGGGCGGGCTTGGGCGCGGCCTTTTTCGCCGCCGGCTTGCGGGCGGGCGCCTTCTTGGCCGCGGTCTTCTTCGCGGGCGGTTTCGCGGGGGACTTGGCGGGCGCCGCCTTCTTCGCGGCGCCCGTCGTACGGCCGGCGCGCGGCTTCGCGGTGCCCGCCGTGCCCTGGGAACCCTTGCCGGACGTACGTGAGGCCATGATGCTGAGGTTACCGGTGGAGACGGCGGTGAACACTCCTGCCCACCGCTTCACCCGTCCGTGTCGCCCCTCACCGGGCCGGAAACTGACGCCCGTTCACCGCGGACGCCGCGGAATGACGGAACGTCAGGCCTGTGCGGGAAGGCTGGGCGCTCCGCCCGTGCCCGGCTCCAGCGCGTCGAGCGCCCGGCGCAACCCCGTGAGCTTGCGCTCCAGATGGGCCGCCGTGGCGACGGCGGCCGCGTCGGCGGAGTCGTCGTCGAGCTGCTTGGACAGCGCCTCTGCCTGCTCCTCCACCGCGGCGAGCCGGGCGGACAGCTCGGCGAGCAGCCCGGCGGACTCCCTGGCGGGGCCGGCGCCGCCCTCCAACTGCAGCCTCAGCAGCGCGGCCTGCTCGCGCAGCTGGCAGTTCTTCATGTACAGCTCGACGAAGACCGAGACCTTGGCGCGCAGCACCCACGGGTCGAACGGCTTGGAGATGTAGTCGACCGCGCCGGCCGCGTACCCGCGGAAGGTGTGGTGGGGGCCGTGGTTGATGGCGGTGAGGAAGATGATCGGGATGTCCCGCGTCCGCTCCCGCCGCTTGATGTGCGCGGCGGTCTCGAAACCGTCCATGCCGGGCATCTGGACGTCCAGCAGAATGACCGCGAAATCGTCCGTCAGCAGCGCCTTGAGCGCTTCCTCCCCGGACGATGCCCGCACCAGCGTCTGATCGAGCGCGGAGAGGATGGCCTCCAGCGCCAGCAGATTCTCCGGCCGGTCATCGACCAGGAGGATCTTGGCCTTCTGCACCATGCCCCGTCCTCCTCGCCCCGGCGTGGGCTCTCCCCGGCCGGTCGTGCCGGGGGCCGCACCGGGGGCCGCCCCAGAAGACGACTCCCATGCGCCGTCCGTCCTTGTGCCGGTCATCGTAGCCGCACCCCGCCTGTCGCCACACCCTGTCACCGTGATGTCACTGTGCACGTAGCAGAAACGCTGTGAGAGACGAGAAGGTTCCCCGAACACCGCCGTCCCACACGCCTTCGGGCACATTCGGTTCGCATAGTCCGTCCGCTCACTCGGTCCGCTCGCCCACTCGGCCCGTCCACCCACCCGGTCCGCTCGCTCACCCGGCCCGTCCGCTCACTCCCCGCGCATCCAGTGCTCCATCACCGCCAGCAGGTGATCCGGGTCGACCGGCTTCGTCACGTAGTCGGAGGCCCCGGACTCGATCGCCTTCTCCCGGTCGCCCTTCATCGCCTTCGCGGTGAGGGCGATGATCGGCAGCCCGGCGAACTGCGGCATCCGCCGGATCGCCGTCGTCGTCGCGTACCCGTCCATCTCGGGCATCATGATGTCCATCAGCACGACCGTCACGTCGTCGTGCTGCTCCAGGACCTCGATGCCCTCCCGGCCGTTCTCCGCGTACAGCACCGCCAGACCGTGCTGCTCCAGGACGCTGGTGAGCGCGAAGACGTTACGGATGTCGTCGTCGACGATCAACACCTTCTCGCCGCCGAAGGAGAAGGTGCGCCGCGGCGCCTCCTCTTCCTCGGCCGCCCCGTACGCCTCCTGCCCCGGCACGGCCCCGGCCGACAGCCCGGCGGCCTGGCCGCCCGCGCCCCACCCGGCGGCCTTGCGGCGGTGCCGGAACAGCGCCGCAGCACCCGACCGCGCCTCCACCGGAGCCAGCGTCGGCGTCCGCGGGGCGGCCTCCAGGGCCGGCGGCGCGGTCTCGTCCGCAAGCGCGTCCATGCCGTCGGCCTGACCGTCGGGCGCGCCGGTCTGCGGGTAGCCGTGCGGCGGCAGCTCGATGGGGTGCAGCGGCAGGTACAGCGTGAACGTCGAGCCGCGGCCGGGCTCGCTGGCCGCGTAGATCTCGCCGCCGAGCAGCCGGGCGATCTCCCGGCTGATCGACAGGCCGAGTCCGGTGCCGCCGTACTTGCGGCTGGTCGTGCCGTCGGCCTGCTTGAACGCCTCGAAGATCACCCGCATCTTGCCCGCCGCGATGCCGATGCCGGTGTCGGTCACCGAGAACGCGATCAGGTCGCCGTCCGCCTCGCGCAGCGTGCCGGCCTCCAGGAGCTGCTCCCGGATCGACTGCGGCACGTCCGTGCCGGCCGGCCGGATCACCAGCTCCACCGCGCCGGTGTCGGTGAACTTCACCGCGTTCGACAGCAGGTTGCGCAGCACCTGCAGCAGCCGCTGCTCGTCGGTGTGCAGGGTGGCGGGCAGTTCGGGCGAGACCCGGACGGAGAAGTCCAGGCCCTTCTCCGCGGTCAGCGGGCGGAACGTGGCCTCCACGTAGTCCACGAGCTGGACCAGCGCGATCCGGGTCGGGGAGACGTCCATCTTGCCCGCCTCGACCTTCGAGAGGTCCAGGATGTCGTTGATGAGCTGGAGCAGGTCGGAGCCGGCCCCGTGGATGGTCTCGGCGAACTCGACCTGCTTGGGCGTCAGGTTGGTCTCGGCGTTGTCGGCGAGCAGCTTGGCCAGGATCAGCAGCGAGTTGAGCGGGGTGCGCAGCTCGTGCGACATGTTGGCGAGGAACTCGGACTTGTACCGCATGGAGACGGCGAGCTGCTCGGCGCGCTCCTCCAGGACCTGCCGGGCCTCCTCGATCTCGGTGTTCTTCACCTCGATGTCGCGGTTCTGCTGGGCCAGCAGCTCGGCCTTGTCCTCCAACTCGGCGTTGGTGGTCTGCAGTTCCTTCTGCCGGTGCTCCAGCTCGGCGGACCGCTCGCGCAGCTGCTCGGTCAGCTCCTGCGACTGCTTGAGCAGCACCTCGGTCTTGGTGTTGACGCTGATGGTGTTGACCGTCGTCGCGATCATCTCGGCGAGCTGGTTGAGGAAGTCCCGCTGGATCTGCGTGAACGGCTGGAAGGACGCCAGCTCGATGACGCCGAGCACCTTCCCCTCGAACAGCACCGGCAGCACGATCACATGGGCCGGCGACGCCTCGCCGAGCCCGGAGGAGATCTTCAGGTACCCCGGCGGCACGTTGACCTGGATGGTCCGCTTCTCCTCGGCGGCCGTCCCGATCAGCGTCTCCCCCGGCCGGAACGAAGTGGGCATCGAGCCGGACGAGTAGCCGTAGCTGCCGCGCATCCGCAGCTCGTACCGGCCCTCCTCCCGTCCCCCCACGTCGGCCGCGCCGGACGCCCCGGCCTGCATCGCGACGAAGAACGCACCGTGCTGCGCGGAGACCACCGGGGTCAGCTCGCTCATGATCAGCGAGGCCACGTCGTCGAGGTCCCGGCGGCCCTGCATCAGACCGGAGATACGGGCCAGGTTGCCCTTGAGCCAGTCCTGCTCCTCGTTGGCGAGGGTGGTGTCGCGCAGGTTGACGATCATCGTGTTGATGTTGTCCTGCAGGGCCTGGATCTCACCGGCCGCGTCCACGCCGTCGATCTTCAGGTTGAGGTCGCCGCGGGTCACCGCGGTGGCGACGGCGGCGATCGCGCGCACCTGCCGGGTCAGGTTCCCGGCCATCTCGTTCACCGACTCGGTCAGGTCGCGCCAGGTGCCGTCGACGTCCCGTACCCGGGCCTGGCCGCCCAGCTGCCCGTACGTGCCCACCTCGCGGGCCACGCGGGTGACCTCCTCGGCGAAGTTGGACAGCTGGTCGACCATCGTGTTGATGGTGTTCTTCAGCTCCTGGATCTCGCCCCGGGCGTCGATGTCGATCTTCCGGGTGAGATCGCCCTTGGCGATCGCGGTGGTGACGGTGGCGATCTGCCGCACCTGACCGGTCAGGTTGTCGGCCATGCCGTTCACCGAGTCGGTGAGGTCCTTCCAGGTGCCCGAGACGCCGGGGACGCGGGCCTGGCCGCCGAGGATGCCGTC
Organism: Streptomyces sp. NPDC048604; assembly: GCF_043199435.1. Lineage (NCBI taxonomy): Bacteria > Bacillati > Actinomycetota > Actinomycetes > Kitasatosporales > Streptomycetaceae > Streptomyces > Streptomyces sp. NPDC048604. The sequence goes on from NZ_JBICVX010000015.1 coordinate 175,000, forward strand.
GGTGCCCACCTCGCGGGCCACCCGGGTCACCTCGTCGGCGAACGACGACAGCGTCTTCACCATGGTGTTCACCGTGTCGGCGAGCTCGGCGACCTCGCCGCGCGCCTCGACCGTGACCTTCTTCGACAGGTCGCCGTTGGCGACCGCCGCCGAGACGCGGGAGATGTTGCGCACCTGGCTGGTCAGGTTGTTGGCCATCAGGTTGACGTTGTCGGAGAGGTCCTTCCAGGTGCCGGTCACGCCGCGGACCCGGGCCTGGCCGCCGAGGATGCCCTCGGTGCCCACCTCGCGGGCCACCCGGGTCACCTCGTCGGCGAAGTTCGACAGCTGGTCGACCATCGTGTTGACGGTGGTGACCAGCTCAAGGATCTCGCCCTTGGCGTCGACGGTGATCTTCTTCGACAGGTCGCCGCGGGCCACGGCGGTGGTGACCTCGGCGATGTTGCGCACCTGACTGGTCAGGTTGTTCGCCATGAAGTTCACCGACTGGGTGAGGTCCTTCCAGGTGCCGGAGACCCCCTGCACCTCGGCCTGGCCGCCCAGGATGCCCTCGGTGCCCACCTCACGGGCCACCCGCGTCACCTGCTCCGCGAAGTTCGACAGCTGGTCGACCATCGTGTTCAGGGTGTTCTTCAGCTCCAGGATCTCGCCGCGGGCGTCCACGTCGATCTTCTGGGAGAGGTCGCCGCGGGCCACCGCGGTGGCGACCCCCGCGATGTTGCGGACCTGGGCGGTGAGGTTCCCGGCCATGCCGTTCACCGAGTCCGTCAGATCGCGCCACACGCCGGCCACACCGGGCACCTGCGCCTGGCCGCCGAGGCGGCCGTCGGTGCCCACCTCGCGGGCCACCCGGGTCACCTGGTCCGCGAAGGCGGACAGCTGGTCGACCATCGTGTTGATGGTGTTCTTCAGCTCCAGGATCTCGCCGCGGGCGTCGACGTCGATCTTCTGCGACAGGTCGCCGCGGGCCACGGCCGTCGTCACCTGGGCGATCTGCCGCACCTGCGAGGTCAGGTTGCCGGCCATGAAGTTGACGGAGTCGGTGAGCTCCTTCCAGGTGCCCGACACGCCCTCCACCCGGGCCTGACCGCCGAGGCGGCCCTCCGTGCCCACGTCGCGCGCCATCCGGGTCACCTGGTCGGCGAAGTTCGACAGCTGCGACACCATCGTGTTGACGGTGTTCTTCAGCTCCAGCATCTCGCCCGCGACGTCGACCGTGACCTTCTGCGTCAGGTCGCCGTTGGCCACCGCCGTCGTCACCTGGGCGATGTCCCGCACCTGTCCGGTGAGGTTGCGGAAGGCGGTGTTCACCGAGTCGGTGAGGTCCTTCCAGGTGCCGGCCGCACCGGGTACGTGCGCCTGGCCGCCGAGCAGACCCTCGACGCCGACCTCCCGGGCGACGCGGGTCACCTCGGAACCGAAGGCGGAGAGCTGGTCCACCATCGTGTTGACGGTGTTCTTCAGCTCCAGCATCTCGCCGTTGACGTCGACGGTGACCTTCTGCGACAGGTCGCCGTTCGCCACCGCCGTCGTCACCTGCGCGATGTCCCGCACCTGCGTGGTGATGTTCCGGAAGACCGTGTTGACCGAGTCGGTGAGGTCCTTCCAGGTGCCGGCCGCGCCGGGCACCTGCGCCTGGCCGCCGAGCACACCGCCGGCGCCGACCTCGCTCGCCACCCGGGTCACCTCGTCGGCGAACACCGCGAGGGTCTCGGTCATCTGGTTGATGGTGTCGGCGAGTTGGGCCACCTCGCCGCGCGCGCTCACCCGGACCTTCTGCGACAGGTCGCCGTTGGCGACGGCCGTCGTGACCTCGGCGATCCCGCGGACCTGGCTGGTCAGGTTGCCCGCCATCGTGTTGACGGAGTCCGTCAGGTCCTTCCACACGCCGGCCGCGCCCGGCACCTCGGCCTGGCCGCCGAGCTCGCCCTCGGTGCCCACCTCGCGGGCCACCCGGGTCACCTCGGAACCGAAGGCGGAGAGCTGGTCCACCATCGTGTTGACGGTGTTCTTCAGCTCCAGCATCTCGCCGTCCACATGGACGGTGACCTTCCGCGACAGATCGCCCTTGGCGACCGCTGTCGTCACCATGGCGATGTCGCGCACCTGCGCGGTGAGCCGGTACGCCATCGTGTTGACGGAGTCCGTCAGGTCCTTCCAGGAACCCGACATACCGCGCACCTGGGCCTGACCGCCCAGCTTGCCCTCGGTGCCGACCTCCAGCGCGACCCGGGTCACCTCGTCCGTGAACGCCGACAGCTGGTCGACCAGGTTGTTCACCGTACGGGCGACCTTCAGGAACTCCCCGCGCAGCGGCCGCACCGATCCCTCGGGCCCCTCCGAGCGCAGCTCCATCCGCTGCTCCAGGTCGCCCTCCGCCACCGCGGACAGCACCCGGCCCACCTCGGAGACCGGCCGTGTCAGATCGTCGACCAGCTGGTTCGCCGCCTCGACCGCGGCCGCCCAGGTGCCCTCGCTCGGCCCGACCTCCAACCGCTCCGAGAGCTTCCCCTCCCGGCCCACCACCCGGCGCACCCGGGAGAGCTCCCCGGTCAGATGCAGCTGCCGGTCGGCGACCTCGTTGAATACGGCGGCGATCTCCGACATCACGCCGTCGCCGTTCACGGTCAGCCGGCGGCGGAAGTTACCGTCCCGCATCGCCGCCAGAGCCACCAGCAGCCGCTGCAGCGCCGCCGCGTCGACCTGCACCGTCCCACTGCTCCGGGACCGTCCGCCTTTCGCGCGCGTACCGCTGCCGCGTCGCGCCGTCACGCCAGACTCCACCGTGTCCCTCCCGCAGGGGTCGACCGTGCCGCTCCGCGCAGCACCGCTTCCGCTGTACCCGGAAGCCTTCCCAGTGTTTCACTGCAGCCGAACCAGGCCATAACAGTTCGGCGACTTCGCATAGCGTCCCCGACTCCGGGGGACGGAAACAGTGACGACCGGCACCCGCCCGGACTGCGAAGGTAAGTAACCTGGCATCCGACTGTCCAACCGCTCCGCGCTGCCCGGCCGGGGCGGTGTGACGCGCAGCACGACCACCGGGCACCGGGAGGGGCAGCCGACCATGGCAGAGCCGGGCGTCGAGACGCGTACGAGGAGTTCTGTGATCACCGCGCGGGCCGCCGCCAGTTTCGACCCCGTAGGCCGGTCCGTGGCGACCGCCCGCGCCTTCGTACGGGACACCCTGCAGGGCTGGGGCCATGCCGACGTCGTCGACGACGCCGTCGTCCTGACCAGCGAACTCGTCACCAACGCGGTCGTCCACGCGGGCACCGCCGCCGACGTGCTGTGCCTGCGCAGCGACCACGGCGTACGGGTCGAGGTGTCCGACCACTACCCCGAGCGGGAGATCCCGCTCCAGGGCGGCCGGACCCTCGCCCATCCCGACCGCGAGAACGGCCGTGGCCTGCTGCTCTGCGCCGCGCTCGCCGGCCGCTGGGGCGTCGAGTACACCGCCACCCGCAAGAAGGTGTGGTTCCAACTCGACCTGCCCGCGCGCCCCGTGGGCACGCGTACGGCCGGCCCCGCGCTCCCCGTGGACCTGCTGCCGGCGACCGAGGACCGGGTCCGCGTCGCCGTCGTCCAGATCGACGGCGACGGGTCCATCACCTCCTGGAACGAGGACTCCGAACACCTCTTCGGCTATTCACCCGAACAGGTACTGGGGAAGCCCCTCGCCGACCTCGCCGCCTGGCCCCACACCCCAGGCATCGGCACCGGCCTCGCCGAGGCCCTCCAGCTCTCCCGCTGGGAGGGCAGCTACGGACTCCGCGGCCACGACGGCCGGGTCGTCCCCGTGTACGCCTCGCATCTCCGCGTCCGCGACACCCACGGCCACCCGTCCACCGTCTGCCTCCTCGTCCGCGACCACGAGCGCGCCGTCCTGCAGACGCCGCTGCGCCCGCCGGTCGCCGACGCCGGCTCCGAGAGCCGTGCCGCCGACCCCTTCGAGGTCTTCATCGGCTCCCCCGCCCCCGACGACCTCGACGGACTGCTCCAGCGCACCGTCGAACGCGCCCGCGACATGCTCGACGGCGACTCCGGCTTCCTGCTCCTCGCCACCGACGACGAGACCGAACTCGAGGTACGGGCCACCACGGGCCTGCCCTCCGCGCGCCAGCGCTTCGCCCGCGTCCCCGTCGAGGCCGGCGCCGGCCGGTACGGCTCCGCCCGCATGCCGGCCGTCCACGAGGACCTCTCCGCCGTCCCCGGAGCCGTACCGCTCCTCGACGGCACCGGGATGCGCTCCGTCGTCACCGTGCCGCTCAAGGTCGAGGGCCGCCTCACCGGCTCGCTCGGCGTCGCCGCCGAGGGCCCGAGCCGGTACTCCAACGAGGAGGCGCTGCGCCTGCAGTTCGCCGCCGACCGGATCGCCCTGGCCGTCGAGTCGGCCCGCCTCGGCGAGCTGGAGCGGCTGCGCCGCGGCTCGCTCAGCTTCCTCGTCGAGGCCTCCGACCTGCTGGCCGGCACCCTCGACCGGGACCAGACGCTGGCCCTGATGGCCCAGATGACCGTGCCGACGCTCGCCACCTGGTGCGCCGTCTACACGATCGCCGACCAGACCTCCGAGCCCAGCCTCTCGTACGTGCTGCACGAGGACGAGGACCGCATCGACGGACTTAAGGCCCTGCTCGCCTCCATCGCCCCGCCGGACCCGGTGCCGACCCCCGGCGCCCGCGTCTGGCACGCACCGGCCGACGCCGCGCACCGCGCCGCGCTCGCCACGTCCATGGCCGAGCTGGGCCAGGAGCACACCGGACCGCTGTCCTCGGGGATCAGCACGACGCTGGCCACCGCCGCCGCCGTCGGCGGCGAGACCGTCGTCCTGCCGCTGTTCGCCCGCAACCGCGTCATCGGCATGCTCACCCTCGGCAGGCCCGCCGACGACCACTTCCGCCAGGAGATCCTGGAGCTCGCGGAGGACCTCTCCCGCCGGGCGGCGCTCGCCCTCGACAACGCGCGCCTGTACTCGGAGCGCATGGCCATCAGCCGCTCCCTCCAGCGCAGCCTGCTGCCGCCGGGCCTGCCGCAGATCCCCGGCGTCGAGGTCGAGGTCATCTACCGCGCCGCCGGCGAGGGCAACGAGGTCGGCGGCGACTTCTACGACCTCTTCCCCATCCGCGACGGCGCGTACGGCTTCGCCATCGGCGACGTCTGCGGCACGGGCCCGGAGGCCGCCGCGGTCACCGGCCTCGCCCGGCACGCCCTGCGCCTGCTGGCCCGCGAGGGCTTCGGCGGCCCGGCGGTGCTGGAGCGGCTGAACGCGGCGATCCTCGACGAGGGCGCCCGCAGCCGCTTCCTCACGCTCCTCTACGGGGAGTTGTGGCCGCAGGAGGACGGCTCGGCGGTCCTCAAGGTCGTCTGCGCCGGCCATCCTCTCCCGCTCCGCCTCCGCCAGGACGGCACCGTCGAACCCGCCGCGGATCCGCAGCCGTTGCTCGGCGTCATGGAGGACCTGGAGCTGTACGAGCAGACGGTCACCCTGGACCCGGGCGACGTGCTCCTGTGCGTGACGGACGGCGTGACCGAACGCCGCGAGGGCACCCGGATGTTGGGCGACGACGGTCTGACGGAGGTCCTGACGACGTGTACGGGCCTGACGGCCGGCGCGGTCGCCGCGCGGGTCCTGCGGGCGGTGGAGCACTTCGCGGTGGAGCCCGCGTCGGACGACATGGCGATCCTGGCGATGCGCCTTCCGGAGCCGCTGAAGGGCGAGTGAACGCGAGAGGCCGGTGCCCGCGAGGGCGCCGGCCTCTTTCCTGTCCCCGTTCTGTGTTCTCCGTTCTCCGTGGAAAGTCCCGGAAAACGAAGAAGGCCCCCGCCAACAGGCGGGGGCCTTCTTTTCTGAGCCCTTTAACGGAATCGAACCGTTGACCTTCTCCTTACCATGGAGACGCTCTACCGACTGAGCTAAAAGGGCGGGTTGTTCGGCGGCGTCCTACTCTCCCACAGGGTCCCCCCTGCAGTACCATCGGCGCTGAAAGGCTTAGCTTCCGGGTTCGGAATGTAACCGGGCGT
>NZ_JBICVX010000016.1:0-45881 GCF_043199435.1 Streptomyces sp. NPDC048604
GCGGATGGGCGGTAGCCCAGTCGGTCGGCGACTTCGCGGACGTGGCGGCGGGTGGCGTCCGGGAGCCGGCCCTTGCCGTTGAGCGCGTCGGAGACAGTCGTGATGGAGACCCCGGCGGCGGCGGCCACGTCCCGGATGCCTGCCCGGCCCTGCCGGCTTCCCCGGGTCTGTGCCCGGCTCACCTGGTGCTTCCCTGCTGCTGTCATGGCGAGCCGATAGTAGGGCGAGGCGAGTGGGTTGGGCCGGTCGCATATGCAAGCATTGACAGGCACGTTTCTGCATGGCCGGAAGCCGGTAACACCCGTTAAAACCAAGGGCGTTCGGGGTTTCGCCATGGGAGCTGTGGTTGTCATCCTGCATGTGCCTGGTAAGGGGCGCAGGTCTCGAAGAGGTCTCAACTCACCTCTACGGGCGATGCGCGCCAGGGCGCTCGCCACCGGCGCACGCCACCTTGACGCGCGCTCCCCCGGGTTTTTCGGAGGTGCGCGGGCGCCCTCGGTGAGGCTCCGCGGCGGCCGGTCCGGGGGCCTTGCCGCGGTCGGTCCGGAGGCTTCGACGCGGTCGGTCCGGAGGCCTCGCCGCGGTCGGTCCGGGGGCTTCGCCAAGGCCGCTCCGAGGTTCCCCCTCGGTCGCCCCTCCTCACCGGAGGCGAATCCTCATAAGGTGAGGAGTATTGGGTACGGACGGTCGAGGAGGACCACAGTGAGCGAGACCAGCCCCAGCGGAGCGAACGCGGGCGGGCCCCGGCTGCGCGCCGAGCTGGACACCATCCCCACCTACAAGCCGGGCAAGCCGGCCGCCGCGGGTGGCCCGGTCGCCTTCAAGCTGTCCTCCAACGAGAACCCGTACCCGCCGCTGCCGGGCGTGATGGAGAGCGCCGTCGCCGCGGCCGGGAGCTTCAACCGCTACCCCGACATGGCCTGCACGGGCCTGATGAACGAGCTCGCCGACCGCTTCGGCGTCCCCGTCTCGCACCTCGCCACCGGCACCGGCTCCGTCGGCGTGGCCCAGTCGCTGCTGCAGTCCACCTCCGGCCCCGGCGACGAGGTGATCTACGCCTGGCGCTCCTTCGAGGCGTACCCGATCATCACCCAGATCAGCGGCGCGACCTCGGTGCAGGTCCCGCTGACGGACGGCGATGTGCACGACCTCGACGCGATGGCCGAGGCGATCACCGACCGCACCCGGCTGATCTTCGTCTGCAACCCCAACAACCCCACCGGCACCGCCGTGCGGCGGGCGGAGCTGGAGCGCTTCCTGGACCGGGTGCCCTCCGACGTCCTGGTCGTGCTCGACGAGGCGTACCGGGAGTTCGTCCGGGACGCCGACATCCCGGACGGCGTCGAGATCTACCGCGACCGGCCGAACGTGGCCGTGCTGCGCACCTTCTCCAAGGCGTACGGCCTGGCCGGCCTGCGGGTGGGCTTCGCGATCGCCCACGAGCCGGTGGCCGCCGCGCTGCGCAAGACGGCGGTGCCGTTCGGCGTCAGCCAGCTGGCGCAGGACGCGGCGGTGGCCTCCCTGCGCGCCGAGGACGAGCTGCTCGGCCGGGTGGGCTCGCTGGTGACGGAGCGGGCGCGGGTCCACTCGGGGCTCGTGGCCCAGGGCTGGACCGTGCCGGACACCCAGGCGAACTTCGTCTGGCTGCGGCTCGGCGAGCGGACTGTGGACTTCGCGGCGGAGTGCGAGCGGCACGGCGTGGTGGTGCGGCCGTTCGCGGGCGAGGGCGTGCGCGTCACCATCGGCGAGGAGGAGGCGAACGACCTGTTCCTCAAGGTGGCGGAGGGTTTCCGCAAGGAGCGCTGAGGGCGGCTGGTCAGCCCCTGACGAGTTCGACGCGGATCGGGTCGCCGTCCCGCACGGTGGCCAGGATCCGCGGGTCGTCGTCCAGTGCGCCGAGTACGTTGCAGGGACTGGCGAGCCGGCACTCCTCGCCGCGCGATATCGGTGTCGGGCCGTAGGGGAGGGCGAGCGCGTCGCCCTCCGTCCAGAACGCGACGGTGCCGGGTTCGACGACCTGGCGCGCCCCGGACTCGAGCGGGGCGGAGACCGGAGTGTCGAAGTAGACCTCCTCGCCCCAGGTGCGGGCGGTGGAGACGATCGGGAGAGCCCCCACGAGCGCTGCGCTCGTGGGGGTTTCGTCGATGGTGGCCGTGGTGTGGCCGGCGGGCCAGGAGATTCTGATCTGAAGGGTCATGGCCCGGATTCAACAATATGTTGAAGATCTTGGGAAGGGGCGGCCTTCGGTAGGGGGACCCCGGCTGAAGGTACGGATTTCGTATGAGCCATAATGCTTGTGAATGTGAACGCGTTCACAAGCGTGTCTCTTTCTTCCCGTAATGGGTGGGATCAAAGGGGCAAACTGCCGTCTGACCACGCCGACGTAAGGAGAGGACGACGTGGACCTCGCTCTGGCGCCAGAGACTTTGGCGCGTTGGCAGTTCGGCATCACGACCGTCTACCACTTCCTGTTCGTTCCCCTGACGATCTCGCTGGCGGCCCTCACGGCCGGCATCCAGACCGCATGGGTCCGCACGGGCAAGGAGAAGTACCTCAGGGCGACCAAGTTCTGGGGCAAGCTCTTCCTGATCAACATCGCCATGGGCGTCGTCACGGGCATCGTGCAGGAGTTCCAGTTCGGCATGAACTGGTCCGACTACTCCCGCTTCGTCGGCGACATCTTCGGCGCCCCGCTCGCCTTCGAGGCGCTGATCGCGTTCTTCTTCGAGTCCACCTTCATCGGCCTGTGGATCTTCGGCTGGGACAAGCTGCCGAAGAAGATCCACCTCGCCTGCATGTGGATGGTCTCCATCGGCACGATCCTCTCCGCCTACTTCATCCTCGCGGCGAACTCCTGGATGCAGCACCCCGTCGGGTACCGCATCAACGAGGCGCGGGGCCGGGCCGAGCTCACCGACTTCTGGCTGGTGCTCACCCAGAACACCGCGCTCAACCAGTTCGCCCACACCATGACCGCGGCGTTCCTCGTCGGCGGCGCCTTCATGGTCGGCATCTCCGCCTTCCACCTCGCCCGCAAGAAGCACGTGCCGGTCATGCGCTCCTCGCTGCGGATCGGCCTGGTCACGCTGGTCATCGCCGGCCTCGGCACCGCCCTCAGCGGCGACATGCTCGGCAAGGTCATGTTCCAGCAGCAGCCGATGAAGATGGCCGCAGCCGAGGCGCTCTGGGACGGCGAGGCCCCGGCCCCCTTCTCCATCTTCGCCGTCGGCGACGTGGACAAGGGCCACAACGTGGTCGCGATAGAGGTGCCGGGCCTGCTGTCCTTCCTGGCCTACGACGACTTCGAGTCGTACGTGCCCGGCATCAACGACGTGAACAAGGCCGAGCAGGAGAAGTACGGTCCCGGCGACTACCGGCCCAACATCCCGGTCGCGTACTGGGGCTTCCGCTGGATGATCGGTTTCGGCATGGCCTCGCTCGCCCTCGGCGTCCTGGGGCTGTGGCTGACCCGGAAGAAGTTCATGCTGCCGCAGGCACTGCGGACCGGCGAGGACGAGGTGCCGCATCTCGTGCTCTTCAGGAAGCCGCTCGGCGCGCGGTTCACCCGCTGGTACTGGGTGCTCGCGCTGTGGACCATGCTCTTCCCGCTGATCGCCAACTCCTGGGGCTGGATCTTCACCGAGATGGGCCGTCAGCCGTGGGTCGTCTACGGCGTGCTGCGCACCCAGGCCGCGGTCTCCCCCGGCGTCTCCCAGGCCGAGGTGCTCACCTCGATGATCGTCTTCACCACGCTCTACGCGATCCTCGCCGTGGTCGAGGTCCGGCTGATGGTGAAGTACGTCAAGGCCGGTCCCCCGGAGCTCACCGAGGACGACCTCAACCCGCCCACCACCATCGGCGGCCACGACAAGCGCGACCCCGACCGGCCCATGGCCTTCTCGTACTGAGGCAGAGGAGAGAGAGTCATGGAACTCCACGACGTCTGGTTCGTCCTGATCGCCGTCCTGTGGACCGGCTACTTCTTCCTGGAGGGCTTCGACTTCGGAGTCGGCGTCCTCACCAAGCTGCTCGCCCGCGGCCGTCCCGAGAAGCGGGTTCTGATCAACACCATCGGACCCGTCTGGGACGGCAACGAGGTGTGGCTGCTGTCGGCCGGCGGAGCGACCTTCGCCGCGTTCCCCGAGTGGTACGCGACGCTGTTCTCCGGCTTCTACCTGCCGCTGCTGCTGATCCTGGTCTGTCTGATCGTGCGCGGCGTCGCCTTCGAGTACCGCGCCAAGCGGCCCGAGGAGAACTGGCAGCGGAACTGGGAGGAGGCCATCTTCTGGACCTCGCTGCTCCCGGCCTTCCTGTGGGGCGTCGCCTTCGGCAACATCGTGCGCGGCGTGAAGATCGACGCCGAGTTCGAGTACGTCGGCGGCCTCTGGGACCTGCTCAACCCGTACGCCCTGCTGGGCGGCCTGGTCACCCTCTCCCTCTTCACCTTCCACGGCGCGGTGTTCGCCTCGCTCAAGACGGTCGGGGACATAAGGGTGCGGGCGCGGGCCCTGGCGCTGAAGCTGGGCCTGGTGACGGCCGTGGTCGCGGTGGTCTTCCTGCTGTGGACCCAGCTCGACAAGGGCGACGGCTGGAGCCTGGGGGCGATGGCGGTGGCCGTGGTCGCGCTGCTCGGCGCGATCGGGGCGATCAAGGCCGGGCGCGAGGGCTGGTCGTTCGCGCTCTCGGGTATCACGATCGTCGCCGCGGTTGCGATGCTGTTCCTGACGCTCTTCCCGAACGTCATGCCGTCCAGCCTCAACCCGGACTGGAGCCTGACGGTCACCAACGCCTCGTCGAGCCCGTACACGCTGAAGATCATGACGTGGTGCGCGGTGATCGCGACCCCGCTGGTGCTCCTCTACCAGTCCTGGACGTACTGGGTGTTCCGCAAGCGGATCGGCACCCAGCACATCGCCCACTGAACATCGCCCACTCAGCATCGCCCACCAGCGAGGGATGTTTCACGTGAAACCGATCGACCCGCGTCTGCTCCGCTACGCCAAGGCCACCCGCTTCTTCCTGGCGGCTGTGGTGGCTCTCGGCCTGGTCGGGGCGGCGCTGGTCGTCGCCCAGGCGATGCTGATCGCCGAGGTCGTGGTGGGGGCCTTCCAGAAGGGCCTGTCGGTTTCCTCCCTCACCGAGCCGCTGCTGCTGCTCGCGGGCGTGGCGGTGGGCCGGGCGCTGGTCTCGTGGCTGACCGAGCTCGCCGCCCACCGCGCCAGCGCGGCGGTCAAGTCCGAGCTCCGGGGGCGGCTCCTTGAGCGGGCGGCGGCGCTCGGGCCGGGCTGGCTCAGCGGCCAGCGGGCCGGTTCGCTGGTGGCCCTGGCGACCCGTGGAGTGGACGCCCTCGACGACTACTTCGCGCGCTACCTCCCGCAGCTCGGCCTTGCCGTCGTGGTGCCGGTGGCCGTGCTCGCGCGGATCGTCACCGAGGACTGGGTGTCGGCGGCGATCATCGTGATCACCCTGCCGCTGATCCCGGTCTTCATGGTGCTCATCGGCTGGGCCACGCAGGCCCGGATGGACCGGCAGTGGAAGCTGCTCTCCCGGCTGTCCGGCCACTTCCTCGACGTCGTCGCCGGACTGCCCACGCTCAAGGTGTTCGGACGGGCCAAGGCCCAAGCCGAGTCGATCCGCGCGATCACCTCCGAGTACCGGCAGGCCACGCTGCGAACGCTGCGGATCGCCTTCCTCTCCTCCTTCGCGCTCGAACTGCTCTCCACGCTGTCGGTGGCGCTGGTCGCCGTCACCATCGGCATGCGCCTGGTCCACGGCGGCCTCGACCTGTACACCGGGCTCGTCATCCTGGTCCTCGCGCCCGAGGCGTACCTGCCGATCCGCCAGGTCGGCGCGCAGTACCACGCGGCGGCGGAGGGGCTCGCGGCCGCGGAGGAGATCTTCGCGGTCCTGGAGTCCCCGGTCCGTACGGGCGGCCGCGAGGCTGTCGGCGCCGGTGTTCCGCGGATCGAGCTGACCGACGTCACGGTGCGGCACGAGGGGCGGGCGGAGCCCTCCCTCGACGCGGCCTCCCTGGTCCTCGAACCCGGGGAGACGGTGGCCCTGGTCGGGCCGAGCGGGGCCGGCAAGTCCACGCTGCTCGACGTCCTGCTGGGCTTCACGGCCCCGGAACCGGACGGCGGTTCGGTGCGCGTCGGCGGCGCCGACCTCGGGTCGCTGGACCTGGCGGCCTGGCGCGAGCGGATCGCATGGGTGCCGCAGCGACCGCACTTCTTCGCCGGGACGATCGCCGAGAACGTCCGCCTCGCCCGCCCGGACGCCGACGACGCCGCGGTGGACCGGGCCCTGCGGGACGCGGGGGCCGGGGAGTTCGTCGCCGGGCTGCCGGCCGGTCAGGAGACCGTGCTCGGCGAGGACGGCGCGGGTCTCTCCGCGGGCCAGCGTCAACGGCTCGCCCTGGCACGGGCGTTCCTCGCCGACCGTCCGCTGCTGCTCCTGGACGAGCCGACGGCCGCCCTGGACGGCGCGACGGAGGAGTCCGTCGTCGACTCGGTCCGCCGCCTGGCCCAGGGCCGTACGGTCCTGCTCGTCGTACACCGCCCGGCGCTGCTCGCGGTCGCCGACCGGGTGGTCGAGCTGCGCGGAACGTGGGCCGCCGACGCGGCCGCGCCGGCCGCCGCCCGGACCGGGAACCAGACCGGAGTGGAGACGGCCTGGACGGGCGTACTGCCGTCCGGCGCGGGAGCGGATGCGCGTACAGGCGTGGGGGCGGATGCGGGTACGGCTGTGGGAGCCGGTGCGCGTGCGGGCGGCCGGGAGCCGGCGGGGGACGCCGAGCCCTCGCCGTCGACCGCCGGCCCCGAGGTCACCGAGCTTTCCTCCGCCGCCGGTTCGCGGCTGTCCCCGCTCGCCCGTGTGCGCCGCATGGGCGGGGAGCTGCGGGGCCGGCTGAGCCTCGCCCTGCTGCTCGGGACGCTCGCACTCGGCTCCGCCGTGGGCCTCATGGCGGTGTCCGGCTGGCTCATCTCGCGCGCCTCCGAGCAGCCTCCCGTGCTGTACCTGATGGTCGCCGTCACCGCGACGCGCGCGTTCGGCATCGGCCGGGCCGTGTTCCGGTACGCCGAGCGGCTCGTCTCGCACGATGCCGTCCTGCGGATGCTCGCCGAGCTCCGGGTCTCCGTCTACCGCCGCCTGGAGCGCATCGCCCCCGCCGGACTGCGCCGCACCCGGCACGGCGACCTGTTGTCCCGGCTCGTCCAGGACGTCGACGCGCTCCAGGACTACTGGCTGCGCTGGCTGCTCCCGGCCGGGGCCGCGCTGCTGGTCGGCGCGGGTTCCGTCGGGTTCACCGCGTGGCTGCTGCCCGAGGCCGGGGCCGTGCTCGCGGCCGGCCTGCTGGTCGCCGGCGTCGCCGTACCGCTCCTCGGCGTGACGCTCTCCCGTCGCGCCGAGAACCGGCTCGCCCCCGCCCGCGGGGTGCTCGCGACGGCCGTCGCGGACCTGTTGCGCGGCTGCGCCGAGCTGACCGTCGCCGGTGCGCTGCGCGACCGGCTCGACCGGGCCGCCCGCGCGGACCGCACCCTCACCTCCATCGCCTCCCGCCAGGCCGCCGCCACCGCGCTGAGCGCCGGCCTCACCGCGCTCGCCTGCGGTCTGACCGTCGCGGCGGCCGCCGTCGTCGGCGTCCAGGGCGTACGGGAGGGCCGGCTCGACGGCGTCGCGCTCGCGGCCCTCGTGCTCACCCCGCTCGCCGCCTTCGAGGCGGTGAACGGGCTGCCGCTCGCCGTCCAGTACCGGCAGCGGGTCAAGCGCAGTGCGGAGCGGGTGCACGAGGTCCTCGACGCACCGGTCCCGGTGCACGAGCCGGAGCACCCGGCCGCCGCGCCGGACAGCCCGTTCCCGCTGGTCCTCGACGGGCTGAGTGCGCGGTACGCCGGGCAGGACCGGGACGCCCTCGCCGACTTCACGCTCACCCTGGAGGCCGGCCGCCGGGTCGCCGTCGTCGGCGCGTCCGGCTCCGGAAAGACCACCCTCGCCCAGACGCTGCTGCGGTTCCTGGACGTCCGGGCCGGCGCGTACCGGCTCGGCGGGACCGCCGCGGACGCCCTCGACGGCGACGACGTCCGACGCCTCGTCGGCCTGTGCGCCCAGGACGCCCACACCTTCGACAGCTCGCTGAGGGAGAACCTGCGGCTCGCCCGCCCCGGCGCCGGCGACGACGAACTGCGGGCCGCGCTCGACCGGGCCCGGCTGCTCGACTGGGTCGACGGGCTGCCCGACGGACTCGACACCCTCGTCGGCGAGCACGGCGCCCGGCTCTCCGGCGGCCAGCGCCAGCGGCTCGCGCTCGCCCGCGCGCTGCTCGCGGACTTCCCCGTCCTCGTCCTCGACGAGCCCGCCGAACACCTCGACCTGGCCACGGCGGACGCGCTCACCGACGACCTGCTCCAGGTCACCGAGGGCCGGACGACCGTCCTCATCACCCACCGGCTGCGCGGCCTCGACGCCGTCGACGAGGTCGTGGTCCTGGACGAGGGCCGAACCGTGCAGCGCGGCACGTACGCGGAGCTGGCCGCCGCCGAGGGACCGCTGCGGACGATGCTGGAGCGCGAGCGGGCGACCGAACTGCTCACCCGCCGCGGCTGACGGCGCGCGAGTGGCTGACGGCGCGCGCGGGTCCCTCGCACGGCCGGCGGCGCGCGGTTACCCCACCCGGGGCGCGCCGTCACTCCGGCTTTTCTCGCCAAAACGGACTTACTACTCTCGGGGCATGACCGTGCCCGACGCTCCGGACCCGCTCGAAGCCGCCACCCAGGCCACCCGCAGTCTCCAGGGCCTGTCCACCGAGCTGACGGCACGCGTCCCGCACCTGCTGGAGGCCATGCGGTCCGTCGGCACCGGTCTGGAGCTGCACTCCACCCTGGACCGCATCTGCGAGACGGCCGCCGAGCTCGCCGACGCCCGCTACGCGGCGATCGGCGTGGTCGACGAGGAGGGCGAGGGGCTCTCCGACTTCGTCACGCACGGCGTCCCGGACGAGACCGCCCGGCTCATCGGCCGCCGTCCCGACGGGCACGCCGGTCTGCTCGGCGCGCTGATCCGGGAGCCGCAGACGATCCGACTCGACGATCTGACCGCCGACCCGCGCTCCGCCGGATTCCCTCCCGGCCACCCGCCGATGCGGAGCTTCCTCGGCGTCCCCATCCGCGTCCAGGGCGAGATCTTCGGCAATCTCTACCTCGCAGAGAAGCAGGGCGGCGGCGCGTTCAGCGAAGACGACGTGCACATGGTCCGCGTGCTCGCCACCGAGGCGGGCATCGCCATCGGCAACGCCCGTCTCTACGAGGCCGCCCGGCAGCGCGAACGGTGGATCGACGGCTCGGTCGCCGTCACCACCGCGCTGCTCTCCGGCGGCGACGCCGACGACGCCCTCACCGTCGTCGCCGAGCAGGCCCGCCGGCTCGCCGACGCGGCCGCGGGCATCGTGCTGCTGCCCGCCGAGGACGGCGGACTGGAGATCGTCGCCGTCTCCGCCGACCAGCCCGCCAAGGTGCTCGGCATCGTGATCCCACCGGAGAGCCCGGTCGTGGAGCGGCTGCTCGCGGGCGAGCCGGTGTTCGTCACCGACGCCTCCGCCGACGCGCGCGTACTCAGCAGGGTCGCCGCCGAGTACGGGCCGAGCATGCTGCTGCCGCTGCAGAGCGGTGGGCGGGTCCTCGGCGCGCTCGCCACGCCCCGGGCCCGCGGCGCCCGCCGGTTCACGGAGGCCGAGCGCACCCTCGCCACCCACTTCGCCTCGCAGGCGGCGCTGGCGCTGATGATGGCCGAGGCGCAGCGCGACCGGGAGCGGCTCGCCGTCTACGAGGACCGCGACCGTATCGCCCGCGACCTCCACGACCTGGTGATCCAGCGGCTGTTCGCCACCGGGATGATGCTGGAGAGCGCCCAGCGCAAATCGGTCGTGCCGGCCGTGCGGGAGGGTGTCGGCAAGGCGGTCGACGAACTCGACGTCACCATCCAGGAGATCCGCACCGCGATCTTCGCCCTCCAGCAGGGCCCGGCCGAGGCCCCGTCGGGGCTGCGCACCCGCGTGCTGCGGGAGATCAACATGGCCGCGGTGCCGCTGGGTTTCAAGCCCGCGCACCGGTTCCTCGGCCCGGTCGACGCGACGGTCGGCGAGCTGACCGGCAAGAACCTCGTCGCCGCCCTGCGGGAGGCGCTCTCCAACGCGTTCCGGCACGCGGAGGCCACCCGGATCGAGGTCGTCGTGGACGCCAAGGCCAGGCTCGAGGACGGGACGCCGGGGGTACGGCTGTCGGTCGCGGACGACGGCGTGGGCATCCCCGAGGGCGGCCGGCGCAGCGGACTGCGGAACCTGGCCCGGCGCGCGGAGTCCCTCGGCGGCGCGAGCTGGTGCGAGCCGGGCATCGGCGAGGACGGCGGCGGGACGAGTGTGGTGTGGCAGGCGCCGCTGTAGGCGATATGGGGCCGGGTGACTCCTTCACCGGTGACCCGGTGACTCGGTGGCGGGGTGCCGCGGTCCGATCGTCGGATGTTCGTAGGCCGTCCGGCCGTACGACGCCCGTGTGCTGCCGCGATCCGGGCCGCCGCGGGGTGACGATCCGACCATGCGCAACTCATACGACCGGTGGCCCCGCCCTGTGCCGCTGCTCGTCGCGCTGCTCGCGCTGTGCCTGATGGGGGCTCGTCCGGCCGTCGCCTCCGACGGTCCGAGCCTCGGTCCCGAGGTGGCCCGGCTGTACCAGGAGACCGCGCGCGCGGTCGCCTCGTACGAGCGCGGCCGGCGGGCCGCCGAGGTCCAGCGGGTCAAGGCCACGGCCCTGGAGCAGCGGCTGACCGGGCACCGCCGTGAGCTCGCCGTGCTGCACGAGCAGGTGGGCGGCGTCGCCCGCGCGCAGTATCGCGAGGGCGGCTCGCTCACCCGCACCGCCCGGCTGCTGCTCTCGAAGAACCCCGATCAGCTGATGCGCGGTCAGCAGCTCGCCGCCCAGGCTGAGGCGGCCGTGAGCCGGCTGCTCGACGGCTCCCGTCGGGCGGAGGCCCGGCTCGCGGCGGCGGAGGGCGCGGCCCGCGGCGCCCGGCACGAGCTCGAGCTGCGGGTGGCCCGGCTCGACCGGATCAAGCGGGGCATCGAGACCCGGCTCGAAGAGGCGGCGTGGAGCCTCCAGGCGGAGGCGAACCGCAGCGTCGCCGCGGGCAGTTGCCGGGGCGCGGTGCGGATCGAGCAGCCCGGCGGCCCGCCGTCCGGCGTCCGCTGGGTCGCGCCGGTGGAGGCGTACGCGCTCTCCGCGGGCTTCGACAGCGCGGGCGATCGCTGGGCGCGCCGGCACACCGGCCAGGACTTCGCCGTGCCCATCGGCACGCCCGTGCGGGCGGTCGGCGCGGGCCGGGTGGTCCGGGTGTCCTGCGGCGGGGGCTTCGGGATCGAGGTGGTCGTCGGCCACGACGGCGGCTGGTACTCGCAGTACGCGCACCTGGCGTCGGCGGCCGTGGAGGCGGGCGAACGGGTGCGGCCGGGGCAGTGGATCGGACAGTCCGGGACGACCGGCAACTCCACCGGCCCCCACCTGCACTTCGAGACGCGGCTGACGCCCCAGCTGGGCTCGGGCGTGGACCCGGCCCGCTGGCTGGCCGAGCGAGGGGTGCGGCTGCGGGCCGTCGTCCTGCCGGGCTCGGCGTCGGGCGCCGGAGGCCCGCCGCTGCCGGACGCCGCAGGTCAGGACGGGCTCGTCCCAGCGCCGGTACCGAAACCGGCTCCGGCTCTGTCTCCCGTGCCGGCCGCGCCCGCTCCGGCTCCAGGTCCGGGAGGCGTGCCCGCTCCTGGTTTCGCGCCCGCTCCCGTCCCGGTGCCGGACGCGCCGTCGGCCCTCGCGCCGGACCCGGGCGCCGTGCCGGACCCGGTCAGAGGCCGGCCAGGATCTCCTCGATGACGACGGCGACGCCGTCCTCGTTGTTGGCGACCGTCCGGCCGGAGGCGGCGGCGACCACCTCGGGGTGCGCGTTGCCCATGGCGTACGAGCGGCCCGCCCAGGTCAGCATCTCGATGTCGTTGGGCATGTCGCCGAAGGCGACGACCTCCTCGGCCGTGATGCCGCGCTCGGCGCAGCAGTGCGCGAGCGTGGACGCCTTGGAGACGCCGAGTCCGCTGACCTCGAGCAGGGCGGTCGGGCTGGACCGGGTGAACGACGCCCGGTCGCCGGCCGCTGCGCGGGCCAGTGCCAGGAAAGCGTCGGGGTCGAGCTCGGGGTGCTGGGCGAGCAGCTTCAGCACGGGGGCCGCCGCGTCCGGGGCCTCCTCGTAGAGCAGCTTCTCGGCGGTGGCGACCGTCGCGCCGGGGTCGAGGAAGAACGGCGGGTACAGCGGCTCGTAGTGGATGCCGGTGGTCAGCTCGACCGCGAAGGAGGTGCCGGGCGCGGCCTCGCGCAGCCGGTGGACGACGTCGAGGGCGGTCGGCCGTGCCAGCGGACGCACCTCAAGAAACGTTCCTCCGGAGTGGAGGTCGACCACGGCGGCGCCGTTGGCGCAGATCGCGAGGCCATGGCCGTGCACATGCTCGCTGACGACGTCCATCCAGCGGGCCGGGCGACCGGTGACGAAGAAGACCTCGATCCCGGCGGCCTCGGCGGCGGCGAGTGCGGCGATGGTCCGGGGCGAGACGGACTTGTCGTCGCGGAGCAGCGTGCCGTCGAGGTCGGTGGCGATGAGTCTCGGAGTCGGCGCCGCGTCGCGCCCGGGGAGGGGTGAGGTCACTCGTCCATTCTCACGCACCGGATGCACGTGCGTGCAGTTGCCCGCACATTTGAGAGGCGCACTTGGCGGCGGCCGGGAGGGACGCGGGGGGACACGGGGGGACACGGGGCGCAGGGGGCGCACACGCCCCACCGGCCCCCATGGGGCCGGTGCTCCGGTGCCGAGTGTCGGCGCCGCCGCGTACTGTCGGGGGTATGCGTCTGAGCACCGTGATCCTCCCGACCCGCCGCTGGCACGAGGGCGGCCGCGACCAGTGGCTGCGTGCCGAGCAGCTCGGTTTCCACGCCGCGTACACCTACGACCACCTGTCCTGGCGCACCTTCCGGGACGGACCCTGGTTCGGCGCCGTGCCGACGCTGACCGCCGCGGCCGGCGCCACGGAACGGATCCGGCTGGGCACGATGGTGACCTCGCCCAACTTCCGGCACCCGGTCACCCTCGCCAAGGAGCTGATCACGCTGGACGACGTGTCCGGGGGCCGGATCACCCTGGGCATAGGCGCGGGCGGTATCGGCTTCGACGCGACGGCCCTGGGCCAGGAGCCGTGGACGCCGCGGGAGCGGGCGGACCGGTTCGGCGAGTTCGTGGCGCTGCTCGACCGGCTGCTCAGCGAGGACGTCGTCTCGTACCGGGGCACGTTCTACTCGGCGGACGAGGTGCGCAACATCCCCGGCTGCGTGCAGCGGCCGCGGCTGCCGTTCGCGGTGGCGGCGACCGGGCCGCGCGGTCTGAGACTGGCGGCGCGGCACGGCCAGGCGTGGGTGACGACGGGCGACCCGAAGCTCTTCGAGGAGGGCACGCCGGAGCAGTCGTACGAGGCGATCCGCGGCCAGGTCGAGAAGCTCGGCGCGGCCTGCGCCGAGGCCGGCCGGGACGTGGCCGGGATGGACAAGATCCTGCTCACGGGCTTCACCCCGGACCGTCCGCTGGAGTCCTTCGACGCCTTCGTGGACTTCGCCGGGCGCCACTTCGAGCTGGGCTTCGACGAGATCGTGATCCACATGCCGATCGCGGACTCGGTGTTCGAGGCCGACGAGGCGGTCTACGAGAAGATCGCCGCGGAGGGCCTGGCCCAGCTGGGCGTCAGCGCACCCGGGAACTGAGCCACGGGGTGAGGGTGTCGGCGAGCACGAGTTCCTTGTAGGTCTCGTCGCCGGGCACCGGCACCACCAGCCACCAGCCCGCGGGCCAGAACCGGCCCTTCACATGGGCGAGGCCCGCGTAGACGGAGCGCAGGAAGGCAGGGACGGAGTCGCGCGGCACGTCCGCGAACTCCACCCCGTCCACGGTGATCCGGGCGTCGTCCTCGGGGTAGAGCTGGACGCTCACCGCGGGGGAGCCGCCCAGCTCGACGAAGGCCTCGTGCGGCAGTGAGCCGTCCGGGTCGAGCACGGCGAAGGCGCCGGCGGAGGTGCGGCGTGAGGTCCGGTCCGCGCCGATGTCGTCGGTGACCGTCAGCTCGCGGTTCTCGGACCGGGCGATCTCGCGGATCGCGGTCACGGCCGACTCGGTCGTGGGCAGATGCGGATGTGCCATCCGTCGATCATGCCTCAGCCCGGGGGCGTACGGGCACGGGTGCGCGTACGCCTGGGAATCAGCCTGGGAATCAGTCGGGGAAGCGGATGTACCGGGGCGGGACGGCGTCGGTCAGCCAGACGCCGTTGGCGCTGAGGTGGAAGACATGGCCGTCGCGGTGCATGGCGCCCGCGTCCACGCTGAGCACCACGGGCCGGCCGCGGCGCGCGCCGACGCGGGTCGCGGTCTCCCGGTCCACCGACAGGTGCACGTGGTGGCGGGCCATCGGGCGCAGCCCCTCGGCGCGGATCGCGTCGAGGAAGCGGGCGACCGTGCCGTGGTAGAGGTACGCGGGCGGCTCCGCCTCCGGCAGGTCCAGGTCGATCTCCACGGTGTGGCCCTGGCTCGCCCGGATCCGGGTCCCCTCGATCGCGAACCGCTTCTTGTCGTTGGCGGCGACCACATGGTCCAGCTCGGCGCGGGTGATCGGGAAGCCGTGCGCGGCGGCCGCGCGCAGCAGTGCGTCGATCTCCGTCCAGCCCTGCGCGTCGAGGGCCAGCCCGATCCGCTCCGGCTGGTGTCGCAGATGCTTCGACAGGTACTTCGACACCTTCACGGTGCGGCGCTCGTCCATGGGTCGCTCGTCCATCGGGTCAGGATGCCCGATGTCTGAGAAGCTCCACCATCGATTTCGGGCGAGGAGGTTTGATCCACAGCGAACTGGAGTTATCCACAAGGGAATTGGCGACTCTGTGGACAACTGGCCAGCTAATTAAACTGTTTTGGTCAAATCAGTTCTGCTTCGGGTGACTTGCCGTGAGTGCGTCCAATGTCCGGGCCTGCACCTCGCGTTCGGCCGCCGCCGTGACGAACGCCGAGACGTTCCCCTGGCCAACAAGCCTTTCCACGGCCCGGATCGTCTCCGGCGGCAGGGACACCTGACACGGTTCCTCGCCCTTCAGCAGCAGCTCGTTCGCCGTCAGATGGTGCTGGAGATGCCGGTGCGCGAACAGCCGCATGGCACGCGCCAGTTCCGCGTCCACGGTCTGCTGCGCCAGCGGCCGCAGCCGTCGCACCATCGTCGCCGCGGCGGTCGCGTCCGCGTCCGTCGGCGGCCGGTGCTCCAGATAGCGCGCGAAGACGTGCTCCGTGGTGAACTCCAGGAAACGGGACGCTATGTGCTCGACGTGCCCACGAAGTTCCCTCAGATGACCCGTGATTGCGGACAGCGGAACCCCAGCCGCGTACAACTCGGCGGCCACCGCCAGCTCTTGCGGACTGGGGACCAGGAACTCCTCGTCCCGGTCCTGGACCGGCACCAGCACGCCCAGCTCTATCGCGTCCCGGATCGCGTCCTCGTCGGGCTTCCCGCCGAAGCGGGCGTCCAGCTCGGCGCGCGAGATCCGGTCCGCCTCCTCGTCCGTCCACGGCCCGTCGACCTCGGCGACCAGGCCGAGCACTCCGCGGAGCCCCCGGCCGGTGTCCCAGGCCTCCAGGAGTTCCTTGATCGAGGCCAGGGTGTAGCCGCGGTCCAGCAGGTCCGCGATCTGCCGCAGCCGGGACAGATGCGCGTCCCCGTACACGTTGGACCGGCCCCGGCGCTCCGGCCGCGGCAGCAGTCCGCGGTCCTGGTAGGCACGGATCGTCCGGACCGTGGCGCCGCTGTGGTGCGCCAGATCCTCGATCCGGTACTCGGCCGCCCGGTACTCGCTCCCCCGGTACTCCGCCGCCGGCTCCGGCCGCTCCGACCCGGCCCGCTCCGACCCGGCCCGCTCCGACCCCGGCCGCTCCGACCCGGACCGCTCCGGCTCCGCCCGCTCCGATCCCGCCCGCTCAGCCACCACTCGCTCCTCCAGCCCTGTCTGCCGAAGGATGCCACGGCCGGTCCCGGAGCCCGGGCCCGGCCGTCGCCCTCCGCGGACCCCGCGGCTACGCCGGCGGTTGCACCCGGGCCAGCGCGCGCAGCGCCCGCGGCGTGAACCGGGACATGAAGCGCAGCCCGTGCGCCTCCGGCGTGACCGGCACGACCGCCTCGTTGCGCAGCACCGACCGCAGGATCGCGTCCGCGACCTTCTCCGGCGGATAGTTGCGCAGCCCGTACAGCCGCGAGGCGTGCTTCCGGCGACGCGACTGCTCCTCCTCGCCCGCCCCGGCGAACCGGGCCGTCGCCGTGATGTTGGTGTTGACGATGCCCGGGCATATCGCGGTGACGCCGATGCCCTGCCCGGCCAGCTCCGCACGCAGGCACTCGCTCAGCATCAGCACCGCCGCCTTCGACGTGCTGTACGCGGGCAGCGCCCGGGATGGCTGGAACGCCGCCGCCGACGCGGTGTTGACGATGTGGCCGCCCTGTCCGCGCGCGGCCATCTGCGCCCCGAACACCTTGCAGCCGTGGATGACGCCCCACAGATTGACGTCGAGGACCTTCTTCCACTCCTCGCTGGTGGTCTCGAGGAAGGAACCGCTCAGCCCGATCCCGGCATTGTTGACCAGGACGTCCACCACGCCGTACTCGTCGGCGACCTTCGCGGCCAGCTTCTCCATCGCCTGCTCGTCGGAGACGTCGACGGTCTCGCCCCAGGCCTCCGGGGCGCCGATCAGCCGGGCCATCTCCGCCGTGCGGGCCGCGCCCTCCGAGTCCCGGTCCACCGCGACCACCCGCGCCCCGGCCTCGGCGAAGGCGAACGCCGTCGCCCGGCCAATGCCGCTGGTCGCTCCGGTCACCAGCACCAGCTGGCCGCCGAACCGCTCCGCGTACGCCGGGTCCGCCTCGCTCTTCGCCGCCGTCCGCGGCGCCTTGGCCTGCGGGCCCTCGTGCGTGTCGACGAAGTCGGCGATCCACGCGGACAGCTGGTCGGGCCTGGTGCGCGGCACCCAGTGCTTGGCGGTCAGGGTGCGCCGCGTCAGCTCGGGCACCCAGGTGCCCAGGTCGTCGTAGAGCCGCTCCGACAGGAAGGAGTCGCCGAGCGGCGTGATCAGCTGGACCGGGGCGTGCGCGTACGGGTCGGGGCGCGGCCGCAGCAGCCGGGACCGCACGTTGTCCCGGTACAGCCAGGCGCCGTGCGCCGCGTCCGAGGGCAGCGAGGACGTCGGGTAGTCCCCGGCCGGGACCTTCTCCAACCGCTCCAGGATCTTCGGCCACTGCCTGCCCAGCGGCCCGCGCCAGGCCAGCTCCGGCAGCGCCGGCGTGTGCAGCATGTACACGTACCAGGACTTCGCGCCCTGTCCGAGCAACTGGC
This sequence comes from Streptomyces sp. NPDC048604, assembly GCF_043199435.1. Classification (NCBI taxonomy): domain Bacteria; kingdom Bacillati; phylum Actinomycetota; class Actinomycetes; order Kitasatosporales; family Streptomycetaceae; genus Streptomyces; species Streptomyces sp. NPDC048604. Next base: position 17,484 of record NZ_JBICVX010000016.1, read on the forward strand.
CCACGCGGCGCGGGGTCGGCCGGCTCATCCGCTGCTTGATCCAGTGCCCGAAGTGGTCCAGGCAGGGGCCGGACATCGAGGTGAACGAGGCGATCCGGCCCTCGGCGCGGGCGACCGTCACGAACTCCCAGGACTGCACCGAGCCCCAGTCGTGCCCGACCAGGTGGACCGGCCGGTCAGGGCTGACCGCGTCGGCGACCGCGAGGAAGTCGTCTGTCAGCTTCTCCAGCGTGAAGCCGCCGCGCAGCGGCGTCGGCGCCGTCGACCGGCCGTGGCCGCGCACGTCGTACAGCACCACGTGGTAGCGGTCGGCGAGCCGGGTCGCGACCTCCGTCCAGACCTCCTTGGAGTCCGGATAGCCGTGCACGAGCAGGACCGTCGGCCGGCTCTCGTCGCCGAGCTCGGCGACGCACAGCTCGATCCCGCCCGTGCGGACCCAGCGCTCCCGCGCCCCCTTCAGCCCCGTCATCACGCCGCCTTCCCTTCCGCTTCGGTCTCGGCCCAGCGCCGCACGTGCGGCAGGTCGTCGTCCAGCCAGAACGCGCTCTCCTCCGGATCCGCGGAGTCCGTGACGACCAGGATCTCCTCGAACTTCGCGCCCGTGCCGCGGAATCCGAGGTGCGGCTCGACGGCCCAAAGCCCCGGCCGCGGCTGGTGGTCGGAGAACTTGTACGGCGACCACAGCGGCGACCAGCCGTCCCGGTGGCCGTGGATCGCGTCGCTCGCCAGCCCCTTCAGAGACTGCGTGCCGAAGCCGAACAGCGTCGGCGCCCAGCGCCGCTCCTTCACCCGGTCGATCTTGTGGGCGATCACGCCGAAGGGATAGGCGCGGTGCCGGTTGGCGTAGCCCTGGCGGACCATGAGCCGGTCCACGTCCTCGTATATCTCCCGCAGCGTGCGGCGCTCTCGCACCTCGCGCAGGATCAGCTCGCGGTGCGCCTTCAGATCGGCGAGCAGCTTGTCGTGCATCGGGTTCAGACCCAGGCAGCCGGAGTAGCCGATGTCCGCCGTGTATCCCCGGTAGACGGGCGCCATGTCGAGGATGAACGGCATCCCCGCCTCCAGCCGCCGGTTGGTGGGGAAGAACTGCAGCGGGATCTTGAAGTCGACGAAGGCGGTGCGGTCGCCGAACCAGGCGAAGGGCCGGTGGAACCAGTCCTTCACCCCGCGCGCGTACAGCCACTCCCGCTGCATGCGCGCGGCCTCGCGCTCGGTCACGCCCGGCTTCAGCTGGGCCGCGACGGCCTCCGCGCACTCGTAGGAGAGCCGCTGGACCTCCCTGAACCCGCGCAGCTCCGCGGCCAGTTCGCCCCTCGTTGCTGTAGTCATGCCACCCGCCGTCCCGTCCGTCCCGCCGTGTGCGCTACGTGCGCGTAACTTGACACTGATGAATGTGACAATGCCTGGCGTCTGCGTCAAGGGGTGTGTACAAGGCCTGTGGACGACGCCCCGAACGTCGTCGCGGCCCGGACGGCCGTGGTGACTTTCGTCGTCGCTCCCCTACGGGCATGTACGACTGGAGTCGGACACGGATCGAGCCGTTGGGCTGACGACTGCTGTGGCGCACACCACTACGGTCGAATACGTGACTGTGATCGCCACCGAAAGCCTCAGCAAGCGGTTCCCCCGGGTGACCGCTCTCGACCGGCTCTCCCTGGACATCGGGCCCGGTGTGACCGGACTGGTGGGTGCCAACGGAGCCGGCAAGTCCACGATGATCAAGATTCTTCTTGGTCTGTCCCCGGCCACGGAGGGCCGCGCCGAAGTCCTCGGACTCGACGTCGCCACCCACGGCGCCGCCATCCGCGAGCGGGTCGGCTACATGCCGGAGCACGACTGCCTCCCGCCGGACGTGTCGGCGACCGAGCTGGTCGTCCACATGGCCCGGATGTCCGGCCTGCCCGCCACCGCCGCGCGCGAGCGGACCGCCGACACCCTGCGCCACGTCGGCCTGTACGAGGAGCGCTACCGCCCCATCGGCGGCTACTCGACGGGCATGAAGCAGCGCGTGAAGCTGGCCCAGGCCCTCGTCCACGACCCCAAGCTGGTCCTCCTCGACGAGCCGACCAACGGCCTGGACCCGGTCGGCCGGGACGAGATGCTCGGCCTGATCCGCCGGGTCTGGACCGACTTCGGCATCTCGGTCCTCGTCACCTCGCACCTCCTCGGCGAACTGGAGCGCACCTGCGACCACGTCGTCGTCATCGACGGCGGCCGGCTGCTCCGCTCCAGCTCCACCAGCGACTTCACCCGGACCACCACCACCCTCGCGGTCGAGGTCACCGACTCCGACACCCACCCCGACGGCACCGCCGCGCTGCGCGCCGCGCTCTCCGCCTCCGGCGTCGTCCTCCACGAGGGCATGGAGGAGGGCCTGCCGGGCGCCGGCCACATCCTCCTCCTGGAGGCCACCGGCGACGAGACGTACGACCTGGTCAGGGACACCGTGGCCGGACTCGGCCTCGGCCTGGTGCGGATGGAGCAGCGTCGCCACCACATCGCCGAGGTGTTCCGCCCCCAGGCTTCCGAGCAGCAGCAGGAGGAGGTGCCGGCGCGATGAGCTCCCAGGCCCCCGAGACCACACAGATCCACAACATCGGCTACCGCACGTACGACGGGCCCCGGCTCGGCCGCGGATACGCCCGCCGGGCGCTGTTCTCGCAGTCGCTGCGCGGCGCGTACGGCCTGGGCCGCAGCGCCAAGTCCAAGGTGCTGCCGATGCTCCTGTTCGGCGTGATGTGCATCCCGGCGCTGATCATCGTCGCCGTCGCGGTCGTCACCAAGGCACCCAAGCTGGCCATCGAGTACACCCAGTACGCGCTGTACCTCCAGGTCGTCATCGGCATCTACGTGGCCGCCCAGGCCCCGCAGTCCGTCTCCCGCGACCTTCGGTTCCGCACCGTGCCGCTGTACTTCTCGCGGCCCATCGAGCGGACCGACTACGTGCTCGCCAAGTACGGCGCGATGGCGGCGGCGCTGTTCATCCTCACCGCCGTGCCGCTGGTGATCCTCTACGTCGGCGCGCTCCTCGCGAAGCTGGACTTCGCCGACCAGACCGCGCTGTTCGGACAGGGGCTGGTCTCCGTGGCGCTGCTCTCGCTGCTCTTCGGCGGCATCGGCCTGGTCATGGCGGCGCTCACCCCGCGCCGCGGCTTCGGCGTCGCCGCGGTGATCGCGGTGCTGACGATCTCCTACGGCGCGGTCACCACGCTGCAGGGCATCGCCTACGCCACCGACAACCCCGACCCCATCGCCTGGATGGGCCTGTTCTCGCCCCTCACCCTCATCAGCGGCGTCCAGACCGCGTTCCTCGGTGCTCCGCCCGCCTTCCCGGGCGAGGTGTCCGTCGGCGCCGGAGCCGGAGCGGTCTACGTGGTCGCCGTCCTCGCGCTGATCGTCGGCTCGTACGCCGTGCTGATGCGCCGCTACCGAAAGGTCGGGCTGTGACGACCCTCAACATCGACCACGCCTCGCGCTGGTTCGGCAACGTGGTGGCCGTCAACGACGTCACCATGACCATCGGCCCCGGCGTCACCGGCCTGCTCGGCCCCAACGGCGCGGGCAAGTCCACCCTGATCAACATGATGGGCGGCTTCCTCGACCCGTCCACCGGCAGCGTCACCCTCGACGGCCGGCCGATCTGGCGCAACGAGTCCGTCTACAAGGAGATCGGCGTCGTCCCCGAGCGGGAGGCGATGTACGACTTCCTCACCGGCCGCGAATTCGTCGTCGCCAACGCCGAGTTGCACGGTTTGGGCAAGGCGGAGGCACAGAAGGCGCTGGCCACCGTCGAGATGGAGTACGCCCAGGACCGGAAGATCTCCACGTACAGCAAGGGCATGCGGCAGCGCGTCAAGATGGCCTCGGCCCTCGTGCACGAGCCGTCGGTGCTGCTGCTCGACGAGCCGTTCAACGGCATGGACCCGCGCCAGCGCATGCAGCTCATGGAGCTGCTGCGGCGGATGGGCGCGGAGGGCCGTACGGTCCTGTTCTCCTCGCACATCCTGGAGGAGGTCGAGCAACTCGCCTCGCACATCGAGGTGATCGTGGCCGGCCGGCACGCCGCCTCCGGCGACTTCCGCCGGATCCGCCGCCTGATGACGGACCGCCCGCACCGCTACCTCGTCCGCTCCTCCGACGACCGGGCGCTGGCCGCCGCGCTGATCGCCGACCCGTCAACCGCGGGCATCGAGGTAGACGTCGCCGAGGGGGCGCTGCGCATCCAGGCCGTGGACTTCGGGCGGTTCACCGAACTGCTGCCGCAGGTCGCCCGCGCCCACGGGATCCGGCTGCTGACGGTCTCGCCGTCCGACGAGTCCCTCGAATCGGTCTTCTCGTACCTCGTCGCGGCCTGAAAGGAGCCCTGAACCCGCATGTACGACCCCACAGTCGCCCGGCTCACCTACCGGGCCCTCCTCGGCCGCCGGCGCGCGCTCGTCCTGTTCGCGCTGCCCGTCCTGCTCATCGTGATCGCCGTGGCCGTCCGTCTCTTCACCGGAGCGGACGACCAGGTCGCCGCCAACGTTCTCGGCGGCTTCGCGCTCGCCACCATGGTGCCGCTGATCGGCGTCATCGCCGGCACCGGCGCGATCGGCCCGGAGATCGACGACGGCTCGATCGTCTACCTGCTGTCCAAGCCGGTGAAGCGGCCGACGATCATCCTCACCAAGCTGACCGTCGCCATCGCCGTGACCATGGCCTTCTCGGCCATCCCCACGTTCATCGCCGGAATGATCCTCAACGGCAACGGGCAGCAGGTGGCGGTCGCGTACACCGTGGCCGCGCTTGTCGCCTCGATCGCCTACAGCGCGATGTTCCTGCTGCTCGGCACCATCAGTCGGCACGCGGTGGTCATCGGCCTGGTCTACGCCCTGATCTGGGAGGCCCTGTTCGGCTCGCTGATCGCCGGCGCCCGCACCCTGAGCGTCCAGCAGTGGGCGCTGGCCCTGGCCGAGAAGGTCAGCGGCGAGGGTCTGATCACCTCCGACGTCGGCCTGCCGGTCGCCGCCGCCCTGCTGGCCGGCGTCACCGTCGCCGCCACCTGGTACGCGGGCCAGAAGCTGCGCACCCTCACCCTCGCCGGCGAGGAGTAGCCGGCCGCGCCGCGCACAGGGGCCGGACTCCCGGCCGCGCGGGACCGGACCCCGGAGGTTCCGGTCCCGCGCGGGTGATCGGCCCCACGTACGCCGCCCGGGCCGCCCTGCGCGGCTCGGGATTACTGTGGGCTGGTACGCGGAGACGAACACACCATTCGGGAGTCAGCCATGTCAGACCGCTTCGACGTCGTAGTACTCGGAGCAGGCCCCGGCGGCTACGTCGCCGCCATCCGCGCCGCGCAGCTCGGCAAGCGGGTCGCGGTCGTGGAGGAGAAGTACTGGGGCGGTGTCTGCCTGAACGTCGGCTGCATCCCCACCAAGGCGCTGCTGCGCAACGCCGAGCTGGCCCACATCTTCAACCACGAGGCCAAGACCTTCGGCATCAAGGTCGACGGCACGGTCTCCTTCGACTACGGCGAGGCCTACCGGCGCAGCCGCACCGTCGCGGACGGCCGCGTCAAGGGCGTCCACTACCTGATGAAGAAGAACGGCATCACGGAGTTCGACGGCCGCGGCACCTTCGTCGACGCGAACACCCTGCAGCTCGCCCTCTCGGACGGCACCACGCAGACGATCACGTTCGACAACTGCATCATCGCCACCGGCGCCACCCCGAAGCTGCTGCCCGGCACCGCCCGCAGCCCGCGCGTGGTCACCTACGAGGAGCAGATCCTCGCCGACGACGTGCCGCAGTCGATCATCATCGCCGGCGCCGGCGCCATCGGCATCGAGTTCGCGTACGTGCTGCACAACTACGGCGTGAAGGTCACCATCGTCGAGTTCCTGGACCGGATCGCCCCGCTGGAGGACGAAGAGGTCTCCAAGGAGCTGGCGAAGCAGTACCGCAAGCTCGGCATCGACGTCCTCACCTCGACCCGCGTCGACGCGATCGACGAGTCCGGCCCGCAGGTCCGCGTCACCGTATCCGGCAAGGACGGCGCGCAGAAGGTCCTGGAGGCCGACAAGGTCCTGCAGGCCATCGGCTTCGCGCCGAACGTCTCCGGCTACGGCCTGGAGAACACCGGTGTCGCGCTGACCGAGCGCGGCGCGATCGACGTGGACGGCCGCTGCCGCACCAACGTCCCGCACATCTACGCCATCGGCGACGTGACCGCGAAGCTGATGCTCGCGCACACCGCCGAGTCCATGGGCGTCGTCGCCGCCGAGACCATCGGGAACGCCGAGACCATGGAGCTCGACTACCCGATGATCCCGCGCGCCACCTACTGCCAGCCGCAGATCGCCAGCTTCGGCTGGACCGAGGCGCAGGCGCGGGAGAAGGGCTACGACGTCAAGGTCGCCAAGTTCCCGTTCACCGCGAACGGCAAGGCGCACGGACTGGGCGACGCCACCGGCTTCGTGAAGATCATTGCCGACGCGAAGTACGGCGAGATCATCGGCGCCCACCTGATCGGCCCGGACGTCACCGAGCTGCTGCCCGAGCTGACCCTGGCCCAGCAGTGGGACCTGACGGTCAGCGAGGTCGCCCGCAACGTGCACGCGCACCCGACGCTGGGCGAGGCCGTGAAGGAAGCGATCCACGGCCTGGCCGGCCACATGATCAACTTCTGACGTCGTCAGGAGCGGTAAGGGGCGGTGGACATGGTCCACCGCCCCTTACGCATGTCTGTACGGGTAATTCGTTGGCACCCGAACACCCGGGAGGCGCACACTCGACGCAGGCCGGCGCTTTCGGAACGCCGCCGGGGCGGTCGCTTCGAGCGCGCGGTTCTCCGAGACCGCGCGGACCGCCCTCACGGAGGATTGGCCGAGTGGTAAGGCAGCGGCTTGCTAAGCCGTAGTCGGGGTCTTCCCCGCGCGCGTTCGATCCGCGCATCCTCCGCGCAGCGCAGCGCCCTAAACCTTCAGAGCAGCGGCTCCAGGAAGACCGCGATGCCGTCCTCCTCGTTGGAGGCCGTGATGTCGTCCGCGACCGCCTTCAGGTCGTCGTGCGCGTTGGCCATCGCCACGCCGCGCGCCGCCCAGCCGAACATCGGGATGTCGTTCGGCATGTCGCCGAAGGCGATCGTCTCCGCCGCCTTCACGCCCAGCCGGCGCGCCGCCAGCGACAGGCCGGTCGCCTTGCTCAGGCCCAGCGGCAGGATCTCCACTATCCCCGCGCCCGCCACGACGACGTCGACCAGAGCGCCGACGGTCCTGCGCGCGGCCGCGGCCAGCTCGTCGTCGGAGAGCGTGGCGTGCTGCACGTACATCTTGTTCAGCGGGGCCGCCCACAGGTCCGCCGGGTCCTTCAGCGGCACCACCGGCAGCGGTCCCTCCTGCACCCGGTAGTCAGCGCTGACCAGCACCTCGCCGTCGAGCCCGTCCCGGCTCGCGGCCAGCGCCAGCGGGCCGACCTCGGCCTCCAGCTTCGACAGCGCCAGGCCGGCCAGCTGCCGGTCGAGCGTCAGCGAGGTCAGCAGCCGGTGCTCTCCCGCGTGGTAGACCTGCGCGCCCTGTCCGCACACCGCAAGCCCCTCGTAGCCGAGGTCGTCGAGGATGTGCCGGGTCCAGGGCACGGAACGGCCGGTCACCACGATGTGGGCCGCCCCGGCCGCCGTGGCGGCGGCCAGAGCGTCACGCGTACGGTCCGAGACGGACTCGTCTGCGCGCAGCAGCGTGCCGTCGAGGTCCGTCGCGATCAGGCGGTACGGGAAGGCGCCGGCACTCACTTGGAGATCGGCTCCAGGACCTCACGGCCGCCCAGGTACGGCCGGAGGACCTCCGGCACGCGCACCGAGCCGTCGGCCAACTGGTGGTTCTCCAGGATCGCCACGATCGTGCGCGGCACGGCGCACAGCGTGCCGTTCAGCGTCGCGAGCGGCTGCACCTTCTTGCCCTCGCGCATGCGGACGGACAGGCGGCGGGCCTGGAAACCGTCGCAGTTCGAGGCGGAGGTCAGCTCGCGGTACTTGCCCTGGGTCGGGATCCAGGCCTCGCAGTCGAACTTGCGCGAGGCGGAGGCGCCCAGGTCGCCGGTGGCCACGTCGATGACCTGGAACGGCAGCTCCAGGCTCGTGAGCCACTGCTTCTCCCAGTCGAGGAGCCGCTTGTGCTCGGCCTCGGCGTCCTCCGGCGCGACGTACGAGAACATCTCGACCTTGTCGAACTGGTGGACGCGGAAGATGCCGCGGGTGTCCTTGCCGTACGTGCCGGCCTCGCGGCGGAAGCAGGGCGAGAAGCCCGCGTACCGCAGCGGCAGCTTGTCGGCGTCGACGATCTCGTCCATGTGGTACGCCGCGAGCGGGACCTCGGACGTGCCGACGAGGTAGTAGTCGTCCTTCTCCAGGTGGTACACGTTCTCCGACGCCTGGCCGAGGAAGCCGGTGCCCTCCATGGCGCGCGGGCGGACCAGCGCGGGCGTGAGCATCGGGATGAAGCCGGCCTCGGTGGCCTGCGCGATCGCCGCGTTGACGAGCGCGAGCTCGAGCAGCGCGCCGACGCCGGTCAGGTAGTAGAAGCGCGAGCCGGAGACCTTCGCGCCGCGCTCGACGTCGATGGCACCGAGCGCCTCGCCGAGCTCCAGGTGGTCCTTGGGCTCGAAGCCCTCGGCGGCGAAATCGCGGATGGTGCCGTGGGTCTCGAGGACGACGAAGTCCTCCTCGCCGCCGACCGGGACGTCGGGGTGGACGAGGTTGCCCAGCTGGAGCAGCAGACGGCGGGTCTCGTCGTCGGCGTCGTTCTGCTCGGCCTCGGCGGCCTTGACGTCGGTCTTGAGCTGCTCGGCCTTCTGCAGGAGCTCGGCGCGCTCCTCCGGGGTGGCCTTGGGGATCAGCTTGCCGAGCGACTTCTGCTCGGAACGGAGCTCGTCGAAGCGGACGCCGGACGACCTGCGCCGCTCGTCGGCGGAGAGCAGGGCGTCGACGAGTGCGACGTCCTCTCCACGGGCGCGCTGGGAGGCGCGAACACGGTCGGGGTCCTCACGGAGCAGGCGAAGGTCAATCACCCCACCAGGCTACCGGTGCGCGATCGGCCGACCCCACCCGATATGGCTTTGCGTGTCGCTTTGCCCGAATTGCAACTATTGGGAAACTCTCCGTATTCGCCGTTAGCGGCGGGGGGGGGGTGGTGATCAATTCACTTCTCCACAGGAAGCGGGGCACCCGCTTCCTTATCCACAGGCTGTGCGGAACTTCTGTGGATCGCTGCGCGGATCTTGAAGATTCCTCGTCGAGGCCCGGTAATTCGTAGATCAAACCCCATTTCGACACTCCTTCGAGTGGGAATTGCTCGCTCTAAAGAGTTGATCGACGGAATGAGGCTGACACGGGCGGAGTGCAGTGCTGTGGGCGGGTGTGGAGTGACTGGGGTGATTTGTCGACGATGGCGGCTTCGCATATCGACTTGTCCCCAGGTCGAGCAGTGAGCCTGTGGATAACTTTGTGCGGGGTGGATAAATATGCAGGTAGGACTAGTGGTCCGTACCTGTGGACGAAGGGAGGCGCCACCGCTGCCGGCGGGGCACGATCGGGGCAGGTCGACGCAGCGAGCGTCAGGCCCGCCCGTCCTGGGCCCGAGCCAGCCAGTCGGAGGCAGCCATGAAGTCGTCGTCGGACGTCCCGGTCCGCAGCGGCCGCACATCTTCCACCGCCACCCCCGCCCGCGGGTACGAGCCGAGGAAGCGCACGTTCGGGCAGATCCGCTTCAGGCCCATGAGCGCCTCGCCGACGCGCCGGTCCGCGATATGCCCCTCGGCGTCCACCGCGAAGCAGTAGTTGCCGATGCCCGCGCCCGTGGGGCGGGACTGGATCAGCATCAGGTTCACGCCCCGCACCGCGAACTCCTGGAGCAGTTCGAGCAGCGCGCCCGGGTGGTCGTCGCCCAGCCACAGCACCACCGAGGTCTTGTCCGCACCCGTCGGCGCCGCCGGCCGGGCGGGCCGGCCCACCAGGACGAACCGGGTCTCGGCGTTCTCCGCGTCGTGGATCTCGGTGACCAGGGCCTCCAGCCCGTACGTCGCCGCCGCGAACTCGCCCGCGAAGGCGGCGTCGAACCGGCCCTCCTGGACCAGCCGCGCCCCGTCCGCGTTGGAAGCCGCCGACTCCCACAGCGCGTCCGGCAGGTTCGCCCGCAGCCACTTGCGGACCTGCGGCTGGGCCACCGGGTGCCCGGTCACGGTCTTCACCTCGGACAGCTTGGTCCCGGGCCGGACGAGCAGGGCGAAGGCGATCGGCAGCACCACTTCGCGGTAGATCATCAGCGGCCGGCCGGAGGCGAGCTCGTCGAGGGTCGCGGTCACCCCGCCCTCCACCGAGTTCTCGATCGGCACGAGCGCCGCGGCGGCCTCCCCGTTGCGCACGGCGTCCAGCGCGGCGGGCACGGAGACCATCGGGACGAGCTCGCGGGTCGCCGCCTCGGGCAGCGTCCGCAGCGCGGCCTCCGTGAAGGTGCCTTCGGGACCGAGATACGTGAACCGGGTGGCTGACATACCGGTCACCCTAATGGGCGCGAGGAGGCGACGGAGGCAGAGGCGCTACGACTCCAGAAGCCGCTGGCCCACGTACTCGCCCCGGTCCGGGCCACCGGGGACGGCGAACAGACCGCTCGACTCGTGACGGATGAAAGGAGACAGGGCGTCGCCCCGGTCGAGCTTCCGCTGGACCGGAACGAAGCCGCGCAGCGGGTCGGCCTGCCAGCAGATGAAGAGGAGCCCGGCATCGGGGGCGCCGTCCGCGGCGATCCCGTCGTGGAAGGAGAACGGGCGCCGCAGCATTGCCGCACCGCCGTTCTGTTCGGGGGCGGAGATCCGGGCATGGGCGTTGTCCGGGATGACGAGCTTCCCGTCGGGGCCGAACTTGTCCAGATCGAGCTTCGTCGTCTCGGTGCCGCCGGTGAGCGGGGCGCCGTCAGCCTTGCGGCGGCCGATGACCTGCTCCTGCTTCTTCAGCGGCAGCTGCTCCCAGTCGTCGAGCAGCATCCGGATCCGGCGGACGACCGCGTACGAGCCGCCGGCCATCCAGGGCTGGGCTCCGCCGGCGGGGACGAAGATCCGCCGGTCGAAGTCGGGCTCGGTGGGCTTGGGGTTGTTGGTGCCGTCGACCTGGCCCATCAGGTTGCGCGCGGTCATCGGGCCGGCGGTGGCGCCGGGGGAGCGGTTGAAGCCGTTCATCTGCCAGCGGACCCGGGCCGCCGAACCGGCGTCCTTCTGGAGCGCGCGCAGGGCGTGGAAGGCGACCAGGGCGTCGTTTGCGCCGATCTGGACCCACAGATCGCCCTCGGAGCGCTTGGGGTCGAGGGCGTCGGAAGAGAAGGAGGGGAGCGGGTCGAGTTCGACGGGCCGGCGGGCGGTGAGGCCCGTGCGGTCGAAGAAGGTACGGCCGAAGCCGAAGGTGACGGTCAGGGAGGAGGGTCCGGCGTCGCGGGCGATGCCGGTGTCGGCGGCAGGGGCGCGGCCCGCCATCAGCTCGGCGGCGGTCGCGGACCAGCGGCGCAGCAGGGCGGCGGCCTCCTTGCGGCCCGCGCCGGGGGCGAGGTCGAAGGCGATCAGATGACCGCGGGACTGGAGAGGAGTGGTGATGCCCGCCTGATGTTTCCCGTGAAACACGACCTCGGTCGAGCCGACCGTGGAGAGCGCGGGCGATGAGCCGGAGTCCCGGCCGGCGGCGGCCGCGTACACCCCGGCGCCGCCGGCCGCGCCGAGGGCGAGGCCGGCCGCTCCCGCGGCGCCGGCGGTGCCGAGCAGCCGGCGGCGGGAGAGCTCGGGCTTGTCGTCGGTGGCCCGGGACACGGGGCCGGATTGTGCAGTCACGGGTCAGCCGATCTTCACGGTCTTGTCGATGGTGGTCTGGTCGATGTCGGAGGTGCGCACCGTCACCTGCATCAGCCACTCGCCGGGCATCGGGATCTGGACGCTGCCGGCGCTCCAGTGTCCGGTCTGGACCCGGTCCGGGGTGATGGGCAGGGGGCCGATCTCCTTTTCCTTCAAGGTGAAGGCGACCTTGATCTCGGGGACGTCGAGCGGCCGTCCGTCGGGGCGGTCGACGAAGAGATGGAGGGCATTGGCCCCGGAGCGGCCGGGGTCGAGGGTGAGCCGGACGGTGCCCTTGCCGTCGGGGCCACCGGTGTCGAACGGCAGCCGGACGTCGAGCGGCCGGTCGGGCACGGCGGTGGAGCCGGACGTGGACGCCGCGCGGCCGGCCTCCTGCTCGGTGCGGGCGGGCTCGGTGGAGGTGAGCACGGTGGTGACGGCGAGGAGCACGACGGCGACGGCGGCCTCGGTGAGCACGGAGCGCCGCAGCCCGCTCCGTACGGGGTCGGCGTCCCGGATCCGCTTCTTGCGAGCAGTGGCGACAGCCGCCCGCTGCCGAGCGAGCTGCGCGGCGCGCTCGGGGTCGCGCTCGGGGGCGGGGTCGGGGTCGCGATCGGGGTCGACATCCGAGTCGGGGTCGGCGGACTCTGCCGGCTCTTCGGACTCTGCCGGCTCTTCGGACTCTGCGGGCTCATCGGAGTCCGCGGAGTCCACGGGCTCCTCCTGGCTCGGCGTCGGGGGCGTGAGCTTGGCGGTCCATTTGCGGGAGAGCCAGGCGACGGCGACGAGGAGGGCGACCAGGCCGATCTTGAGCAGCAGCAGCCGGCCGTAGGAGGTGCCGGTCAGGGCGGACCAGGAGCCGACCTGACGCCAGGACTGGTAGAGCCCGGTCGCGGCGAGGACGACGACGGAGCCGAAGGCGATGCGGGAGAAGCGCCGGACGGAGGTGTGCTCGATGTCGGGGGAGCGGTAGAGGGCGACGAGGAGGGCGGTGAGTCCGCCGAGCCAGGCGGCGACGGCGAGGAGGTGCAGGATGTCGACGGGCATGGCGATGCCCGGCTGGAGTCCGGTGGAGGCGTGTTCGGCGAGGGCCCAGGTGCCCGCGATGCCGGCGGCGACGACGGTGCCGCCGAGGGCCAGCCCGAAGGTGAGGTCCTTGCGTTCCTTCTCGTCGGTGCGCTTGGTGTACGCACCGAACAGCACGGCGACGAAGAGCGCGGCGGCGCCGAGCAGCATCAGCCGGGAGATCAGGGCCGCGCCGGTCTTGGTCTCCAGGACGGCCTTGAGACCACCGAGGTCGAAGACGTCGGCGAGTTCGCCGGAGCCGGTGTAGGGCCCGCGCAGCAGCAGCATCGCCAGCGTGGCCGCGGTCAGAGTCAGCCAGCCCCGGACGACGAGCCGCTGGACGGGGCGGACGCTCGCGCCGCGGGGCCAGCAGGCCAGGACGAAGGCCGCGCCGCCGGCGAGGACGACGAAGCCGGCGTAGGCGAGATAGCGGGCGATGCCGTAGAGGACGCCGACCGGGCCGCCGCCGGCCTCGCGGTCGGGAAGGGAGACGGACGTCTGGGAGGGGGCGCCGATGGAGAAGGTGAACGCGCCGGAGATGGGATGGCTGTCGGCGGAGACGGTGTGCCAGGCGACGGTGTACGTGCCGTCGGGCAGACCGGCGCGCAGGCCGACGCCGTACCGGACGAGGGCGCCGCTGCACAGGTCGCGGATCTCGCCGGTGTCGATCCGCTTGCCCGAGGGGTCGAGGACGCGGATGGAGTCGTCGCCCATGGCGACCTGCTCGGAGAAGGTGAGGTTGACCTCCTTGGGGGCGGCGGCGACCACCGCCCCGTCCTTGGGATCGCTGCCGGTCAGAGCGGCGTGCGCGCTCGCCGGCGCGGCGCTGGCCAGCAGCGCGCCGAGGAGGGCGGCGGCGACGAGGAGCAGCCGGGCGAGGGCGGCTCCGAGGCGCGGGGCGGTGGTCGTCATGGTGTGAGTCCCTCAGTCAGCTCAGTGCTTCTGCGGGTTGTGGTTGGGCGCTTCGACGGGGAGTTCGACCGTGATCGGCTCGGACTTCTCGAAGTGGAGCTGGATGCTCACCTTGTCGCCCTGCACGGGCTTCTGCTTGATGTTCATGAACATGATGTGGTTGCCGCCCCGTTCGAGGTTCAGCTCGCCGTTCGCAGGGATGTCGAAGGACTTCACCTGCTGCATCTTCTGGTTCTTCGTCTCGTGGATCTGGACGTCGTCGGAGAGCGGGCTGGTGACGGAGGTGAGCTTGTCGGCGGCGCCGCCGGTGTTCTTGATGGTCAGGAAGCCGCCGGCCATGTTCATCACGGGCTGGGGCATGAACGCGCCGCTGACGTCGAGCTTCGGGCCGTCGTCGGCGGAGGAGGTCGAGCAGCCGGACAGGGCGAGCGCGGCGGCGAGGGCGACGGCGGACAGGGCGGTGGTGCGGCGGGTCACGGGTTCTCCCCCTTGATGAGCTTCGGCAGGTCGGCGAGGTACTGGTCGGCCGTGGTGTCCTCGCCGTACAGGACGTAGCCCTGGTCGGTCTTGGGCGAGAAGGCGATGACCTGCGCTCCGTGCATGGAGACGACCGAGCCGTTCTTCTCCTTCTTCGGCGGGTCGATGCCGATGCCGAGCTGGCGGGCGCCGGCCTGGATGGCGGCGAACTCGCCGGTGAGGCCGGTGAAGGAGGGGTCGCCGGCGGCGGGCAGCCACTTGGCGAGTTCGGCGGAGGTGTCCCGCTCGGGGTCGGTGGTGACGAAGACGACCTGGAGCTTGTCCTGGTCGGCCTGGGGGAGCTTCTTCTTGGCGATGGCGATGTTGCTCATCGTCAGGGGGCAGACGTCGGGGCAGTGGGTGTAGCCGAAGTAGATGAGCGTCGGCTTGCCCTTGGTCATGGCCTTGAGGTCGTACGGCTTGCCCTTGGTGTCCGTGAGGACGAGGTCGGGCTTGGCGAACGGCCGGTCGAGGACGGTGGCCGCCTTGGCGCTGTCGGCGGTGCCGGAGACCTCGGCGACGGAGCTGCCGGCGCCCTTGTCGTCCCCGCCGCCGCAGGCGGTGAGGGTGAGCGCGGCCGTCGCCGCGAGGGCGGCGGCGGCCAGGGCGGTGCCGCGGCGGCGGGCCGGGCGGGTGCCGGCGACGGCGCGGTGGTGCTGGTTCATGTAACGGGTTCTCTTTCGGATGGCTCGGTGAGAGGTCCGGTCGTCAGGCGGTCGGCCGGCGGCGGGCCAGCACGCCGAAGGCGACACCGGCGGCACCGACGAGGATGCCGACGACGCCGAGCACGCGGGCGGTGTTGTCGGTGGAGTCGGCGGCCTCGGCGTGCGCGGCGGCACCGGCCTTGTGGCCCTTGTCGGCGGTCTCGGAGTGGCCGGCGGTCTTGCCGTCGCCCTTGGCCACGCCGCCGCCGTGGTGGTCCTCGGTGGCGGCGCTCAGCTTCAGCACCGGCGCGGGGTACTGCGGCTCGGCGGCGCCCTCCTTGGGCTCCTCGATCCAGCGCACGACCTCGTTGTTGTCGTACGTCTGCAGGGCCTTGACGACGAGCCGGTCGGTGTTCTCGGGCAGCCGTCCGAGCGACAGCGGGAACTGCTGGAACTGGCCGGGGCCGATCTTCGCGTCGCCGGAGGCGGTCCAGGTGACCTTGGAGACGGCCTCGGTGATCTTCTTGCCGTGCAGGTCCAGCGGCTTGGCGAGCTTGGTCCGGGTGACCTCGGCCTTCCAGCCGGGCACCGGCTGCGGCATCACGGAGGCCAGCGGGTGGTCGGCGGGGAAGTTGACCTCGACCTTCACCGTGGACGCGTTGTCCCGCTCGTTGGGGACCTTGACGTTGACGGTGGCGTAGCCGCCCTTGGCGGCCTCGCCCTGCGGCTGCACGCCGACGTGCGCGAAGGCCGTGCCGGAGAGCAGGACGGAGGAGGTGAGGGCGAGCCCGCCGGCGAGGGCGGCGCGGGAGAGGTACGAGGAACGCTTCATGACGGTGACACTCCAAGTCGACGGTCGGTGATGAGGTCCGGCGCGCGGACACGGGGCAGCGCGCGGACGCCGCGGCCCCCCTTCTGTCGGGTGGACCGCGTCAGGCCGCGAGAACGCAGGCGCCGGCCGGCGGGCCGCGCCGGATCACGGTGTGCTGGAGTGCCTCGGCCGTCGTCGGCGGCGAGGAGTCGTCGGCGGTGCGCGCGGGGCCGCCGGGCCCGGAGGCCGGCAGTCCGGGCAGGCCGGCGAGGAGGGACCGTACGAGGGTCAGCGCGGCCCGCAGGTGGCGGACGAACGCGGCTTCGGCGAGCCCCGTCGCCCCCTCGGCGGAGAGCCGTCCGAGGCGGCCGAGCCGTCCGAGCGCCAGGTCGCCGTGGCGCAGCAGCCAGCCCGTGGCCAGCGCGGCCAGCAGGTGGCCCAGCAGCATCGGCAGGGACGGTACGAGTTCGGCGCCCGTCAGCGCGCCGGCGGCGCCGTCCGCGCCCGTGGCACCGATCGCGCCGAGCCCGTGGTGCAGATGCCCCGCACCGCCGGCCCCGCCTCCGGCCCAGCCCCCGGCCCCGCTGCCGGACAGGCCGACGGTCCCGCCGGCCGCCACGCGTGCCGGGTCGAGCCCGGCCGCGGTGACGATCCGGGCCGCGTCGGCGGGGCTGAGGGCCACGGACGGGCCCGCCCCGCAGGCGAGCCGGGCGGCCATGCGGATCAGCGCGGCCTCGGACTCCGCCCCTGCGGCCAGCCGTTGCTGCGCGAGCTGACCGAGCCCGAACAGGGCGTGCAGTGCGAGCTGACCGGTCGCCAGCGCCCCCGCGACCGCGGGCAGCGAGCGTTCCCGGCCGGCGAACGGCAGGATCAGCACGAAGACGCCGAGCATGCCGGCGGCGACGGTCCACAGCGCGATGCCCGCGCAGGCGGCCAGCGCGTGGCCCAGCGCGGACAGCACGACGCAGACCGCGGTGAACACCGCGGCCCTCAGGAGCCGTGGGGCGGCTCCGGTGTGTGCGGCCGGCGTGGAGGCAGACATGGCGGGGCTCATCATTCCACCCCCCTCCCCCGGCGCTCACAGCAGGTCCGGAAGATCATGTTTTGCCGCCACCGGTCCGACATACACCCGTGTGCGGGGGCCTGGGTATCCGCCGTATGAGCGCTCTCACGGACCGGTGGGGCTTACGAAGCGTGGCGGGGGGCAATACGTAGGGGTACGTCGAGCCGCGGCCGGGAGGGTGGAGCATGAGCATCTGGTGGTCTCTCCATCTGCGGCGCGAGGCTGCGAGCGTGCCGCTGGCCAGGAGACTCCTGCTCGGCACGATGGAGACGGCGGGCGTCGACCCGGACGTGTCCTACGAACTGTCGGTCGCATTGACCGAGGCCTGCGCCAACGCGGTGGAGCACGGCGGCGCCGAAGGACGGGGCCGGGGCTCGGAGGCGTACCGGGTCACCGCGTATCTCGACGGCGAGACCTGCCGTATCGAAGTGGCCGATTCCGGTCCGGGGTTCTCCATGGACGCGCCGCCGGAGCGGTTCGCTCCCGCCCCCTCGGACGCCGAACACGGCCGGGGGCTCCGGCTGATCGAGGAGCTCGCCGACCACGTGCACTTCGGCCGTACGGGCCGGGGCGGGGCGCTGGTCAGTTTCGACAAGATCGTCAAGTGGCGCGCGGACGCCCCCTTGGCACTGACCTGAGCCGTCCTACGGCAGAGCCCCCGCCGACCGCAGTCGGCAGGGGCTCATGACCGTACGGAGACGTCAGCCCTTCAGCTCCGCCATCCACGCCTCGACCTCGTCCGACCGGCGCGGCAGCGCGGCGGACAGGTTCCGGTTGCCGTCCTCGGTCACGAGGATGTCGTCCTCGATCCGGACGCCGATGCCCCGGTACTCCTCCGGCACCGTCAGGTCGTCGGCCTGGAAGTACAGGCCCGGCTCGACGGTCAGGCACATGCCCGGCTCCAGCGTCGTGTCGACGTACGCCTCGACGCGCGCGGCGGCGCAGTCGTGGACGTCCATGCCGAGCATGTGGCCGGTGCCGTGCAGGGTCCAGCGGCGCTGCAGACCGAGCTCCAGGACGCGCTCGGCCGGGCCCTCGACGAGGCCCCACTCGACGAGCTTCTCGGCGAGCACGCGCTGCGCGGCGTCGTGGAAGTCACGGTAGGCGGCGCCGGGCTTCACCGCGGCGATGCCGGCCTCCTGCGCCTCGAACACGGCGTCGTAGATCTTGCGCTGGATCTCCGAGTACCGGCCGTTGATCGGCAGGGTGCGGGTGACGTCGGCGGTGTACAGCTCGGTGGTCTCCACGCCGGCGTCGAGCAGCAGCAGCTCGCCGGAGCGGACCGCGCCGTCGTTGCGGACCCAGTGCAGGGTGGTGGCGTGCGGGCCGGCGGCGCAGATGGAGCCGTAGCCGACGTCGTTGCCCTCGACGCGGGCGCGCAGGAAGAAGGTTCCTTCGATGTAGCGCTCGCTGGTGGCCTCGGCCTTGTCGAGGACCTTGACGACGTCCTCGAAGCCGCGGGCGGTGGAGTCGCAGGCCTTCTGCAGTTCGGCGATCTCGAACGCGTCCTTGACCAGGCGGGCCTCGGACAGGAAGATCCGCAGCTCCTCGTCGCGCTCGGCGGTGACCTTGTCGGTCAGGGCCGCCTCGATGCCGGCGTCGTGGCCGCGCACGGCGCGGACCGGGCCGGTGGCCTCCTTGAGCGCCTCGGCCAGCTCGCGGACGTCCTTCGCCGGGATGCCGAGCAGCTGCTCGGCCTCGGTGAGGGAGTGCCGGCGGCCGACCCACAGCTCGCCCATGCCGTCGAGCCAGAACTCGCCGTTCTCGCGGTCGGAGCGCGGCAGCAGGTAGACCGTCGCCTTGTGGCCGTCGGCCGTGGGCTCGAGGACGAGGACGCCGTCGTGCGTCTGGTCGCCGGTGAGGTACGCGTACTCGGTGGAGGCGCGGAAGGAGTACTCGGTGTCGTTGGACCGGGTCTTCAGGTTGCCCGCCGGGATCACCAGACGCTCGCCGGGGAAGCGCGCGGAGAGCGCGGCACGGCGGGCGGCGGTGTGCGCGGCCTGCGGGATCGGCTCCAGGCCGTGCAGTTCCGTGTCGGCCCAGCCGGACTTCATGTTCTCGGCCAGCTCGTCGGACACGCCCTGGTAGAGACCGTTCTTGCGCTGCTTGATCGGCTCCTCGGCCTCGTCCGGGGTCTCCGGGGTGAGCTCTTCGGCCACGGTCCGCCTCCTTTGGTACGACACTGAACCAACCCCATCGTACGGTCGTGCGGAAGGGGGCCCAGGGTCGTTGGACCTGTTACCGACGAGTCGCCTGTCACCCGACGGGCCGCCCGGCCCACCCGGCGCGGCTGGGCAGGTCCACCCGGCGCGGCTGCCGGCTCAGTCGAAGCGGGCCGCGAGCAGGACCACGTCCTCGCCCTCCACCGGCCGGTCGAGCTCCTCCGGCAGCATCGTCCGCAGCACGTGGTCGGCGACCGCCCCGGGGTCCTCGCGGTCGGCCTTCGGGACGCTCGCGGCGGCGGCGTGCAGCCGGGCGAAGGCCCGGTCCATGGGGTCGCCGGTACGGCGGAGCAGCCCGTCGGTGTAGAGCAGCACCGTTTCTCCGGGCTCGGGCGCGAACTCCACGCTCGGCGCCTCCCAGCAGGAGAGCATCCCGAGCGGCGCGGACAGCGAGGTCTCCACGTACTCGGTGCGGCGCTCGCCGACGATCAGCGGCGGGGTGTGTCCGGCTCCGGCCAGTACGAGTTTGCGCAGGCCCGGCTCGGCATAGGCGAAGAGCGCGGTCGCGGTGCGGGCCGGCTCGGTGAGCCGGAGCAGCAGCTCCAGGTCGGACAGGACGGCGACCGGGTCCTCGCCCTCCATGACCGCGTACGCCCGCAGGGAGGCGCGCAGCCGGCCCATGGCGGCGAGCGCGCTGGGGCCGCTGCCGGAGACGGAGCCGACGGCCAGGCCGAGCGCGCCCTCGGGCAGCGGCAGCGCGTCGTACCAGTCGCCGCCGCCGCGCGGATGGGTGCGGTGCCGGGCGGCCAGCTGCACGCCGGGGACCCGGGGGAGGCGGCTGGGCAGCAGCTCCTCGGTGACGGTGGCGATCTGGGCGCGGGCGCGCTGGAGCTCGACGAGGCGGGCGAGGTGGGCGGCGGCGTAGGTGACGTAGTGGCCGATGAGGTGGCGCCGGCGTTCGTCCGGTTCGGCGGGCTCGTCGTACAGCCAGACGACCGCGCCGAGCCGGCCGGCCGTACCGGACTCCCCCGTGGCCGCGGACCCCTGCCCGTCCAGCGGCAGGGCGTAGCTGGCCGCGTAGCCGAGCCGGGCGGCGACCTCGCGGTGGCGCGGGTCGAGCCCGGCCTCGGCGAGCAGGTCGGGGTGGGCGCCGGGGTCCGGCAGTCCGTCGAGGATGCGCCCGTACGAGGTGGCGCTGCGCGGCACGGTCTCGATGCTGCCGAGGTCGGCGTGGGCGAGGCCGAGGCCGACGGTGGTGGCGGGGCCGAGTCCGTCCGCGGGTTCGAGGACGGCCATGCCGCGGCGGGCGCCGACGAGCGCGGAGCCGGCGCGCAGCAGCTCGGCGAGGGCGTCGTCGAGGGTGGCGGTCCTGACCAGGCGGTCGATGAGTTCGTGGAGGGTGGTGAGGTCGGAGACCCAGCCGGCGAGCCGGTCCTGGATCAGGGCCCCGGGCGGCGAAGGGGCGACGACGTCGTCGGGAAGGGGGCCCGCAGTGTGAGCCGGGCCGGGGACCGTGGAGTCGATTCCGGCCACTTTCGGCAGGCGGGGGGCGCTCATGGCCGCCGACTTTCCGACGGGTGCGTTTCGTGCCTGAGCATCGCAAACCCCCATGTCAATCTGCGCCGCCAGCAATGCATCCACATGTACACGCACCCGATGAGGGATGTCCAGCATTGTCCACGCGGGACTTGTGGTGTCCGTGAGTGTTGATCTCGGGGCTAACTTGGCCGAAAATTAACCCCGCTGCGCACCTTTTGCGGTCGACTGACGTCGTTTGAAAGAGCGTTGAGTCGAAGCCGTGTCGGGTACGTACACGGTGATGGCCCTTGCCGCCACAGGCGAGAGCGGGCGCAGATCTTGCGCAGCCTCGCCACGCGTCAGATGAACGACGAGCCCGACTCGGCCCCGGTTTCCAGGGGTGGCGAAGCGCTGATACGCACAGTGAACAGATCCGCACGTGGTGTGATGTGGACCTCGGCGTTCAACGGAAAGGAACGAGCGCTCATGCGCGAGATCCTCGGAAGGCGACGCAGGCTCCGGTTCCGGCGCACGGGAAGGACCGAGCAGCTTCGGACGGCGCTGACCTGCGCTGTCGACTGGCAGTGGCCCGTGCTCCCGGGCGTGGGACTCAAGGCGGCCGGGAGCCGCGGTGACCGTGGGCGCGGCTGCGCCTGCCCCGACCCCGAGTGCGTCGTCCCCGGCGCGCACCCCTTCGACCCCGGGCTGCTCGCGGCCTCCACCGACGAGCGCATGGTGCGCTGGTGGTGGACCAACCGCCCGGACGCCCCGGTGGTGCTCGCCACCGGCGGCCGCGCGCCCTGCGCGGTGAGCCTGCCGGCGGTCGCCGGCGCGCGGGCGCTGAGCGTGCTCGACGGCTGGGGCATGCGGCTCGGCCCGGTGGTGGCCACGCCGACGCGGCTGGCGCTGCTGGTCGCGCCGTACGGGATGGAGCAGCTCGGTGAGCTGCTGTACGCGAAGGACTCCGTGCCCAGCTCGCTGAGATTCCACGGCGAGGGCGGCTATCTGATGCTGCCGCCGTCGATGGTCGGGTCCGGGCAGGTGCGCTGGGAGCGGGCCCCGCTGCCCGGTTCCGCGCGGCCGTGGCTGCCGGGCGTGGAGGCGGTCGTGGACGCCCTGGTCGACGCGAGCGCGAGCGCGCCGGGCGGCGGGAGCCGGCTGGCGTACTGAGCGGGGCTGCCGGGGTGCCCCGGTGTCCGGCGCGGGCGTCCGGGGCGGCGTCTCGCCCAGGGATGCGGCCCCGTCACCCGTACGGGTGTGAGCGGGGCCGAGTTGTACGGGAATCGGGCGCACGGCGGCCCGGGGCGGCGCAGCCCGTGGCTATCGTCGGGGCGGCAGCGTCGCGACGGCACAGGTGGGGCCATGAATCTGCGGGTGATCGGACTCGGAGCCGCCGTGGCGTGCGCGGTACTGGTGCCGCTGGTGGCGTTCGCGGGGGAGAGCGGCAGCGAGCGGGCGGGACTCCTGTCGGTCGTGGGGAAAGGCGCAGGGAAGGGCGAGGGCGCGGGGACACCGGCGTCCGAACCACCGGCGTCGGAGCCACCGGCCCCCGCCCCGGCCACCTCGCCGGCCTCCGCCGCTCCCCCGCCCCGTAACTCCGTCTGCGGCCCGGAACTCACCTCCCCCGACGGGATCGAGGCGCAGACCTGCGTCCTGAGGGAGGGCGCGGAGACCTGGGGGCGCACGTACTACCGCAACGCATCCGGCCAGGAGCTGGCCGCGGTGCTCACTTTGATGTCCCCCGGAGGGCGGACCGTGCAGATGCATTGCGCGGTTTCCGCGGCCGACGAGCCGGGCGCCTGTGAAACTCCGCGAGAACGCACGAGAGAGCCGGTTTCGGAGTACAGCGCGGTGGCGGAGTTCGCCGGCGCGGGTGAGGGTGACACGACTCCGCTGCTGTTGCGGTCGGGAAGCAACGCGCCTGCGGCGTAGGGGAGTTGATCGCCCGGGGGCCGGTACGGCCGATCGCGGGCATGAGAAGGCCCGATCGCTGGCGACGGGGGATGCACCAGCGACCGGGCTTCCAGAACGGTAACAAGAGATCTGCCGTTCGCAAATTCGATCTCGGTAATTCAGTCAGGTATTCGCCGAGCCGGGGCGGCGTGTTGTGGCGGAGGTCACCGACTGGTCGGTCTGTCAGTCCCGCCCGCCGCCGGGCGGCTCAGCTCAGCGTGACCTGACGGTTCGTGAGGCCGCCGCGGGCGCGCCGCTGCTCCGCGGTCAGCGGGGCGTCCTCGGCGAGCGCCGAGGCCAGCCGCTCGGCGAGCTCGGCCGCCGGCTTCTCGCACTCCTCCGCGCCCATCTCGCTGGGCAGATCCCAGACCGGGACCATCAGGCCGTGCGCCCGGAAGGAGCCGACGAGGCGGGTGCCCTCGCCCAGCGAGGAGGTCCCGGCCGCGTGCAGCCTGGCCAGCGCGTCGAGCAGCTTCTCCTCGGCGTGCGGCATGACCCAGCGCAGGTGGTTCTTCTCCGGGGTCTCGCACCAGTACGCGGCGTCGACGCCGTTCAGCCGGACCGTCGGGATCGCGGCGGCGTTGGCGCGCTCCAGGGAGGCGGTGACCTCGGGAGAGGCGTTCTCGCCGGACTCCGGGACCCAGAACTCGAAGCCCTCGTGCACCTCCGGCGCAAAATCGACGTCCGCGTCGAGCAGATCCTGCAGGCGCGGGCCCTCGGCCGGCACGCGGCGGGCGGGCACCGGGGTGCCGGGCTCGGTCTCCAGGGCGCGCTGGAGGGTGTCGGCGAGATCGCGGGCGAGGTCGCCGGAGGAGGACTCGTTCTGCAGCGCGAGGAGGATCGAGCCGTCGTCGCGGCGCAACGCCGGCCAGGCCATGGGCAGCACGGTCGCGAGCGTCACGGACGGGACGCCCTCGGGCAGTCCGCCCTTCAGGGCGAGCGGCGTGGTGGCGGCGGGCACCAGCTCGCGCAGGGCGACCCAGTCGCACTCGCCGTTCAGCCCCTCGAAGGGGCGCTGGACGTGCTGGGTGGCGGCCTGCGCGGCCGCCCGCCCGTGACACGCCTTGTAGCGGCGACCCGAACCGCACGGGCAGGGCTCACGTGCCCCGACGACGGGGATCTCTCCGTCGGTCGGCTGCGGCGTGACGGCCTTCGTCTGGGGGCGCTTCTTGGCCATGGTGTGGCTTTCTCCCGATAGCGGCGGTGCGTTCTCCGCCGCGAGCCTAGTCCCCCGGGGCCCGCGCGGGGGCGACGTCGGCGGTGGCGGACGCGGTCGAGGATTGTGTACGGACGCGGTCAGGGATTGTGTACGGGCGCGGAGGCCGCGTCGTCGCCCCACCCGCCCGAACCGGCCCCCGCCCGAGGCCCCGCCGTCCGCGGGCCCTGCGGAAGCCGCACGGCCCGCGGCGAGCGGCCGCGGCTCGTCAGCCCCTCAGCCCTTCAGCCCGTCAGCCCGTCAGCCCGTCAGTCCTCAGTCCAGGTCCTCGTACGCGTCGAGGAGTTCGTAGCCCGGGCCGGCGACGCTCGACGCGAAGTCCTCGCGGCGATGGCCGGCGGCGACGAGCACCCAGACCGTCACCTCGCCGGTCGCGCTGTCCCGTACGCCCCAGTCCTGGGCCAGCGCGCTGATGATGTTCAGCCCGCGGCCGCCGCGTGCGGTGACCGAGGGCGTGGCCGGAACCGGGCGGGTCGGACCACCGCCGTCCGTCACTTCGACCGTCAGCCCGCCCGCCGCGTCCAGCCGCCAGGCCGCACGCACATCGCCGTCGCCGATCTCGGCATGTCCCAGCGGTCTGCCGTGCCGGCAGGCATTGCTGAGCAGTTCGGAAAGGATCAGTACCGCGTCGTCGACGACCGATTCGGCCACTCCGCTGCGGTGCAACTGCTCCCGCATCCGGTGCCGCGCATTCCCCACGCCCGCAGGGCCATGAGGTACGGCCATGCTCGACGACGTGGGCACCTCCTGTGCCACCACCAACGCCACCCCCGAGACCTCCTTCACCCCACGCCACGGTGTCAATGCCCCTGGGGCCTGTACCGGAAACCGGTGAGTAAGGCTCCGGTGACGCATTCGTGACGAACGATCACGTTGCGAACGCGCCGGAGCACTCCCTGTGAGGGATGTGACGTGAGAGGTGACCGTGACTCAGGGGGCTCGGGGGCTCCGGGCTCAGGCGCGTCCGAGGTGAGCCAGTACCTGCTTCGGCCGGTTCGTGATGATCGCCTCGACGCCGAGCCGGGCGCAGAGTTCGACGTCCTCGGGCTCGTCCACGGTCCACACGTGCACCTGATGTCCGGCCTGCTGGAGCCGGAGCACCACGGTGGGGTGGTGGCGCACGATACGGATCGAGGGACCGGCGATGCGGGTGGTGCCCGGCAGCCGGCCGTCCTTGAGGCGCGGGGTGAGCCACTGCGTGAGATAGACGGTCGGGAGGGTCGGCGCGGCCCGCTCGATCCGCTGCAGGGAGCGCGCGGAGAAGCTCATGACCCGTACGGGCGAGTCGTCCGGCTCGGGGTCGGCGAGGTCGAACCGCCGCAGGAGCTGGAGGAGCTTGTCCTCCACCTGCCCGGCGTAGCGGGTGGGGTGCTTGGTCTCGATGGCCAGCTCGATGCGGCGGCCGGCGTCCGCGACGAGTTCGAGCAGCCGCTCGAGCGTGAGGACGGAGGTGTACTCGCGGTCCCCCCAGTCGGGGCTCTCGGTCGCCTCTTCGCGGCCCTTCCAGGTGCCGAAGTCGAGGGCGGCGAGGTCGGCGAGCTCGAGCGCGGAGACGGCGCCGCGGCCGTTGGAGGTGCGGTCGACGCGGCGGTCGTGGACGCAGACGAGGTGGCCGTCGGCGGTGAGCCGGACATCGCATTCGAGCGCGTCGGCGCCGTCCTCGATGGCCTTCACATAGGCCGCGAGGGTGTGCTCGGGGGCGTCCTCGGAGGCGCCGCGGTGGGCGACGACCTGGATCGTGTGCTGCCGTGCGTGGGTCACCGCGACATGGTGTCATCCACGGGGCGGGAGGCCCATGGGCGAGGGGGTGCTGAGCGACAAGGGGTGGGCTGGGGCGGGTTGTCCGCCCGGCCGTTCTTCCGATCGCCCGTCGACTGTCCGTCGACTGTCTGCCGACCGTCCGTCGACTGTCCGTTATGCCCGGGATAAAGGATCCTGGGTGAACGCACAGGTCCCGCTTACAGTGGCCTGACGGCCGGTGGGAAAAGCTTGCGCATGGACAGACGACGACCGGTGTAGTGACTGAGGAGTGAGCTGTGAGCACCGAGAACGAGGGCGCCAAGGTATCGGCGGATTCGAGCGCCCCGTCCGCACCTCCTGCACCTCCCGTTCCACCGACGCCGGACGCCGCTGCTCCGACGGCGGCGGAGCCGACGAGCGAGCCCGGGCACTCCCCCCGGCCCGAGCCCGCCACGGCGCCGCTGCCGCCGATCCCGCCCGCACCGACGCAGGCCCCGGCCCCGGCAGGAGCACCGGCCTCCGCTCCCGCTCCGGCCGCGGGCTCCGCGTACCAGGAGTCGGGATGGCCGCCGCCCCCGCCGGCCACCCCCGCGTACGGGGCGGCCGGCGGCGGTGGCCCGGTCTGGGGCGCGCCCACGCCGGCGGCCCCCGGGCCGCAGTCCCCGCGCCGGCGGACGGGCGGCATGGTGGCCGCGGTGCTCGCGGCGGCGCTCCTCGCGGGCGGCGTCGGCGGCGGCATCGGGTACTGGGCGGCCGAGCGCAACGACGACGGGGTCAGCTCGACCACGGTCTCCTCGGGCAACTCCCCGGCGGACTTCAAGCGCGCGCCCGGCACGGTCGCGGCGGTGGCGGGCAAGGCACTGCCGAGCGTGGTCACGATCCAGGCGAAGGCCGGGGGCCCGGAAGGCGAGGGCGGCACGGGCACGGGCTTCGTGTACGACAAGGAAGGCCACATCCTCACGAACAACCACGTGGTGGCCTCCGCGGCGGACGGCGGCACGCTGTCGGCGACGTTCTCGGACGGCAAGACGTACGACGCCGAGGTCGTCGGCCGGGCGCAGGGCTACGACGTGGCGGTCCTGAAGCTGAAGAAGGCGCCGGAGGGACTGGAGCCGCTGCCGCTGGGCAACTCGGACAAGGTCGCGGTCGGCGACTCGACGATCGCGATCGGCGCGCCGTTCGGCCTGTCGAACACGGTCACCACGGGCATCATCAGCGCGAAGAACCGTCCGGTGGCCTCGGGCGACGGTTCGGGCGGCGGCAACTCGTACATGAGCGCGCTGCAGACGGACGCGTCGATCAACCCGGGCAACTCCGGCGGTCCGCTGCTGGACGCGAGCGGTGCGGTGATCGGCATCAACTCGGCGATCCAGTCGGCCGGTAACGGCATGGGCCAGTCGCAGGCGGGCTCGATCGGACTCGGCTTCGCGATCCCGATCAACCAGGCGAAGAACGTCGCGGAGCAGCTGATCAAGAGCGGTCAGCCGGTGTATCCGGTGATCGGCGCGACGGTGAACATGACGGACAAGGGCGAGGGCGCGGCCATCGCCGAGGAGGGCGCGGGCGGCACCCCGGCGGTCACCGCGAACGGGCCGGCGGCGAAGGCCGGGCTGCGTCCGGGCGACGTGATCACGGAGTTCGGCGGCAAGCAGATCGACAGCGGCCCGACGCTGATCTCGGAGATCTGGACCCACAAGCCGGGCGACCAGGTCAAGCTCACCTACGAACGCGACGGCAAGCCGAGCACGGTCACGATCACCCTCGGCGAGCGCACGGGCGACAACTGACCGGCGCGCACTACCGGCCGAGGGTGGTCTGGGGCAGAGAGACGTAGGACGCGCGGGTGTCGGCGTCCGTGTCGATCAGACTGATCATGACCGGGTTGGGTCCGGGCGCAGCGCCGGTGAGGGCGCGGAGACGGTAGCGGCGGGTGGACGCCTCGTCCCTGGACAGAGGCGTACCGCCCGTGTGCATCGCATAGGGATACGCGTCATTGGCGAGGCGCAGTGTGGCCGAACGCCAGGTCCCGGCCGCGCCGTCCCAGCGCTCCAAGGCGTATCCGGGACCGCCCGAGCCGCCCGGCATGATCTCCATCTGGAACGCGATCAGGAGATGCCGGTAGGCGCGGGTATTGCCGTTGCGGAGGGTGACGGTGAACTCCTGTGCGGCCCCGCCGGCCTGCAGGGTGAGCCGCCCGCCGGCCGTGGCGGCGTGCATCGCGAGGTACGTCGGAGCCGGCGGCTCGGCCTTGGGCTTCGACGGCGCCGGTGCGGTGCGCGACCGGGTCGGCCGCAGACGGGGAGCAGGCGTCGACGGGGTGGGCGAGGGACTCGCCGTGGGCGTGGCGCTGAGGCTGGGGGTGGAGGCCGTGGAGGCCACGGGGGCTGTGGCCGGCATGGTCCGCGTACCTGGGCCGGAACCGGAGTCGGGACCGCAGCCCGTACACGCGGCCGCCAGGAGAGCGGCGCCTGCCATGCCGGTGACGAACGCGCGGCGACGGCGCATGTGCTGCTCCCTGGTGAGTGTCTCCTCGGCTGCCGGCGAACCTAGCCGACGCAGGACACGGCGAAGCCGAGGGAACGTAACGCTTCGGGGAGGGCCCGCGGTTGGCCGCGGCGGCGCACTGCGGACGCCCTCCGGACGCCCTCCGGACCACTCCATGGTCATCATCCGGTCGGCCATCCCCGCCGAAAGCGTCCAGCCGGTAGTCTGTAGCCCGCTCCGCAGCAGGTGAGGCGGGGCGAGGGTGGGTTGCCCGAGCGGCCTAAGGGAACGGTCTTGAAAACCGTCGTGGCGCAAGTCACCGTGGGTTCAAATCCCACACCCACCGCACCGTGAAGCGGCCCCTGACCACACAAGACGGTCAGGGGCCGCGTCCGTGTGCGTGCGCCGGGCTCGCACGCATCTAGTCGTCGTACAACGGGCCCCCGGTGTTATGCCGGTGTAGTCGGTGG
>NZ_JBICVX010000016.1:45891-163080 GCF_043199435.1 Streptomyces sp. NPDC048604
GCGGTGTCTCCCACCCCTGCTCTCAAAACACCCCCCCCCCCCCCCCCCCCCGCCCCCCCCCCCCACCCCCCCCCCCCCCCCCCCCCCGCTTCCGTGTCCGTGCGCCGTGCTCGCACGCTTCTAGTCGTCGAACAACGGGCCCCGGGTGATCTGCCGGTGAAGTCGGTCGTCGAGGCAGCTCCGGTGGGCCCAGACGAACTGCGTGCACGGTTCCCCGGCCCGCGTGATCTCCAACGTGACGCCGTCACCGGAAGGGTCGATGTCGGTGGTTTCCATACAGAATGCGCAGCTCACTGGCTCCCCGAGGTTCATCCGGTGAATGTAGCCCGAGGCGTGGGCCCGGCGGCCGTGTGGTTGTCGGGCAAGCGTTTGAGGGCTGTGGGGGTGTCGTTCGTTCGGAGGGTTCTGTCACCCGGTTGCCGTACGGCCCTTTCGCGATGCAGCTCGTCGGGCAGTTTTCCCCCAGGCGGCACGGTCGGAGGGGCGCCCATTCCGGGGCGCAGCACTCAGGCGCGGGTCGTCAGGCGGGCCGCTGACGCCACCGTCGCACGGGCCTCCTCCTCCGTGAGGCCCGTGCGGACGGCCGCGACGATCAGCTGCTCGGTCAGGCTGTCGCCCAGGCCGTTCTCGTAGGCGCGGCAGGCGGCCCAGAACAGGCGGGTGTTGCGCTGGCCCTCGTGCGCCGCCAGGACGAAGTGGACCAGGCCCGCCCCGCGGGGCGGAGGCTCGTGCGGGGCGCCCGCCCGGTGGCGGGCGGGCCGCGGCGGGGCGATCAGGGCCAGGAGGGCCGGCGGGCAGGGCGCCGGGTCCAGGCGGGCGGCGCCCTCGGCGAGGCGGTACGCGCCGTGGGCGGTGACCGAGCCCGGGCCGACCAGGTAGCCGCCCGTACCGCGGATGTCGATGCCGGGCGCGAGCCGGCTCGCCGAGTTCGGGACCACCGTGTCCGGCGGGCCCGACAGCCACAGGTGCCGGCCGCCGCTCGGCGTGAGGACCGTGACCGTGGGCGGCAGCGTGAACAGGTGGCGCAGCGCGAGTTCGCGGAGCGCCGCCACCGCGTCCGTCTCGCCCTTCGTGTCCAGGTCGACGCCGATCAGGTGGTGCGGCGGCCGGCCGCAGGCGATGCCGTAGCCCGTCGCCCACGGCGCCGCCGCGAACAGGGCCCGGACGCCCGCCGGGTCGGCGGTCGCGTCGTGCACGCCGTGGCCGAGCAGGCCGCACTCGCCGCGGCAGCGGGCGGTGCCCGGGGCGTCGTCGTGGTGCGGGGAGCGCAGCGCCGGGAGCTTGGTGGGGGACAGGGGGATCACGGGGAGCCCGCGCTCCGCCGCGGACAGGGCGTGGGCGAGGGCCAGGGTGGCGGTCTGCCGGTCCGAGAAGGCCATGCCCCCAGTTTCGTACATGCGTTCGAAGATCGGTAGTCGCAGGGTCGGGGGAATGTCGATTTGTCGGGGAAGTGGGGGAATCCAGGGGAACCTTTCCTCTCCTGTGGCGACTCGGCGTCAGGTCGGTTTCGCGTTTCGTTTCGCCCTCTGCCTGCGGCTTCATTCATCAAGGACGTTTATCGACTTGTCCTCACGCTTGAGGGGGAATCGACCGCCCTGGGATGGTTCGCCGGGGATTCGCTGGGCAACTCTGGACTCGCGACGTCGTGAACAGCGAAGAACGACCGAGGCGGTCGGCCAACTGCCTTGGAAACAGCCGTACTTCTGCCGGTGCAGGCAGGTCTGCACCGCGTTTCTGGAGGAAATGAACATGACTGGCATCCGTACCGCCCGCGTCGTCGCCGCTGTCGCCGCCCTCCCCCTCGCCGTCGCGGTCTTCGGCGGCGTGGCCCAGGCCGACAACGGCGGCTTCGCGGACGACGGATCGAACACGAGCGTGGCCTCGATCGTCGGCAGCGGCGCGGGCGGCGACAACTTCGGCAACTCGACCACCAGCCAGCAGGTCGCCACCGGCTCCGGCGCCTCCAACCAGAGCAACAACGCCAGCGTGAACGGCTCCGCGTTCACCGCGATCGATCAGGACAACACCTCCGTGACGTTCTTCCCGCTGTGGTGGTGACCGGCCCGCGGGCCGTCGCCGTTGTGCGGGACGACGACGCGGGCCACTCGCGCCGGCACCTTGACAGGGCCCTCGTATCTGACGGACAGTCAGAAACCCTGACGTCCTGATCGGAGAGCGCATCCCGGGAGGCCCTCGCCGTGCACCTCGCCCCGACCGCACCGCAGCTCCGGCTGCGCGCCGAGCTCCGCGCGTACTTCGCCGTGCTCATGCCCGACGGCCCCCCGGACCCCCGCGACCCGGCCGCCCCCGAGGCCCAGCGCCGGCTGCTGCGCCGCATCGGCGCCGACGGCCTGCTCGGGCTCGGCTGGCCGGAGGAGTACGGCGGCCGGGGCCGCGGCCCCGACGAGCAGTTCGTGTTCTTCGACGAGGCGTACCGCGCCGGCGCGCCCGTCTCCATGGTCACCCTCAACACCGTCGGCCCGACCCTCATGAAGTACGGCACCGACGCGCAGAAGCAGTACTTCCTCCCCCGCATCCTGCGCGGCGAGCTCGTCTTCGCCATCGGCTACAGCGAGCCCGAGGCCGGCACCGACCTCGCCTCCCTGCGCACCCGGGCCGTCCGCGACGGTGGGGGCACCTCCCGCTCGAGCGAAGCCGGGAGCGGGGGAGACTGGCTCGTCGACGGGCAGAAGATCTTCACCTCCAACGCCCAGAACGCCGACTGGATCTGGCTCGCCTGCCGCACCGACCCGGACGCCGCCCCGCACCGCGGGATCTCCATCGTCCTCGTGCCCACCGACGCCCCGGGCTTCTCCTGGACGCCGATCGAGACCGTCGGCGGACAGACGACCACCGCCACGTACTACGACGCCGTCCGCGTCCCCGCCGGCAACCTCGTCGGCGCGGAGAACGGCGGCTGGGGGCTCATCACCAACCAGCTCAACCACGAGCGCGTCGCCCTCGCCGCCATCGGCATGCAGGCCGAGGACTTCTACGCCGCCGCCCTCGCCGCCGCCCGCGCCCCCGACCCCGTCACCGGCCGCCGCCGCATCGACGAGCCCTGGGTACGGGCCCGGGCCGCCGAGGCGCACGCCCGGCTCGCCGCCACCCGGCTGCTCAACTGGCGGCTGGTCGGCGACGTCGGCGCCGGCCGGCTGCTGCCCGGGGACGCGAGCGGGGTGAAGTTCGCGGGCACCGAGTCCGCGGTCGAGGTGTACCGGATCTGCCAGGAGATCGCCGGCGACGCGGGACTCGTCCGCGCCGGCTCCCCCGGCGCCTTCGGCGACGGCGCGCTCGGCGAGGGCGCGCTGGAGCGGATGAACCGCGCGGCCCAGATCAACACCTTCGGCGGCGGGGTCAGCGAGGTCCAGCGGGAACTCGTCGCCACCATGCGGCTCGGGATGCGGACGAGGGGGCGGCGATGAGCCGAGGTGACCACGACGATGCTTCTTCCGACCCGCTGTACGAGCGGCTCAAGACCTTCGAGGGCCGGGCCAACACCACCGGCGGGCGCGGCAAGGACCCCGTCAACGAGCCCATGATCCGGCACTGGTGCGAGGCCATGGGCGACGCCCACCCCGCGTACGCCGGCCCGGACGCCGTCGCGCCGCCGACCATGCTCCAGGCCTGGACGATGGGCGGCCTTTCCGGGCACGCCGGCCTCTCCTCCGCGTACGACGAGATGTCCGCCCTGCTCGACGCGGCGGGCTGCACCTCGATCGTCGCGACCGACTGCGAGCAGGAGTACCTGCGGCCGCTGCGCCCCGGGGACGTGATCACCTTCGACTCCCTGATCGAGTCCGTCTCGCCGCGCAAGACGACGAAACTCGGCACCGGGTACTTCGTCACGACCCGGATGGACGTCCGCGTCGACGGCGAACTCGCCGGCACGCACCGCTTCCGGGTGCTCAAGTACGCCCCTGCCCGTGCAGGCAGGAAGCCGGAGTCGAAACCGAAACCGGAGCCGGCGCCGCTTCGCCCCCGCCCCGTGATCAACCGCGACAACGCCGGCTTCTGGGAGGGCGTCGCCGAGCACCGGCTGTTCATTCAGCGCTGCACCGGCTGCCAAACCCTCCGTTTCCCGTGGCTGCCCGGCTGCAACGCCTGCGGCGGCCAGGACTGGGACACCGTCGAGGCGAGCGGGGACGGGACCGTCCACTCGTACGTCGTCATGCACCACCCGCCCTTCCCCGCGTTCGACCCCCCGTACGCGGTCGGGCTGATCGAGCTGGCGGAGGGCGTGCGGATGATCAGCAACGTCGTCGGAGCGCCGTACGACAAGGTGCGGATCGGCATGCCCGTACGGCTCGAATTCCAGCGGTACGACGAGGACTTGGAGCTCCCGGTGTTCCGGGCGCTGCCGGGGAGCGAGGGGTGACCATGGACTTCACGCCCACCGAGGAACAGACCGCGGCCCGGGAGCTGGCCGCACGGATCTTCGGCGACCTCGCCACGCCCGAACGGCTCGCCGCCGCCGGGACCGGCACGGACGCCGAGCTGTGGAAGGCGCTGTGCGCGGCCGGACTGCCCGCCGCCGTCGAGGAGCTGGGGCTGCTCGGCCTCGTCCTGATGCTGGAGGAGCAGGGACGGACCACCGCGCAGACGCCGTTCGCGGCGAGCGCCGTGTACGGGATCCTCGCCGTCGCCCGGCACGGCGCCGACGAGCAGCGTGCCCGGCTGCTGCCCGCGCTGCGCGACGGTTCGGCGATCGCGACGGGGGCCTTCCCCGTACCCGTGGACTTCTCCGGCGGCCGGCTCACCGGCGAGGTCCCCTGGGCGCCCTGGCTGCGGGACGCCACCCACGTCCTCGTACCGGACGAGGAACGCAACCTGTGGATCGTCCGCACCGCGGACGCGGTCGTCGAGCCCGTCGAGCTCACCGCCCCCTGGTCGGCCGGCCGGCTGCTCCTCGACAGCGCGCCCGGCGAACGGCTCGGCGACGGGCCCGGGGCGTACGAGGACGTGCTCGCCGTCGCCCGTATCGCCTTCGCCGGCCTCCAGGCGGGCGTCTGCGCGGGCTCCCTCGCCCGCGCGGTCGACCACGTCAACCGGCGCGAGCAGTTCGGCCGGCCGCTGGCCACCCGGCAGGGCGTCCAACTCCGGGCGGCGGACGCGTACATGGACACGGAGGCGATCCGGGTCACCGCGTACGAGGCGGCCTGGCGGTACGACGAGGGGCTGCCGTGCGCCGAGCAGGCGCTGACGGCGGCGTGGTGGGCGTCCGAGGCGGGCACGCGGGTCGTCCACGCCGGTCAGCACCTCCACGGCGGGGCGGGCGCGGACCTCGACCATCCGGTGCACCGGCACTTCCTGTGGGGCCGGCAGCTTGACGCGTACCTCGGCCCCGGGGCGGAACTGCTGCAGGAACTGGGCGAGTTGCTGGCCACCGACGACCATGCGACGACCGCGATCGGAGAGTCCTCATGAAGCCCGGCGACGAGCTGAAGCCCGGCGACGAGCTGAAGCCCGGCGACGAGCTGCCGCCCCTCGTCCTCCCCATCACCCGCACCCTGATCGTCGCCGGCGCGATCGCCTCCCGCGACTACCAGGACGTGCACCACGACGCCGAACTGGCCCGCGAGAAGGGCTCCCCGGACATCTTCATGAACATCCTGACCACCAACGGCCTGGTCGGCCGGTACGTCACCGACCGCCTCGGCCCCCGCGCCGTGCTCCGCAAGGTGGCGATCCGGCTCGGCGCGCCCAACCACCCCGGCGACACCATGACGCTGACCGGCACCGTCACCGAGGCCGACGGGGACACCGTCCAGGTGCGGATCGTCGGCGCCAACCGGCTCGGGAACCACGTCACCGGCACGGTCACCGTGGAGGTGCCGCGATGAGCCTGCGGCACAGGGACGCGCTCGGCGGGCGGGCGGCGATCGCCGGCATCGGGGCCACCGAGTTCTCCAAGGACTCCGGGCGCAGCGAGCTCAAGCTGGCCGTGGAGGCCGTCCACGCGGCCCTGGACGACGCCGGGCTCACCCCCGCCGACGTCGACGGCCTGGTCACCTTCACGATGGACACCAGCCCCGAGATCACCGTCGCGCAGGCGGCCGGCATCGGCGAGCTGTCCTTCTTCTCCCGCATCCACTACGGCGGCGGCGCCGCCTGCGCGACCGTCCAGCAGGCCGCCCTCGCCGTGGCGGCCGGCATCGCCGACGTCGTCGTCTGCTACCGGGCCTTCAACGAGCGCTCCGGCCGCCGCTTCGGCTCCGGGGTGCAGCGCCGCGAGCCGTCCGCCGAGGGTGCGGCACTCGGCTGGCAGCTGCCGTACGGGCTGCTCACGCCGGCGTCCTGGGTCGCGATGGCCGCGCAGCGATACCTGCACGCGTACGGGCTGACGCCGGAGGCGTTCGGGCACGTGGCAGTGACAGACCGGCGGTACGCGGCGACCAACCCGGCCGCGTACTTCCACGGCAAGCCGATCACGCTCGCCGACCACGCCGCCTCCCGCTGGATCGCCGAACCGCTGCGGCTGCTCGACTGCTGCCAGGAGACCGACGGCGGCCAGGCGCTGGTCGTCACCTCGGTCGAGCGGGCCCGCGACCTGCCGCAGCCGCCGGCCGTGGTCGTCGCGGCGGCGCAGGGGGCGGGGCGCAACCAGGAGGCGATGACCAGCTTCTACCGCGACGGTCTGACCGGGCTGCCGGAGTCGGCCGTGGTGGCCCGGCAGCTGTGGCGCACGTCGGGGCTCGGGCCCGGCGACATCGACGTCGGCATCCTGTACGACCACTTCACGCCGTTCGTGCTGATGCAGCTGGAGGAGTTCGGCTTCTGCGGCCCGGGCGAGGCGGCGGACTTCGTCGCGGCGGACGCGCTGCCGCTGAACACGCACGGCGGGCAGCTGGGGGAGGCGTACCTGCACGGCATGAACGGCATCGCGGAGGCGGTGCGGCAGGTGCGCGGCACCTCCGTGAACCAGGTCCCCGGCGCGGCCCACACCCTGGTGACCGCGGGCACCGGCGTGCCCACGTCGGGCCTCATTCTGGGACCGGACGGGACGTGAGCCGCGGGGGTCGGGCGGGGGCCGCGTACGGCGTCGGGCGGGGGCCGCGTACGGCGTCGGGCGGGGGCCGCTCCCCGTCCGACCCCGACGACCCTGACTCCGCCCTCCACCTTCAGGAGGTCCGGCCGTCCCCACCCCTACAACCTGAGGCGGATCCGGGTTCGGGACCTGGGGCCGATCCCCCGGTACGGCACCCGCTCCTAGCGTGGAGGCATGACTCCGCGACCCGGTCCCGTCTGCGCCGGGGCCTCCAAGCCCAAGCCCCATTCCGCCGCCGGACCCTCGGCCTACGCCTCGTTCTCGTCGTACGTACGAGCCCGGGGACCCGTGCTGCTGCGCACCGCCCGCTCGCTCACCGCGAACCCGAGCGACGCCGAGGACCTGCTGCAGACCGCGCTGGCCAAGACGTTCGTCGCCTGGGAGCGCATCGAGGACCACCGCGCCCTGGACGGCTACGTCCGCCGCGCCCTGGTGAACACCCGTACCTCGCAGTGGCGCAAGCGCAAGGTCGACGAGTTCGCCTGCGACGACGTGCCGGAGCCGCTCGGGCTGCCCGCGCCTGACCCGGCCGAGCAGCAGGTGCTGCACGACGCGATGTGGCGCGCGGTGATGAAGCTCCCCGACCGCCAGCGGGCGATGGTCGTCCTCAGGTATTACGAGGACCTCAGCGAGGCCCAGACGGCCGAGGTGCTCGGGGTGTCCGTCGGCACGGTGAAGAGCGCGGTCTCCCGGGCGCTGGGCAAGCTCCGCGAGGACCCGGAGCTGGCGCCGGTCCGCTGACGGACGCGGACGGGTACAGCTTGCCGCCCCGCACCACACAGCCAGCGATCACTGGCACTTCTCTCGTTTTCCCTGCTCCCGGGTAGTGACATACCGCGTGGTATGTGCGCAGAATCTGCACACCGTTTCAAGCCACGTAGCGCCCACCGGGAGGACGCCGTGCTGAGCACCATGCAGGACATACCGCTGACCGTTACCCGCATCTTCCAGCACGGGATGACGATCCACGGGAAGTCCACGATCACCACGTGGACCGGCGAGGCCGAGCCGCATCGCCGCTCCTTCGCCGAGGCCGGCGCCCGCGCCGCCCAGCTGGCGAACGCCCTGCGCGACGAGCTCGGCGTCCGGGACCACGACCGCGTGGCGACCCTGATGTGGAACAACGCCGAGCACGTGGAGGCGTACTTCGCCATCCCGTCCATGGGCGCGGTCCTGCACACCCTGAACCTCCGCCTCCCCGTCGAGCAGCTGGTCTGGATCGTCAACCACGCCGCCGACAAGGTCGTGCTCGTCAACGGCTCCCTGCTGCCGCTGCTCGCCCCGATCCTGCCGCACCTGCCGAGCGTCGAGCACGTCGTCGTCTCCGGCCCCGGCGACCGCTCCGTCCTGGACGGCGCGACGGCGCGCGTGCACGAGTACGAGGAGCTGATCGCCGGCCGCCCGACCGCGTACGCCTGGCCGGAGCTGGACGAACGCCGCGCCGCGGCCATGTGTTACACCTCCGGCACCACCGGCGACCCCAAGGGCGTCGTCTACTCGCACCGCTCGATCTACCTGCACTCCATGCAGGTCAACATGACCGAGTCGATGGGCCTGAACGACCGCGACACGACCCTCGTCGTCGTCCCGCAGTTCCACGTCAACGCCTGGGGCCTGCCGCACGCCACCTTCATGACCGGCATCAACATGCTGATGCCCGACCGCTTCCTGCAGCCCGCCCCGCTCGCCGAGATGATCGAGCGCGAGCAGCCCAGCCACGCCGCCGCCGTCCCCACCATCTGGCAGGGCCTGCTCGCCGAGGTCACCGCGAACAGCCGCGACATCTCCTGCATGAAGACCGTCACCATCGGAGGCGCGGCATGCCCGCCGGCCCTGATGGAGGCGTACGACAAGCTCGGCGTCCGGGTCGTCCACGCCTGGGGCATGACGGAGACCTCCCCGCTCGGCTCCGTCGGCCACCCGCCGGCCGGCCTCACCCCCGAGGAGGAGTGGCCGTACCGCGTCTCGCAGGGCCGCTTCCCGGCCGGCGTCGAGGCCCGGCTGATCTCCCCCGACGGCTCGGTGCTGCCCTGGGACGGCACGTCCGCCGGCGAGCTGGAGGTGCGCGGCAACTGGATCGCGGCCGCGTACTACGGCGGCACCGAGGGCGAACCGCTCGTCCCGGAGGACAAGTTCAGCCCGGACGGCTGGTTGCGCACCGGCGACGTCGGCGTGATCAGCGCGGACGGCTACCTCACGCTCACCGACCGGGCGAAGGACGTCATCAAGTCCGGCGGCGAGTGGATCTCCAGCGTCGAGCTGGAGAACGCGCTGATGGCCCACCCGGAGGTCGCCGAGGCGGCGGTCGTCGCGGTGCCGGACGACAAGTGGGGCGAGCGGCCGCTGGCGACCGTCGTCCTCAAGGACGGCGCGACGGCCGACTATCAGACGCTGCGGACGTTCCTCGGCGAGAGCATCGCCAAGTGGCAGCTGCCCGAGCGCTGGGCGCTGGTCCCGGCCGTGCCGAAGACGAGCGTCGGCAAGTTCGACAAGAAGGTGATCCGGAAGCAGTACGCGGACGGGGAGCTGGACGTCACGACGCTGTAGGAAGCGCAGTACGTACGAGGGGGTTCACTGTCCGGGACGGTGAACCCCCTTCGCGCTGAGCTCAGTTCGTGCCGATTTTCGCCAGCAGGTCGACGATCCGGGCCTGGACCTCGTCGCTCGTGGACCGCTCCGCCAGGAAGAGCACGGTCTCGCCCGAGGACAGCTTCGGCAGCTCCTCCTCGTCGAGCCCGGCGGACGTGTAGACGACCAGCGGAGTGCGGTTCAACTGGCCGTTGGCGCGCAGCCAGTCGATGATCCCGGCGCGCCGGCGGCGCACCTGCATCAGGTCCATCACCACGAGGTTCGGCCGGGTCTGCGTCGCCAGCGCGACCGCGTCGGTGTCCGCGGCGGCCCGCGCCACCTGCATCCCACGCCGTTCGAGGGTCGCCGTCAGCGCGTGCGCGATGTCGTCGTGCTCCTCGATGAGCAGCACGCGGGACGGGTGCTGCTCGCTGTCGCGCGGCGCGAGCGCCTTGAGCAGGACGGCGGGATCGGCGCCGTACGCGGCCTCCCGCGTCGCCTGCCCGAGCCCGGCCGCCAGCAGCACCGGCACCTCGGCCGCGACGGCCGCCTGACGCAGCGACTGGAGCGCGGTACGGGTGATGGGGCCGGTCAGCGGGTCGACGAACAGCGCGGCCGGGAAGGCGGCGATCTGCGCGTCGACCTCCTCGCGGGAGTGCACGATCACCGGCCGGTAGCCGCGGTCGCTCAGCGCCTGCTGCGTGGCGACGTCCGGCGCGGGCCAGACGAGCAGCCGGCGCGGATTGTCGAGCGGCTCCGGCGGCAGCTCGTCGTCGACGGGCTGCGGGGCCGGCTGGTTGGCGATCTCGACCGCGCCGCCGGGCCCGTCCAGCGGCTCGGGGCCCTCGTCGGCGTCCTCGTCGGGCGCCCCTATGGCGTAGGAGCGGCCCTCCGCGGGCGGAATCAGCTTGGGCGGCGGCACGGGCTGCGGGGCGGCCGGGGCCTTGGCCGCGGGGGCCGGCGGCTCGGCGGCGGGCAGCGGCAGGGGACGGTCGTCCGCGGGCGGGGTCGCCAGCTTGCGGCGGCGGCCGGAGCCGTTCTGCTGCGTGGCGATCTGCTGCGCGAACGGCACGCCCTGGCCGAGGGTGCGCACGCTGAACGCCCGCCCCTGCGTGGTCTCGCCGGCCGGGGCCTCCGCGGGGAGCGGCTGCGCGGCGCGGGCGGCGGCGGGCGGCATGGGCAGCTCGGGCGGCAGCGGTACGGAACCGGTGCCGCTCTCCTGCACGGTGGGCGTGGCTGCGGGCGTGGGCGTCGCCGTGGCCGCGCGGCGGCGGCCGGAGGGCAGCGGGTGCGGCTGCGGCGGGGTGTGGTCCGCGTCGGGCTCGTCGCGCGCGGCGTCGTGCCGGCCCTCGTCCTCCGCGTCCTGCCGGTCCGCCTCGGCGGGCGGCAGCGCGAACGGCGCCCGCGCCTCCTCGCCCTCGGCCGTCGCCCCGCCGAGCGCCCGACGCCGCCGCCCGGTGGGGCGCGAGGCGTCGGTGCCGTGCGGCGGGGTGCCGTCGGCGGGAGCCGGGGCATCGGAGTCGGGGTGGCCGTGGGCGGCCACGGGCACGAGCCCGACGGCGGTGCCCGGCACGCCGGTTGCCGCCGCGACGGCTGCGCCGTCGGGCACGCCGTGGGCGGGCGGCATGGGCACCCGGGGGTCGGACGGGGTGGGCACCCTCGGGTCGGGCGCGGTGGGGACCGGTCCGGTGGGCATCGCGGCGGCGGCCGGGGCCGGTACACCGGCCGGCACGCCGGCGGCGGGCGTCGAGCTGCCGACGGCGCCCAAGGGCACGGGACCCGTGGGCACCCCGCCTGTGGGAGCCGGCAGGCCCGTCGGGGGCGGCACGGCCGCGCCCTGTGCGCCGACGGGCGTCAGCCCGACGCCCGGGCCCGGTACGCCCGTTGCCGGCGTACCGGCAGCAGGCAGAGCGGGGACGCCGGACGTCGGGGCCGGGACCTGGGTCGCGTGGGGGCCCTCCGGGCCGCTCCGGGCGGTGGCCGGGGGCAGCGCTGCGGGGCCGGGGGCGTTCGACGGGGCGGCGGACGGCAGGGCCGGGAGCGCCTCCGGGGCCGCGCGGCGGGCGCGGCGGCCGGAGCGGGTCGCGGGGACGGCCGCGGCGTCCGCCGGGACGCCCTGCGGCGGCACGGTGTCGCCGAGCGCGGGCCGCGCCTGGGCGCCCTCCGCCGCCGTCACCACGGCGCCCTCGGCCGGACGGCCGCGCCGGCGCCCCGTGGGCTCGACCGCGCCGGCGTTCTGGGCCGGGATCAGTTCGGCGGCCGCGGGTGCCTCCTCCGTACGGCCACGGCGACGCCCGCTCGGCTCGACGACGGCCACACCGGTACCGACGCCGACGCCGACGCCGACGCCAGTGCCGGTACCGACATCGCCGGCCGGGCCGTCCTCCGGAGCCATCGGGCTCTCCAGGAACGCGTCGGTGGACGACCGCCGGGCGCGCCGCCGCCCGCCGCCGGTGGTGTCGCCGCTCTGCTGCGCGGGCAGCGCGGGGGCGGCGTCGGGCTCCTCGGCGACGGGTACCGGCGCGACCATGCCGCGCCCGGCGCCGATCGGCACCTCCAGCACGTACGCGCTGCCGCTCATCCCCGGCACCTCGTGGGTCTGCAGCACCCCGCCGTGGGCGGCCACGATCCCGCGCACGACGGGCTGGTGCACGGCGTCGCCCCCGGCGGACGGCCCGCGCACCTCGATGCGCACGACGTCGCCGCGCTGCGCGGCCGCGACCACGATGGTCGAGTCGACGTAGCCGCCGCCCGGGACCGGGGTCACCTTCGCCTTGCCGGTCGCGTCGACGCCGGCGACGTCCGCGACGAGATGCGCGAGCGCGGTGATCAGACGCGGCGCGTCCACCTCCGCCTCGATCGGCGGCGCGTGCACCGCGAACTGCGCCCGGCCGGGGCCGATGAGCTCGACCGCGCCGTCGATGCCGGCGGTCACGACGCCGTCGAGCAGCGCCGGCGCCTTGGCCAGCGCGTCGGCGCCGCTGTTCAGCCTCTGGTATCCGAGGACGTTGTCGACGAGCGTGGTCATCCGGCCGTAGCCCGCGGCGAGATGGTGCAGCAGCTGGTTGGCCTCGGGCCACAGCTGGCCGGCGTCGTCCGCGGCCAGACCCGAGAGCTCGGCGCGCAGGTCCTCCAGCGGGCCGCGCAGCGACTCGTCGAGAAGGGCGGTCAGCTGCTTCTGCCGGGACGCCAGCTCGGTGTGCCGCTTCTCCAGCTCCTCCAGCCGCTCCTGCCGCTCGGCCAGCTCCTTGGCGTACCGCTCCTCGCGCTCGGCGAGCTCCGCGGCGTACCGCTCGTCCCGCTCGCTCAGCTCGGCGGCGTGCCGCTCCTCGCGCCGGGTGAGTTCGGAGGCGCGCTCCTCCTCCAGCTGTTCGTACGGCCGCCGGTCGGTGAAGGTCATGACCGCGCCGACGAGCTGGTCGCCGTCGCGGACGGGCGCGGTGGTGAGGTCGACGGGGACCTTCGAACCGTCCTTCGCCCACAGCACCTGGCCGCGGACCCGGTGCTTGCGGCCGGACCGGAGCGTGTCGGCGAGCGGCGACTCGGCGTACGGGAACGGTTCGCCGTCCGGCCGCGAGTGCAGGATCAGCGGGTGCAGCTCCTTGCCGCCCAGGTCGCCGGCGCGGAAGCCCAGTATCTGGGCGGCGGCCGGGTTGACCAGGACGACACGGCCGTCGGTGTCGGTGCCGACGACGCCCTCGGACGCGGCGCGCAGGATCATCTCGGTCTGCCGCTGCGACCGGGCCAGTTCGACCTCGGTGTCGACGGTGCCGGTGAGATCGCGGACGACGAGCATCAGCAGCTCGTCGCCGGTGTAGGACGAGTACGACGAGTCGTACGCCTCGCGGCCGTCCTCCAGGCTCGCGCTGGTCACCTCGACCGGGAACTCGCTGCCGTCGGTGCGGCGCGCGACCATCCGGGCGGGCCTCGTCCGGCCGTGGTCGTCCGCGGGGTCGGGGCGGCGCATGGAGCCCGGGATGAGCCGGGAGTCGAACTCGGGCAGCAGATCGAGCAGACCGCGGCCGACGAGCGCGGTGCCGGGGGACTCGAAGAGCCCGAGCGCGATGGTGTTGGCGTTGACGACCGTGCCGTTGCAGTTGACCAGCACCAGGCCGTCGGGGAGGGCGTCGAGTATCGCTGCGAGGCGAGCAGCGCCTCGGGATGGCCTGCTGCTCACGACGACGGTTCCTCCCTGACCACTGCCTTGCCCCTGCAGACGGGCGGGGCCCCCATCTTGCCCCGCGGACCTCAGCCTGTCACTGCAGGAGTCTAAGGGCTGGGACGTCGGCCGCGACGGCGGATGCGGGGGAGCACTTCGCAAGGTTGTGTGCGGCCGGCGTACGGCATGGGCACATGATCCGCACGCTGACCTGCGGATCCGCGCGGTGTGCGCCCCCCGGAGGGGCCCCGCCGGGCGCCCGTCGGGTTTCAGCGGCGCACGCTGGGGAGCACGGGCTCCAGGTTCTGCCACCGTGCGATCTCGCAGCCGTCGGTCCGGCTGAAGCGGGCGTCGACGCTGCGGCCCTGCCAGGTGCCGGTGATCCGCGCGACGGCCGGGCCGCCGTGCTGCATCGTGCACATGCGCCCGTCGGCGGGCGCGGCGAACGGGTCCCCGCCCGCACGGTCGAGCTGCCCGAGCCGGGCGCAGGCGTCCTCGGCGGCGGGGTGGTTGCCGCTCGCCCCGGCGGCGCCGCACTCCAGCTCGAAGGTCCCGTTGGCGGCGGGGTCGGCGCTCTTGGAGACGGTGACGGTGAGGCGGTCGGGGGTGGACGACAGCAACGGCAGCGGCGGCAGCCCGGACAGCACGGGGAGCGCGCCGGCGGCCGGCGCGGCGGAGAGGGCGAGGGCGGCGGTGGCCGTGGTGAGGACGAGGCGGCGCAGCATGCGAACTCCCGGGAGGTGCGGAGGGTGCGAGGGTGAGGGCCCCGACTGCTCTAACGCTCCGCACGCCCGGTCGTTGCGCAAGCGCAGGGCTTTGCCCTGCGGCCGCGCGGCCTAGTACGGTGGGAACCGATTGGTGACACCCGGCTCGGCTGTGTCATCATCTGCACGCACCACCCGCGCCCGCGCGAGTGCGTGAAGGAGGCGTCGCCTAGTCCGGTCTATGGCGCCGCACTGCTAATGCGGTTTGGGCCTTAAAGCCCATCGAGGGTTCAAATCCCTCCGCCTCCGCCCCACAGGAAGCCCCGGCCCCACGGCCGGGGCTTCCGCCGTTCCTGGGACGTTTCCGCAGGTCACAACGGGTGTACCTAATGGATTTCACATGGCGGCGGCAGTCATGTAATGTTCTTCCTGTCGCCGCGAGCGGGCCGAAAGGCCGGGGAGCGAAGACAACAACAGAACAAGCACTCGTAGCTTAACGGATAGAGCATCTGACTACGGATCAGAAGGTTGCAGGTTCGAATCCTGCCGAGTGCACACAGGTGAGAGGCCCGGACGAGAGTCCGGGCCTCTTGCGTTGTTGTGCGCATTGCCTCCGTGTAACAGGGCCGGGCCGGACACTCCTTCGGCGGGACGGGGCCGGGGTGGTCGGTTTTGGTTCGGGGGGTTGAGGTTGGACCATCGGGGTGTGAGTTCGCCGTATCGATCCGCTGCCGGTTCCTCCGTGCCCACCTGGCGTTGTGACGGGCTGCGGTGGGACGCGGACGGGCCCGTTCTGCGGTGGGTCGGGGGGCGGGTTTCGCGGCTGGGTTACGGGCAGGCCGTGGTCGTTCGGGGGGTCGGGCGGCGGGGGTGTGTGGGGGCTCGGGGGAATCCCTGTCCCTTGGGCGCCGGGGTTTCCGCGTCCTCCACCGGGGGGCGGTGTGGCGAGTGTGCGCGGCTTGAGCGGGTGCATTCCGTTGCCGCGGACACGTTCGTCGACGATCCGCGGGTCTATCGGGTGTACCTCGCCTGGTTCGGGCCCGGGATGGTGAAGGTGGGGATCACCGCCGAGGAGCGCGGGGCCGCGCGGTTGCTGGAGCAGGGGGCCGTCGCCTTCTGCTGGCTCGGGCGGGGGGCGCTGATGGCGGCCCGGAGGACCGAGGAAGTGCTGCGGCAGGCGCTGTCGGTGCCGGACCGGGTGCCGTACGCCCGCAAGCGGGCGGTGCGGCATGCGCTGCCGGGGGCCGAGGTGCGGGGGCGGGAGGTCGAGGACCTGTACCGGCTCGCCCGTGCCGTGCCCCGGTGGGGGGAGACCCTGGAGGCCGTGGAGTTCGCCGCGTACGACCATGGGGCCGTGTTCGGGCTCGACGGTCTGCCCGCGCCGTCCGGTGTCGTCGCCGGGCTCGTCGACGGCGGGGTCGTCGCCGGGCGGCTGCTCGCCGCCGCCGGGCCCGATCTGCATCTGCTCGC
The DNA here is from genome assembly GCF_043199435.1 of Streptomyces sp. NPDC048604. Taxonomy (NCBI): domain Bacteria; kingdom Bacillati; phylum Actinomycetota; class Actinomycetes; order Kitasatosporales; family Streptomycetaceae; genus Streptomyces; species Streptomyces sp. NPDC048604. Next base: position 61,841 of record NZ_JBICVX010000016.1, read on the forward strand.
CGGCGACGGGCGGTGTCTGGTGCTCGACACCCGGCTGCTCAGCGGCTGGGAACTCGCCTCCGCTCCCGCCGACGCGGACGTCACCGTGCCCGTGCTGCGGGCCGCCGTGGGGGAGCAGGGCGGGCTGTTCTGAGGGGCGGAGCGTGCGGGGCGAGGGCGGCCGGAGCCCGAAGGTAAAGGGATGGATCCCTTTTGGATGCTGCCCTGGACAGGCCCGTTTCCCGCCGCGCATCGTGATCCACATGACCCACACTCTCGTCTCCGGGCTCGAACCGCCCTACTACACCGCTGTCTTCACCTCCGTCCGGCCCGAGCACCCCGAGGGGTACGCCGAGACCGTCGAGCGGATGCACAAGCGCGTCCAGGACGTGCCGGGGTTCCTCGGGTACGAGTCCGCCCGGACGCCCGGCGGGATCGGGATCACCGTCGCCTACTTCCGGGACCTGGAGTCGCTGAGCGCCTGGCGGGACGACGCCGAGCACCGTGCCGCGAAGGCGCACGGCCGCGAGCACTGGTACGAGCGGTACAGCGTGCACATCGGGCGCGTCGAGCAGAGCTACTCCTACGACCGCGCCGCCGATGAGCACTGATCCTGTCGCCTTCGCCCGGGCGCTCGGGCTGCCCGGGCTCGTCGACGTGCACACGCACTTCATGCCGCAGAACGTGCTCGACAAGGTCTGGGCGTACTTCGACTCCGTCGGGCCGCTCACCGGCGTCGCCTGGCCCATCGCCTACCGCGAGGAGGAGGACCGCCGGGTCGACCTGCTGCGCGGGTTCGGCGTGCGGGCGTTCACGGCCATGCTCTACCCGCACAAGCCCGGCATGGCCCGCTGGCTCAACGAGTGGGCGGCCGGCTTCGCCGCGCGGACCCCCGACTGCCTCCACACCGCCACCTTCCATCCCGAGGCCGGCGCCCCCGCCTATGTGCGGGAGGCGATCGACGCCGGGGCGCGGGTGTTCAAGGTGCACCTTCAGGTGGGGGACTTCGACCCGAACGACGAAAGCCTCCGTGAGGTCTGGGGGGAGCTCTCCGACGCCGGCCTGCCCGTCGTCGTCCACTGCGGTTCCGGGCCCGCGCCCGGGCGGTACACCGGGCCGGAGCCCATGCGGCGGCTGCTCGCGCGGCATCCCCGGCTCAAGGTGATCGTCGCGCACATGGGGATGCCGGAGTACGCCGACTTCCTCGGGCTCGCCGAGCGGTACGACGGGGTGCATCTCGACACCACGATGGCCTTCACGGACTTCGCCGAGCGGCTCGCGCCGTTTCCCGCGGCCACCGGGCTCAAGCGGCTGCTCGACCTCGGGGACCGCGTCCTGCTCGGTTCCGACTTTCCGAACATCCCCTACCCCTACGGGCACCAGCTCGCCGCCCTCGCCCGTCTCGACCTGGGGGACGACTGGCTGCGCGGTGTCTGCCACGACAACGCGGCCCGCCTCTTCGGGCTTCCGCTTCCGTCGGTTTCTCAGGGAATTCACAGATAGCGCCAAGGACGCTCTCAGCACCCCCGAAGAGCGTGGTCCCATGACCGCCACGACGCCCCGGGGGCGAACCGACATGCTCAGACCGGACGGTACGGCCGTACGCGTGCTCGTCGTCGACGACGAGGCGTCGCTCACCGAACTGCTCTCCATGGCCCTGCGCTACGAGGGCTGGGAGGTGCACAGCGTCGGCGACGGCGCCTCGGCGCTCCGCACCGCGCGCGAGTTCCGGCCGGACGCCGTGCTGCTCGACGTGATGCTGCCGGACATGGACGGGCTCGCCGTCCTCGGCCGGCTGCGCCGCGAACTGCCCGACGTGCCGGTGCTGTTCCTCACCGCGAAGGACGCCGTGGAGGACCGGATCGCCGGGCTCACCGCCGGCGGCGACGACTACGTCACCAAGCCGTTCAGCCTGGAGGAGGTCGTCGCCCGGCTGCGCGGCCTGATCCGGCGTTCCGGCGCGGCGGTGGCCGCCCGCGACGACTCCGTCCTCGTCGTCGGCGACCTGCGGCTCGACGAGGACAGCCACGACGTGTCCCGCGGCGACGAGCCGATCCACCTGACCGCGACCGAGTTCGAGCTGCTGCGGTATCTGATGCGCAACCCGCGGCGGGTGCTCAGCAAGGCGCAGATCCTGGACCGGGTGTGGTCCTACGACTTCGGGGGCCAGGCCAACGTCGTCGAGCTGTACATCTCCTATCTGCGGCGGAAGATCGACGCCGGACGGGCGCCGATGATCCACACGCGGCGCGGGGCCGGGTATCTCATCAAGCCCGCGGAGTAGCAGGTGAGCGGGGTGCGTGCGGGGAGATCGGTGCGAGGTGGGAGTGCGGGGAGCGCGGTGCGAGCGGGGACAGGGGTGCGAGCGGTCCTCGGGCGTTTTCGGGGGCCCCTGTCCCTGCGGACGCGGCTCGTCGTCTCCGCCGTCGTCCTGATCGCCGTGGTCGCCGCCGTGATCGGCACGGTGACCACGATCGCGTTCCGGTCGTACCTGTACGACCAGGCCGACGGCCGGCTGGGGGAGGTGGCCGGACGGGCCGCCGGGCCGCCGCCCGTCGCGATGCTCCCGGACCCGGGCAGCGGCGTGCCGGGGTTCGACGGGCTGCGGCAGAAGGACCCGATGGGCTTCCTCAGCGGTCCCGGCGCCCCGCTCGGCACGCTCGGCGCGCTGCTCCTGGACGGGGAGCTGCGCACCGCCGCGGTCTCCAGCGAGGTCGCGGACGACGAGGAGCGCCCCCGCTACCGGCTGCGCGCCCTGGACGAGGCGCAGCGCACCGCGCTCGACGACGTCCCCCGCGACGGCGAGCCGCACACCGCCGAGCTGCCCGGGCTCGGCTCCTACCGCATCGCGTACGCGGTCGGGGCGCACGGCGAGTACCTCGTGGGCATCCCGATCGCCGAGGTCGAGGACGCGCTGTCCACGCTGATCGTGGTCGAGCTGAGCGTCACCGGCGCCGGACTCGTCGCCGCCTCCCTGGCCGGCACCGCCCTCGTACGCATCGCACTCCGGCCTCTCAGAAGAGTCGCTGCCACCGCCACCCAGGTCGCCGAACTCCCCCTGCACAGCGGCGAACCGGCCCTGCACCAGCGGGTGCCGGAGGCCGATCCGCGCACCGAGGTCGGGCAGGTCGGCGCGGCCATCAACCGGATGCTCGACCACGTCGACGCGGCCCTGAACGCCCGGCAGCAGAGCGAGACGCGGGTCCGGCGGTTCGTCGCCGACGCCAGCCACGAGCTGCGCACGCCGCTCGCCTCGATCCGCGGGTACGCGGAGCTGACCCGGCGCGGCCCGGAGGAGTGCGGGCCCGACACCCGGCACGCGCTGGGCCGGATCGAGTCGGAGGCCGTCCGGATGACCGGGCTGGTGGAGGACCTGCTGCTGCTCGCCCGGCTGGACGCCGGCCGCCCGCTCGATCTGCGGGACACCGATCTGGCGTCGCTGGTCGTGGACGCGGTGAGCGACGCGCGTGCGGCCGGGCCGGACCACGGCTGGCGCCTCGAACTGCCTGCGGGGCCGGCGGAGTACGCCGTTCCGGACGAGTCCACGGGGCACCCCGAGTCCCCTGAGTCCACCGGGCCCCCCAAGCCCCCTGAGTCCCCCGACTCCCTCTCCCCCGTCACCGTCCACGGTGACGCCGCCCGGCTGCACCAAGTCCTGCTCAACCTGCTCGGCAACGCCCGCGCCCACACGCCGCCCGGGACCAAGGTGACCGCGCGGCTGCGGACCGAGGGGGCGTGGGCGGTGGTCGACGTGGAGGACGAGGGGCCGGGCGTGCCGGCCGAGTTGCTGCCGCACGTGTTCGAGCGGTTCGCCCGCGGCGACGCCTCCCGGTCCCGGCACGCCGGTTCCACCGGGCTCGGGCTGTCGATCGTGCGGGCCGTCGTCGCCGCGCACGGCGGCGAGGCGACGGTCGAGTCAGTCCCCGGGCGGACGACGTTCTCCGTGCGGCTGCCCAGGACGCCCAGGACGCCGGAGGATCGCAGCTCACAGCCGGTGCACAGCCTCATCACACAGGTGTGACAGCGGGCCCCGGAACCGTCTGGGGCATGCGAACCGACACCCTGGCGGGGGCCCTCCCCGCCCGCGAGCACCTGCCCGTGGGCGGCGCCGGCCGGCCGCCCGTACTCGATGTCGTGATCCCCGTGTTCAACGAGGAGAAGGACCTCGAGCCCTGCGTCCGGCGGCTGCACGCGCACCTCGCCGCCACGTTCCCGTACGCCTTCCGGATCACGGTCGCCGACAACGCCTCGACCGACGGCACCCCCGAGATCGCGGCCCGGCTGGCCGCGACCGTGCCCGAGGTGCGCTCGGCGCGCCTGGAGCAGAAGGGCCGGGGGCGGGCGCTGCGGACCGTGTGGTCCGCCTCGGACGCGCCCGTCCTCGCGTACATGGACGTGGACCTGTCCACCGACCTGAACGCGCTGCTCCCGCTGGTCGCCCCGCTGATCTCGGGCCACTCCGATCTGGCGATCGGCTCCCGGCTGGCCCGCTCCTCGCGGGTGGTGCGCGGGCCGAAGCGGGAGCTGATCTCCCGGGCGTACAACCTGATCCTGCGCGGCTCGCTGGCCGCGCGGTTCTCCGACGCGCAGTGCGGGTTCAAGGCGATCCGGCGGGAGGTCGCGGAGCGGCTGCTGCCGATGGTCGAGGACACCGGCTGGTTCTTCGACACGGAGATGCTGGTGCTGGCCGAGCGGGCCGGGCTGCGGATCCACGAGGTGCCGGTCGACTGGGTCGACGACCCGGACTCGACCGTGCACATCGTGCGGACGGCGACCGAGGACCTCAAGGGCGTCTGGCGCGTGGGGCGGGCGCTCGCGACCGGCTCGCTGCCGCTGGAGCGGCTGTCCCGGCCGTTCGGGGACGACCCGCGGGACCGCGAACTGTCCGGGGTGCCGCGCGGGCTGACCCGGCAGCTGGTCGGGTTCTGCGCGGTGGGGGTGCTGTCCACGGTGCTGCACCTGGCGTTGTACTCCGGCTTCCGGCTCGGTGTCGGTCCTCAACTTGCCAATGCCGCCGCCCTGTTGCTTTCCGCGATCGCCAACACCGCCGCGAACCGGCGGCTCACCTTCGGCGTACGGGGCCGGGCCCGCGCGCTGCGCCACCAGGCGCAGGGGCTGGTGATCTTCGGCATCGGGCTGGCCCTGACCAGCGGCTCGCTCGCCGCGCTGAGCGCCGCGACCGGCGCCCCGGGGCACTCCGCCGAACTCGCGGTGCTGATCACCGCCAACCTCGCGGCGACGGTGCTGCGGTTCCTTCTCTTCCGGCTCTGGGTGTTTCCGGAGCGATCCACTTCCAAGGACGACCGATGACGACGACTGTGCTCCGACGGCTGTGGCGCGGGCGGGCCGACGACGCCCCCTGGGCGCGGCCCGCCCTCCTCGCCCTGCTGCTGGCCACCGGCCTGCTCTACCTGTGGAACCTGAGCGCCTCCGGCTACGCCAACTCCTTCTACTCCGCCGCCGCGCAGGCGGGCGGCGAGAGCTGGAAGGCCTTCTTCTTCGGCTCGCTCGACGCGGGCAACGCCATCACCGTGGACAAGCCGCCGGCCGCGCTGTGGCCGATGGCGCTGTCGGTGCGGCTGTTCGGTCTCGGCTCGTGGCAGATCCTGGTGCCCGAGGTGCTGATGGGCGTGGCGACGGTCGCCGTCCTGTACGCCGCGGTGCGGCGGCGGTTCGGGGCCGGGGCGGGACTGCTCGCGGGCACGGTGCTGGCGCTCACGCCGGTGGCGGCGCTGATGTTCCGGTTCAACAACCCGGACGCGCTCCTCGCGCTGCTGTCGACGGTCGCCGTGTACTGCGTACTGCGGGCGCTGGAGCAGGGCGCGACGAAGTGGCTGGTGTGGGCGGGGGTGGCGCTCGGTCTCGCGTTCCTCGCCAAGACGCTGCAGGCGTTCCTGGTGCTGCCGGCGCCGGCCGTGGTGTACGCGGTGTGCGCCCCGGTCCGGATCGGCCGCCGTCTCGGGCAACTCGCCCTCGCGGGGCTCGCGCTGGTGGTGTCCGGCGGCTGGTGGGTGGCCGTGGTCGAGCTGTGGCCGAAGTCCTCGCGGCCGTACGTCGGCGGCTCGCAGAACAACAGCTTCCTGGAGCTGACCTTCGGCTACAACGGACTCGGCCGGCTCAACGGCGACGAGGTCGGCAGCGTCGGAGGGGGCGCGGCTCGCGGAGGCATGAGTCTGCCCGAGGGCGTCGAGCAGCTGCCCGGCGGCGGCCGCGCCATGGGTGGCGGTGGCGGCTGGGGCGAGACCGGTCTCGGGCGGATGTTCAACGACTCGGTCGGCGGGCAGATCTCCTGGCTGCTGCCGGCCGCGCTGATCCTGCTGGTCGCCGGACTGGTCGTCACCCGGCGGGCGGCGCGCACGGACACGGCGCGGGCCGCGTTCCTGGTCTGGGGCGGGGCGCTGCTGACGACCGTGGCCGTGTTCAGCTTCATGGCGGGGATCTTCCACGAGTACTACACCATCGCCCTGGCCCCGTACCTCGCGGCGCTCGTCGGCATGGGCGCGGCGGTGCTGTGGGAGGAGCGCGGCCGCTGGGCCGCGTCGGCGGCGCTGGCGGCGACGGTGGCCGGCACGGCCTGGTGGGCGTACACGCTGCTGGGCCGCACGCCGGACTGGCTGCCGTGGCTGCGTACGACGGTGCTGGTGGCGGGGCTCGTGGCCGCCGCGGGGCTGGTGTTCGCGGGCCGGTCGGACCGGAGGCTCGGCCTGGCTTTCGCGGGCCTCGGGCTCGCGGCGGGGCTCGCGGGGCCGGTCGCGTACACGCTGGCGACGGTGGACGCGGGGCACCAGGGCTCGATCGTGACCGCGGGCCCGGCGGGCGGCCGCGGCGGCCCGGGCGGAATGCGTTTCCTCTCGTACGGGCCTGACGGCCGGGGCGGCGTCCAGGGCACGGCCCCCGGCAACCAGGCACTCCCCGGCAACCCCGGCGGCACACCCCCCGCCCCGGGCACGGCACCCGGCGGCGGCCAGTTCCCGGGCGGAGGTCAGTTCCCGGGCGGCGGCCAGGACGGACAGGGCGGCCAGGACGGACAGGGCGGCCAGGACGGACAGGCCGGCGGCCTCGGCCGCGACGGTTCCCGACGCGCTCCCACCGCCCCCGGCGGGCCCGGCGGCGCCGGCGGTCTCCTCAACGGCGCGAGCGTCGGCAGCGCGACGAAGGCGGCGCTCTCGGCGGACGCCGGCGCGTACACCTGGGTCGCCGCGGCGGTCGGCGCGCAGAACGCGGCCAGCTACCAGCTCGCCACCGGGAAGCCGGTGATGGCGATCGGCGGCTTCAACGGCAGCGACCCGTCGCCGACCCTCGCCCAGTTCAAGCAGTACGTGGCCCAGGGCCGCATCCACTACTTCGTCGGCTCCGGCGAGGGCGGCGGGATGCGGATGGGGCCGGGCGGCGGGACCAGCTCCGCGATCGCCACATGGGTCGCGGCCACCTTCGAGAAGGTCACCCTCGACGGGTCCACCTTCTACGACCTGACCAAGCGGAAGTAGGTCCTCCGAAGGCCCGGCCGAGCATCCCCGAGAAATCGCTATACAGCGTACGAGGATCCCTTGTACGGTGTACGACGTCACGTCCCGTACACCGTACAAGGGGGAACCATGACGGCGACGACCGCCGAGAACCAACCCACCGCCGTGAAGTCCGGCGGGCACCCGCAGCGCTGGCTGATCCTCGGCGTGATCTGCCTCGCCCAGCTCACCGTGCTGCTCGACAACACCGTCCTGAGCGTCGCGATCCCCTCGCTCACCACCGAACTGCACGCCTCCACCAGCGACATCCAGTGGATGATCAACGCCTACTCGCTGGTCCAGTCGGGTCTGCTGCTCACTGCCGGCAACGCCGCCGACCGCTACGGCCGCAAGAAGCTCCTCGCCGTGGGCCTCGCGCTCTTCGGCCTCGGCTCGCTCGCCGCCGGCCTGGCCGACTCCACCGCCCAGCTGATCGCCGCCCGTGCGGGCATGGGCGTCGGCGGCGCGCTCCTGATGACCACGACCCTCGCGGTCGTCATGCAGATCTTCGACGAGTCCCAGCGGGTCAAGGCCATCGCGATCTGGGCCACGATCGGCTCGCTCGGCTTCGCCGCCGGCCCGCTGATCGGCGGCGCGATCCTGAACCACTTCTGGTGGGGAATGATCTTCCTGATCAACATCCCGGTGGCGGTGATCGGCCTGGTCGCCGTGCTCAAGCTGGTCCCCGAGTCCAAGAACCCGCAGGGCGAGCGCCCCGACCTGCTCGGCGCGCTGCTCTCCACCATCGGCATGACCTCCGTGGTGTACGCGATCATCACCGGCCCCGAGCACGGCTGGACCTCGACCGAGGTGCTGCTCCCGGCCGCGATCGGCGTCGCCGTCCTCACCGGCTTCGTGCTGTGGGAGCTGCGCATCCCGTACCCGATGCTCGACATGCACTTCTTCCGCAACCAGAAGTTCGTCGGCGCGGTCGCCGGCGCGATCCTGGTCATGCTCGGCATGGGCGGCTCGCTCTTCCTGCTCACCCAGCACCTGCAGTTCGTGCTCGGCTACGAGCCGCTGGAGGCCGGTCTGCGGATGGCACCGCTGGCGCTGTCGATCGTCGTGCTCAACCTGTCCGGCATCGGCCCCAAGCTGGTCATGAAGATCGGCACCGCGCCCTCCGTCGCGCTCGGCCTGTCCCTGGTCGCGGGCGGTCTCACCTCGATCGCCCTGCTCGGCGGCGGCACCGACGGCACGTACAGCGGCATGCTGCTCGGCCTGGTCCTGATGGGCGCGGGCATCGCGCTCTCCAACCCGGCCATGGCCAACGCCATCATGAGCGCCATCCCGCCGGAGAAGGCCGGCGTCGGCGCGGGCGTCAACGGCACGCTCGCGGAGTTCGGCAACGGCCTCGGCGTCGCGATCCTCGGCGCGGTCCTCAACGCCCGGTTCGCCGCGCTGGTCACCGTCACCGCGACCTCGCTCCCGGCGGCCCTGGCCGCGGCGGGCACCGAGGCGGAGCGGCAGCAGATCTCGGACGCCTTCGCCTCCGGCCTGCAGACCAGCCAGCTTGTTGGCGCGGTCGCGGTCTTCGCCGGCGGCCTGCTGGCGGCGGCGCTGCTGAAGCGGGCCGAGCGGACGGAGCAGAAGGCGGCGGAGTCCGAGCAGCCGACCGTGGCTGCCTAGCATGGTCACGGAGCACTGACCGATGAAGGGGCGCGCGATGGTGAAGGCAGCCGACAGGGCCAAGAACCCGGCGCGTTCCAGCGTCTGGCTGGAGCAGCGGGCCGCCCGCAGCGGGGGCGGCCCGGCCGGGCTCGACCGGGACCGGATCGTGGCCGCCGCGATCCGGATGCTGGACGAGGAGGGCCTGGCGAAGCTGTCGATGCGCAAGCTGGCGACCGAGCTGAACGTCACCGCGATGTCCCTGTACTGGTACGTGGACACCAAGGACGACATCATCGAGTACGCCGTCGACACGGGCTACGGCGAGGTCGACGTCGAGGCGGTCGACGCCGCCGGCGACTGGCGGGACCGGATCAGGGTGCTCGCCCTGGAGTACCGCCGGATGCTGGTCCGCCACCCGTGGATGTCGACGTGCGCGGGCCAGTACCTGAACATCGGCCCGCACGCGATCGCCGTCGGCTCCAAGATCCAGGAGGCGATCCGGGACACCGGTCTGCCGATCACCCGTCAGCCGAGCGCGATGTCGGCGGTCTTCCAGTTCGTGTACGGCTACGGCACCATCGAGGCCCAGTTCGGCCGCAGCGCCCAGCAGGCGGGCATGTCGCAGGACGACTTCTACTCGGACGCGATCAAGACCTTCCGTGAGGACCCGCAGTTCACGGAAGCCCTGGAGGACATGACCGACCTCCTCGACGAGCGGGCCTCGCACGCCAACGTCACGGCGATCTGGGACCGCGACTTCGACTACGCCCTGGACGTGCTGATCGCGGGCATCGAGGTCATGGTCGAGCGGAGCCGTACGGAAGAACCGCAGCAATGACGGAGCGGCGGGCCGTCCCCTGCCCGCCGCTCCGTGGACCCGGCCGCGCCTCCGCTACGGAGCGCGGCCGGGGGTCTTTCCGGCGACCCGTGACCTGTGACCCGTGCCCCGCTACTTCGCTTCCGCCGCCGCGCTGTTGCTCTTCAGCGCGACCTCCTTGATGAACAGCGTCACCAGGAAGGCGAGCAGCGCGAACGGCGCCGAGTAGAGGAAGACGTCGCCGACGCCGTGCCCGTAGGCGTCCTCCATGACCGTGCGGATCGGGGCCGGCAGCTTGTCCATGTCCGGGATCCCGCCGCCCTTACCGCCCTGGCCCATGGCCGCCGCGGCCTTCGGGCCGAGCGCGGCGAGGCCGTCCCTGACGTAGTCGGTGACCCGGTGGGCCATGACCGCGCCGAGCGCCGAGACGCCGATCGCGCCGCCGAGGGAGCGGAAGAAGGTGACGACGGAGGAGGCCGCGCCGAGGTCGGAGGGGTCGACCTGGTTCTGGGTGCAGAGCACGAGGTTCTGCATCATCATGCCGAGGCCGAGACCCAGGACCGCCATGAACAGGGCGATGTGCCAGTACTCCGTGTCGTACCGGATGGTGCCCAGCAGGCCGAGGCCGCCGGTGGTGAGCGCGCCGCCGCCGATCAGCCAGGCCTTCCAGCGGCCGGTCTTGGTGATGATCATGCCGGAGGCCGTGGACGAGACGAACAGGCCCGCGATCATCGGGATGGTGAGGACGCCGGACATCGTCGGAGACTCGTTCCGGGCCAGCTGGAAGTACTGGCTGAAGAACACCGTGCCGGCGAACATCGCGACGCCCACGAAGAGCGAGGCCAGCGAGGCCAGCGTGATCGTGCGGTTGCGGAACAGGCGGAGCGGGATGATCGGCTCGCCCGCCCGCGACTCGACGAACAGGAACACCGCGCCGAGCAGGACCGAGCCGCCGACCATGACGGCCGTCTGCCAGGACATCCAGTCGTACTTGTCGCCGGCGAAGGTGACCCAGATCAGCAGCAGCGAGACCGCGGCGCTGATGAAGAACGCGCCCGCCCAGTCGACCTTCACGTCCCGCTTCACGACCGGGAGCTTCAGCGTCTTCTGCAGCACGAACAGAGCGATCAGCGCGAACGGCACGCCGACGTAGAAGCACCAGCGCCAGCCGAGCCACTCGGTGTCGGTGATGACACCGCCGAGCAGCGGGCCGCCGACGGTGGCGACGGCGAAGACCGCGCCGAGGTAGCCGCTGTACCGGCCGCGCTCGCGCGGGGCGATCATCGCGGCCAGGATGATCTGGGAGAGGGCGGTCAGACCGCCGACGCCGATGCCCTGGACGACGCGGCAGGCGATCAGCATGCCGGTGTTCTGGGAGAGGCCGGCCACGACCGAACCGGCCACGTAGATGAGCAGGGCGGTCTGGACGAGCAGCTTCTTGGAGAAGAGGTCGGCCAGCTTCCCCCACAGGGGCGTGGTCGCCGTCATCGACAGCAGGGCCGCGGTGACGACCCAGGTGTACGCGGACTGGCCGCCGCCGAGGTCGGTGATGATCTGGGGCAGCGCGTTGGAGACGATCGTCGACGACAGGATCGCGACGAACATGCCGAGCAGCAGCCCGGAGAGCGCCTCCATGATCTGCCGGTGGGACATGGGCGCCCCGCCGGAGGGGGGTCCGCCCGCGTGTGTCGCGGGGGCGGAGGTGGTCGTGGCCATGAACTTCCTTCGTCGTCAGGCGTGGTGGGCGCGGCAGTCCCCGAAGGCGTCTCGGAAACGGGTGAGCAGACGGGTGAGCAGTTCGATGTCGTCGTCGGACCAGTCCGCCAGCTTCTGCGCGAGCATCGCGGTCAGCCGGCGGTCCAGCTCGGCGAGCTTGTCCCCGCCCTCGGGAGTGAGGCGCAGGATGCGCGAGCGCCGGTCGTCCGGGTCGGGCAGCCGCTCGACCCAGCCGCGTTCGACGGCATGGGCGACGTGCCGGCTGCTGACCGACATGTCGACGCCCATCAGCTCGGAGATCCGGCCGATGCGCAGGTCGCCGTGGCGGTGGACCAGGGCGATCACCCCCGCGGTGCCGGGCGGGCAGTCGGCGGGCAGGGAGCGCGCCATGCCGCGCTTGACCGCGCCGATGGCGCTGACCTGGCGGGTGAGGTTCTCGTACCGGTTCGGCTGGTCCACGGCTACCCCAGACATCTTGTTGCTTAGGGCAACCATAGAGATGGATGGTTGCTTCAGGCAAACTAAATCGGTCAAACGGCGCTAAAGAATCGGCAAAGGGGGAGGCGGTGTGCGGGACCGGTGCCGGGGGTTGGGGCCGCAACCCCCCGTTCGCTAGGGTCCTGCCTCATGGCACACAACCCCCACGCACCGCAGGGTCAGGGCCCCGAGGGCAGCTACGACCCGGCCGGCAGCACCCAGATGTTCCGCGCCTTCGTCGACGAGGCCGCCCCGCAGAGCCGGCAGCCGCAGGCCGCGCCGTCCTCCGGTCCGCGGGTGGGCCTGATCGTCGGCATCGTCGCCGCGATCGCGGTCGTCGCCGCGGTGGCCTGGCTCGCGCTGGGCTGACCGCCCGCGCTCCTCACTTCCAGGTGGCCGTGACCTTCTGCGTGTCGATGCGCATGCCGAGGGGAACGCGCCAGGACTCCACGCACACCGTGTAGGTGTGCTGTTTCGCCGTGCCCGCGGCGATCGGCGAGGGCAGCGGCTGGGTCGACCCGATGGTCGCCCAGTCGACGCCGAGCGCCCCGATGATGTGCGTCTCGAAGGCCACGGTTCCCGAGGCCGCGGCCATGCCCCCGGTGTTGCGGAAGGTGAGGGTCACCCGCTCGCACCACCGGCGGTCGCCGTCGGCGAGCTGCGGCACGGAGAGCGTCAGCAGGGCGGGGCCGGGCGGCGGCGGGGTCGTCCCGGGCGGGCGGGGCGCCGGCGGGCTGTTCGGGGTACTCGGCGGGGCGCCGGGGCTTCCGGGCGTACCCGGGGCGGGCAGGGGCGGTGCCGTCGCGCCGGGGACCGTGGGGCCCGTGGCTTCGGCGCCCGGCAGCGTCACGGTCGCCGAGCCCGTCCGCGTACCCGTACCGGGGGCTTCGCCGCCCTCCGTCCCCTCCGGCTGCGGGCGCGACGTGCTCGACGTCGTCCCGCTCGCCGACGGGCCGTCCAGGGGGACCAGGCGCACCGGGCCCGAGGGCGCCGCCGCGCCGCCCGGCGAGGCTCCGCCGCGCGCGCCGACCGCCGCGTAGCCCTCGCCGTCGTTCCCGTCGCCGCACGCGGTCAGCGCCCCGCCGAGGCAGAGCGCCGCCGTGAGTAGCCCCAGCCGCCTCCGTCGCATCGCGCCAGTGTGTCTGACGACCCGTCAACAAGGAAGCGGAAGAGCGAACTTCCTGTGCGGCCCGGCGCGATGTGCTACCGGATCAGTCCGCGATCAGGCTGCGATCGGGCCGCGATCGGGCCGCGATCAGTCCGCGATCAGGCCCTCGCGCAGCTGGGCCAGCGTGCGCGTGAGCAGCCGCGAGACGTGCATCTGCGAGATGCCGACCTCCTCGCCGATCTGCGACTGGGTCATGTTGGCGAAGAAGCGCAGCATGATGATCTGCCGCTCCCGGGGCGGGAGTTTGGCCAGCAGCGGCTTCAGCGACTCGCGGTACTCCACGCCCTCGAGCGCGGTGTCCTCGTAGCCGAGCCGGTCTGCGAGCGAGCCCTCGCCGCCGTCGTCCTCGGGCGACGGGGAGTCGAGCGAGGAGGCGGTGTACGCGTTGCCGACGGCGAGGCCGTCGACGACGTCCTCCTCCGACACCCCGAGCACTGCGGCGAGTTCGGGGACGGTGGGGGAGCGGTCCAGCTTCTGCGACAGCTCGTCGCTGGCCTTCGTCAGCGCCAGGCGCAGCTCCTGCAGCCGGCGCGGCACCCGCACCGACCACGAGGTGTCGCGGAAGAAGCGCTTGATCTCGCCGACCACGGTCGGCATCGCGAACGTCGGGAATTCCACGCCGCGTTCGCAGTCGAAACGGTCGATGGCCTTGATCAGACCGATCGTGCCGACCTGGACGATGTCCTCCATCGGCTCGTTGCGGGAGCGGAAGCGGGCGGCCGCGTACCGGACCAGCGGGAGGTTGAGTTCGATGAGGGTGTCGCGGACATAGGTCCGCTCCGGGCTGTCCGCCGCCGCGCCGTCGGCGTCGAGGGCGCGCAGCCTGAGGAACAGGGAGCGGGACAGCGTGCGGGTGTCGATGGCTTCCGAAGGCACGTGAAGCGGCTCGGCGGGCTCGTTCTTCGTGAGCGTGAGCACCTTCGAGCTGCCCTGTTCTGCGGACATGCCACCCCCTTGAGGTCGCGGGACGGTCGCGGTGGCCGCGACCATCGGTGGAACGCAGCCTCCACCTGAATACCGGAGGCTGGGCCGTGCCAAACGCGGTTCCAGCAGAATGTCACATGTCGGCAACACGCTGTAGTGACTTGTCGACAAGGTGGGGGCGGATATCCGCAGGAAACAAGGGGTGTACGGCATTTGGGGAGCGTCAGAACTGCTCCGAACCGGTCTACCCGTTCCGGTTACGCGTCGATCCGATTTGCGGATCTCAGCCGGGCGAAGCTACGGGCGAGGAGCCTTGACACGTGCATCTGTGAAACCCCGAGCTCCTGGCTGATCTGAGACTGGGTCAGATTGCTGTAGTAACGGAGCATCAGGATGCGCTGCTCGCGCTCGGGCAGCTGGACGAGCAGGTGCCGGACGAGGTCGCGGTGTTCGACGCCGGCGAGCGCCGGGTCCTCGTAGCCGAGCCGGTCGAGCAGTCCGGGCAGTCCGTCGCCCTCCTGCGCCGCCTCCAGGGAGGTGGCGTGGTACGAGCGGCCGGCCTCGATGCAGGCCAGCACCTCGTCCTCGCCGATCTTCAGGCGTTCGGCGATCTCGGCGGTGGTGGGGGAGCGCCCGTGGGCGGTGGTCAGGTCCTCCGTGGCGCCGTTGACCTGGACCCAGAGTTCGTGGAGGCGGCGCGGTACGTGGACGGTGCGCACGTTGTCGCGGAAGTATCGCTTGATCTCGCCGACGACGGTGGGCATGGCGAAGGTCGGGAACTGCACGCCCCGGTCCGGGTCGAACCGGTCGATGGCGTTGATCAGTCCGATGGTGCCGACCTGGACCACGTCCTCCATCGGCTCGTTGCGGGAGCGGAAGCGGGCCGCCGCGTACCGCACGAGAGGCAGGTTGGCCTCGATCAGCGCGCCGCGGATCCGGTCGTGCTCGGGGGTGCCCGGCTCCAGGTTCTTCAGCTGCCCGAAGAGCACCTGGGTGAGCGCCCGGGTGTCGGCCCCGCGACTGCTGCGCTCCCGCGGTCGGGGGGCGTCGGGCTCCTGCTCGCCCGAGGACTCGGGCTGGGGCGGCACCTGAGGCGCAGTACTGGCCGGCACGTTCACGCCACCCCTCTGACTGGTCTTGCTGGTCAACTACGGTCAACTCATCCGTCAAAAGCGGTCATAGCATCACAAGACATGTCCACTGTGTGCAAGCACCGTATAACCACGTGTTGAGGGCAAGTTGGACGGGCATAGATGCCAGAAGGCCCCCCGCCGCGAAGGCGAGGGGCCGTGATCCGGGCCCGGTGGGCCGGTCGGTGGGCCGGTCAGAACTCGTAGTCCGCGATCACCCACGTGGCGAACTCACGCCACTGGGCGGCGGCCGCCTGGTGGTCGGCGTGCTCGATGTACCGCTTCAGCGCGTCCGTGTCCTCGACCGCCGAGTTGATGGCGAAGTCGTAGGCGATGGGGCGGTCGGTGATGTTCCAGGCGCACTCCCAGAACGTCAGCTCCGGAATGACGCCGCCCAGGGCCTTGAAGGCCTCGACGCCGGCCACGACGCGCGGCTCGTCACGCTCCACCCCGTCGTTGAGCTTGAACAGGACCAGATGGCGGATCACAGCAGGACTCCTCGTCGGTGCTCTAGTTGACGAGTTCGGTCATGAACTCGCCGACGCCCTGTGCGGCGGACGATATGCCCTCGAACCCTACCCCGACGAGCTCGGCGGCCCGCTTGGGAGAGACGACGATCGTGTACAGCACAAAGACGATGACGATCCAGAGTGCGACCTTCTTCGCCTCGACCATCAGTTCTGCCCTCCCCGGCGTGGTCGCGTGAGTCTAGCCGAGCCCCTACCCCGTTCCTGAAGACCAATGACCCGGCTTTCGAGGCCCTTTGCCGGGCCGCCGGAGGGGGCCGCGGCCGGACACGACGAAGGGCCCGGTGCGATGCACCGGGCCCTTCGTACAGAAGCGGTAGCGGAGGGATTTGAACCCTCGGTGACTTGCGCCACACTCGCTTTCGAGGCGAGCTCCTTCGGCCGCTCGGACACGCTACCGAGAGAGAGCTTAGCCCAAAGGTGCCCCTGCGATGAAATCCGTATCCCCGGGCACGTCCTGCGCGGGTCATACGCGGGTCATAAGCGGGTCACACGCAGGTCGTACGCGGTCAGCGGTCGCGGAAGAAGGCCGTCAGCTGCGCCGAGCACTCCTCGGCCAGCACGCCCGCGATCACCTCGGGACGGTGGTTGAGCCGGCGGTCGCGCACCAGGTCCCACAGCGAGCCGGCCGCGCCGGCCTTCTCGTCCACCGCGCCGTAGACGACCCGGTCGACCCGCGCCTGCACCAGCGCGCCCGCGCACATCACGCACGGTTCGAGGGTGACGACGAGCGTGCAGCCGGTCAGCCGCCACTCGCCGCGCAGCGCCGCCGCCCGGCGCAGGGCGAGGACCTCCGCGTGCGCGGTCGGGTCGTGGGTCGCCTCGCGTTCGTTGTGCCCGGCGGCGAGCACCGCGCCGTCCGGGCCGAGCAGCACCGCGCCGACCGGCACGTCGCCGCCCAGGGCGGCCGCGTCGGCCTCGGCCAGCGCGAGACGCATCGCCGCGCGCCAGGGGTCCCGTACCGGGTCGTGGGCGCCCGGAGCGGGGGTCGGAACGGAATCGGGACCGGCCCAGGCCGGTCCCGATCCGGGTGGTACGGACTGCATCACTAGCGGACGGTCTCCAGCACTTCCGCGGCGCCGAGCGCCTCGGCCAGATCCGACAGCGCGTCTCCCGGCTCCAGCGACCGCAGGTCGCGCTCCGACACGCCCAGGTCCTCCAGGATCAGCCGGTCGCCGACCGGACCGGAGGGCGCCGCGTCGGCGGCCGCGCCGTCGTCGTCCCCGTCGTCCTCGGCCTCCGGCTCGCCGTCCTCGGTGCCGTCGAGGTCCAGCGCGTCCAGGTCGTCGGCGTCGTCGTCCCGGTCCGTGCCCAGGATCTCCTTGGTCAGGATCTCCCCGTAGGACGAGCGGGCGGCGGCTGCTCCGTCCGAGACGTAGATCCGGGCGTCGTCCTCACCGTCCACGCGGACGATGGCGAACCACGAGTCCTCCTGCTCCATGTAGACGACCACCGTGTCCTCGTCGACCGACGCCTCGCGGGCGAGCTCGGTCAGGTCGGACAGGGTCTCCACGTCGTCGAGTTCCGTGTCGCTCGCTTCCCACCCGTCTTCGGTGCGCGCGAGCAGTGCGGCGAAGTACACCGTGACTCTCCCACTGATCAGAGGTGTGTCGATCCGGCGGTGCGCTCCGTTGCCCCGCCCAATCGGCATCGTGGCAGAAAGAGCGGCTTCAGGAGAGGTCTTCGGCTCTTGCGTCGTGCATCAGTCTGACCTCCGGACGCACTTCGTACGCCGTCGCGCGCCCTCCGCGCCTCGCGCGTGTCGCGCACGTCACAGGGGTCACCGACGGCCCGTGTCGCCGGTGTCGCGCCTGTGTCACCGGCGTCACCAACGGAAGGTGCGCATGCGCATGGCCTGGCGCATCCGGGCCGCCCGGGCGCGGCGCGGCTGGACGCGCTCGCGCAGCGCCCGCGCCTCGTTCAGGTCGCGCAGGAACTGGGCGCGTCGCCGCCGGCGCTCGGCGTCGGTCTCGGGAGGTTCCTCGTGCTGTCGCGGCATGGCCCACCACCCCACCGGCAGGGTTCCGTGTACGACTCCGTGTACGGAACCGTGTACGACCCCACCTTCCCTCCAGGGCGTGGCTGCACGCCAGTGCGGGCTACTGTGGGCGCATGCGTCTCCACGTCGTCGATCACCCGCTGGTCGCCCACAAGCTCACGACTCTGCGCGACAAGCGCACCGACTCCCCGACCTTCCGCCGGCTCGCCGACGAACTGGTCACCCTGCTCGCCTACGAGGCCACCAGGGACGTGCGCACCGAGCAGGTCGACATCGAGACCCCCGTCACGCCGACCACCGGCGTGAAGCTGTCGTACCCGCGGCCCCTGGTCGTCCCGATCCTGCGGGCCGGCCTCGGCATGCTCGACGGCATGGTGCGGCTGCTGCCGACCGCCGAGGTGGGCTTCCTGGGCATGATCCGCAACGAGGAGACGCTGGAGGCGTCGACCTACGCCACGCGGATGCCGGAGGACCTCTCGGGCCGCCAGGTGTACGTCCTGGACCCGATGCTGGCCACCGGCGGCACGCTGGTCGCCGCGATCCACGAGCTGATCAAGCGCGGCGCCGACGACGTGACCGCGGTCGTGCTGCTCGCCGCCCCGGAGGGCGTCGAGCTGATGGAGCGCGAGCTGGCGGGCACGCCGGTCACGGTCGTGACGGCCTCCGTCGACGAGCGGCTCAACGAGAACGGCTACATCGTGCCGGGCCTCGGCGACGCGGGCGACCGCATGTACGGGGCGGCGGAGTAGCCGTACCCACCCGACCGCCGGCTCCCGGGGGAGCCGGCGGAGGCGCTCAGCACTTCTTCGCGGGCGCGGCCTTGGGAGTGTTCAGCGCGACCAGGGCCGCGTCCGCCGTCGTCTTCGGGTCGAGGGTCTTGAAGGCCGTGCCGATGATCAGGTCCACGTCGGGCGTGGCCCGGGTGTCGGTCTTGGTCGCCGCCCCCTTGAGCTGGGTGCCCAGGACCGGGAACGCGCCCTTCGCCGCCCCCGGTGCGCCGAGCAGGATCGCGGCGCCGGGGACCTTCTTGTCGTACGCGGCCGGGGCGTTGCCCACCTTGCCGATGGCGAAGCCGCGCTTCTTGAGCTCGTCGGCCGTCGCCTTCGCGAGTCCGCCGCGCGGGGTCGCGTTGTAGACGTTCACGGTGATCTGCGCGGGCTTGGGGAACGCGGCCGCGGGCGGGACGGTGGGTTTCGCGACGGGTTTGCAGTCGGCGCCGCTGCGGGCGGCCGCGGTCGCGGTGTCGTCGCCTCCGGAGAAGACGTCGATCAGCTGCATCGTTCCCCAGCCGGCCGCGCCCAGCACGACCACGGCGGCGAGCGAGGCGAGGACGATCCGGCCCCGGCGGCGGGGGCGGCGCATCCGCGGGTAGACGTCCCCCGTGATGCGGTACTTTCCGCCCATACCGGGTGGAGTGAGCATGCTCATGGGCGCAGCGTAATGCGGGCCGGGGGAGTTGCCTACTTGATGATCATGTGATCGCGTCCGGATGGACCAATAACGGCGGCCGGAGCGACGGCGAGAGGCCGGGGGCGGCCGCGCGTCAGTCGAGTTCGAGCACGCGGGCGTGCAGCACCTGGCGCTGCTGGAGCGCGGCGCGGACGGCGCGGTGCAGCCCGTCCTCCAGGTAGAGGTCGCCCTGCCACTTGACCACGTGCGCGAAGAGGTCGCCGTAGAAGGTCGAGTCCTCGGCGAGCAGGGTCTCCAGATCCAGCTGGCCCTTGGTGGTCACGAGCTGATCGAGGCGGACCGGGCGCGGCGCGACGTCCGCCCACTGGCGGGTGCTTTCCCTGCCGTGGTCGGGATACGGCTTCCCGGTACCGATGCGCTTGAAGATCACACGGAAAGCCTACCGGGCGACCGGTCCCCGGCGCAGCCACGCGGAGGCGGTGCGATGCTGGGTCAAACCAGCAGAAACGCCGTGAACCCGGACTGAGGGGTCCCGTGATGAGCGCGAGCGACCAGCCGCCGACCACCGCGGA
Organism: Streptomyces sp. NPDC048604; assembly: GCF_043199435.1. Taxonomy (NCBI): domain Bacteria; kingdom Bacillati; phylum Actinomycetota; class Actinomycetes; order Kitasatosporales; family Streptomycetaceae; genus Streptomyces; species Streptomyces sp. NPDC048604. The sequence continues at coordinate 81,676 of NZ_JBICVX010000016.1, forward strand.
CGCGGTGCCGGAGGCCGTACCGGACGGTCCCGCCGCAGGCATCGCGGCCGGTTACGCCTTCCGGGGCGACGCACTCGATCTGGGGGCCCTGCTCTGGGACGGCGCCTGTCACCCGGACGCGCGGATCCGCGTCCCGCTCGGCATGCTCAACCGGCACGGACTGGTCGCCGGCGCGACGGGCACCGGCAAGACCAAGACCCTCCAGCTGATCGCCGAACAACTCTCGGCGCAGGGCGTCCCGGTGTTCCTCGCGGACGTGAAGGGCGACCTGTCCGGCCTCTCCGCGCCCGGGCAGGGCGGCGAGAAGGTACGGGAACGGGCCGCGCAGGTCGGCCAGGAGTGGACGGCCACCGGCTTCCCCTGCGCGTTCTTCGGCCTCGGCGGTTTCGGCACCGGCATCTCCGTACGGGCCACGGTGACCAGCTTCGGTCCGGTGCTGCTGTCGAAGGTGCTGCAGCTCAACCAGACGCAGGAGCAGTCGCTCGGCCTGATCTTCCACTACGCGGACCAGAAGGGTCTGGAGCTGGTGGACCTCAAGGACCTGCGGGCGGTGGCGGCCTTCCTCGTCTCGGACGAGGGCAAGCCGGAGCTGAAGGGCATCGGCGGTCTGTCGACGGCGACGGCCGGGGTGATCCTGCGGTCGATCACGGCCTTCGAGCAGCAGGGTGCGAGTGGGTTCTTCGGGGAGCCGGAGTTCGACACGGCGGAGCTGCTGCGAACGGCGGAGGACGGGCGCGGGGTGGTGTCCGTGATGGAACTGCCCGCGGTGCAGGACAAACCGCAGCTGTTCTCGACGTTCCTGATGTGGCTGCTCGCGGACCTGTTCCACGATCTTCCCGAGGTCGGCGACCTGGACCGGCCGAAGCTGGTGTTCTTCTTCGACGAGGCGCATCTGCTGTTCAACGGGGCGTCGAAGGCGTTCCTGGAGTCGATCACGCAGACGGTGCGGCTGATCCGCTCGAAGGGGGTCGGCGTGTTCTTCGTGACCCAGACCCCGAAGGACGTCCCCGGCGACGTGCTCGCGCAGCTGGGCAACCGGGTGCAGCACGCGCTGCGGGCCTTCACGCCGGACGACGCGAAGGCGCTGAAGGCGACCGTGCGGACGTTCCCGAACTCGGCGTACGACCTGGAGGAGGTCCTGACCGGCCTCGGCACCGGCGAGGCGGTGGTGACGGTGCTCGCCGAGACCGGCGCGCCGACGCCGGTGGCGGTCACCAGGCTGCGGGCCCCGGAGTCGCTGATGGGCCCGGTCGAGGCGGCCGCGCTGGACGCGGCGGTGCGGGGATCGGAGGCGTACGGGCGGTACGCGCAGGCGGTGGACCGGGAGTCGGCGTACGAGCGGCTGACGGCGGCGAAGCCGCAGGAGGAGGCACCGCGGCGGCAGGAGAAGGCCCCCGCCCCGGAGCGTGCGGCGGACGACGAGGAGTCCCTGGTCGAGCAGGTCGTCGGCAGCGGCGTGTTCAGGTCGCTGGCCCGCTCGGTCGGCACCCAGCTGGGCCGCGAGATCACCCGCTCGCTCTTCGGCACGTCCAGGAGAAGAAGGTAGGACCCGGCCCCCCGCGGAGCGGAGAGCCGGGTCCTACGGGTGTCGCGGTGCTTACTCGGTGACCTCGTGGTCGTGGCCCTCGTGCAGACCGCCGCCGCCACCCGAGCCGCCGTCGGTCGGGGTGGACACGACCGGGCGCTTCAGCGAGCTGATGTCGTGGGCGTAGGTGCCCACGGCGTTGGCGATGACGTCGATGTTGGCGTCGAACGCCGCCATGTTGATGTTGGTGATGTCGTCACCCACGGCGTGGTAGTTCACGTCGTACGCGACACCCGCCTCGCCGCCGAACTTCTCCGCCTCGGCCGCCGTCTTGAGGCCCTCGGCGCCGGTGAAGGTACCGCCGGACGGGATGCCGATCTCGATGAACGGGCCGTAGTCGGAGCGGCCGCTGAAGTCGGTGCCCGCGTGCGGCACACCGCGCCTGTCCATGAAGTCGGTGATGTCGCGCTCGAGCTGGGCCGAACCCTCCGGGCCGGCGGGGGCGCCGACGCCGTCGGAGTTGTCGCCGTCGTACACGAACAGGCCGTAGTTCGGCGAAGCGATCATGTCGAAGTTGAGGTAGAGCTTGACTTCCTTCTTGTCCAGCTCGCTCATGTTCGCGACGTAGTGCTCGGAGCCGAGCAGGCCGTTCTCCTCGGCGGACCACCAGGCGAAGCGGACCTTGTTGGTCGGCTTCTTCTCGGCCTTGGCCAGCTTCAGGGCGGCGTCGAGGATGCCGGCGGAGCCGGAGCCGTTGTCGTTGATGCCGGGGCCGGCGGTGACGGAGTCGAGGTGGGCGCCGAGCATCACGGTGTTGGCCGCGTTGCCGGTCTTCGTCTCCGCGATGACGTTGTTGGTGGTGCGCTTCTCCTGGAGCTGACGGATCTCGTAGGAGAGCGAGACCGGGCCCTTGGCCAGGTCGGCGGCGAGCTTCTCGCCCTCGGCCTGGGTGATGCCGCCGGTGGGCAGCTTGCCGGCGGCCGGGTCGCCGAGGGTGCCGGAGAGGGCGCCTGCGGTGTTGTTGTAGATGATCGCGCCGACCGCGCCGGCGGCGGCGGCGTTCTCCTGCTTGGCGGCGAAGGTGCAGCCGCCGCGCTTGATCAGGGCGATCTTGCCGGTGAACGTGCCGGAGGCGAAGTCGCCGGGCTCGCAGCCGTTCGTGCCGTCGGCGTCGACCGGGGCGGCGGCCAGCTCGGCCTTGATGCCGCCGACCGGGGTCGACTTGGTGTACGTCATCGCCGCGACCTCGATGTCACGGGGCGCGGGCGAGACGACGGAGAGCTTCTGGGCCTGGGTCTCGGTGTACTGGAACTCGAACTTCTGGTACGAGACGTTGTATCCGGCCTTCTTGAGCAGCTGGTACACGTACGCCGCGGAGGCGTCGTGTCCGAGCGAGCCGGCGGCGCGGTGGCCGCCGGTCGAGTCGGCTATCGCCTGGAACCGCTCGAGGTGCTTGCGTGCGTCCTTCGCGGACGCCTCGCGGACCAGCTTCTTCGCCAGCTTGGTCGCGTCCTTGGACGCTGCCTTCCCCGGATCCGAGGTAGCGGTGGCGGGGGAAGCGGCTGCCAGCAGGAGCGGGGTAGCGAGTGCGGCTGCGGCCAGGGTGGCCGCGGCTCTGCGATGGGTTGCGTTCACAGAGGTCCTTCCCGGTGCGAACGAGGTTGAAGGGAAGTTAGCGATCTCCGGGGCAATCTGTGAACATCTCGGCGTCAATTCCTGCGGCATTTAGCAGAATTGACATATGGATTCGTCAAGCCCCGGATGCTTTTGCGGCTTTTGCCGCTCGCTTGGCCTCCTGCTTGAACTCCCGCACCTTCGCCAGCGACTCCGCCCCGGTGATGTCGGCGGCGGACCGGTAGCAGTTCGCCTCGCCGTACGGACCGGCCGCCTCGCGCCACCCTTCGGGCCGCACCCCGTACTGCTTGCCCAGCAGGGCGAGGAAGATCTGCGCCTTCTGCGTCCCGAAACCGGGCAGCGCCTTCAGCCGGGCGAGCAGCTCCTTGCCGCTCTCCGCGTCCGCCCAGACGGCCGTGGCGTCCCCGCCGTACTCCTCGACCAGGAACCGGCAGAGCTGCTGGATCCGCTTGGCCATCGACCCGGGGTAGCGGTGCACGGCCGGCTTCTCGGACAGCAGCGCCGCGAACGCCTCCGGGTCGTACGCGGCGATCTGCCCGGCGTCGAGGTCCTCCGTCCCGAGGCGCTGCGTGATCGTGTACGGCCCGGCGAACGCCCACTCCATGGGCACCTGCTGGTCCAGGAGCATCCCGACGAGCGCCGCGAGCGAGGACCGTCCGAGCAGCGCGTCGGCCTCGGGCTGCTGGGCGAGATGGATCTCAGTACTCATGCTTCGATGATCCCGCCGCCCGCCGCGGGACGCGAAGCGGGACGCGCGTCGGGGACGTGCGCCGGGGACGCGAAGCGGGCGAGGGCCTCGACGATGAGGTCCCGGGTCTCGGCGCCGCCGAGGTGTCCGGCCGCCTCGACGACGTGCAGCTCGGCGTCCGGCCACGCCCGGGCCAGCTCCCAGGCGGTGATCAGCGGGCTGCTCATGTCCTGACGGCCGTGGATCAGCACTCCGGGGATGCCGGCGAGGCGGTGCGCGTCGCGGAGCAGCGCGTCCTCCTCCAGCCACGCTCCGTGCGCGAAGCAGTGCGCGCAGACGCGGACGAAGGCGAGCCGCGCGTCGTCGACACGGGCCGTGTACGGCGCTCCCTGCCCCTCCCCGGACAGCACGGCGTCCTCCCAGGCACACCAGTCCGCGGCGGCCCGCGCGCGGACGGCCGGCTCGGGGTCGTTCATGCGGGCCGCGTACGCGGTGATCAGTTCGCGCTACCGGTTGCCGCTCACCCGCGTCCCCGGGTTCTCGCACCAGTCGAGGACCGAGGGCCACGCGCCGTAGCCGGAGTCGGGGTTGAGGTGGCCGCCCGGCGGGATGTGGTCGGTGTCCAGGGACAGCGGGTCGGCGTAGTGCACGTCGGCGCCCTCGGGGCAGTACGGGTCGTCGTCGCCGTAGACCAGGCGGCTCGGGGCCTTCAGGACGGTGCGCGCCAGGTCGAGGCGGTGCGCGAAGGCGGCGATGTCCGGGATGCCGGCCGTCACCGGAGGTGACGGCGGGGCCACCAGGAGGACGCGGTCGGCGTCGGGGCGGCGGTCGCCCGCGCCGAGCCAGAGGAGTACGGACAGGCTGTGGGCCAGGACGACGAACTCGCCGTGCTCCGGGCGGGCGCCGTGCTCCTCCAGGGCCGACAGCCAGTCCTCCAGGACCGGGGCGTCCGGTTCCGGCAGCTGCGGGTAGCGGACCTCGTGCCCGCGCTCCCGCAGTTCGCCGGCCAGCCAATGCTGCCAGTGGCCCTCGGGGCGGTGGTTCTCGTAGCCGTGAAGGATGAGGAAGGTCTTCGGCGCGCCGCTGGTCGTCATGGCGTGATCGTCGGGCAGGTCCGGCGGTCGGGTCCAGAGCGTGTCTGAGGGGTGGACCGCGCGCGGCCCCCAGTATGCGCGCGGTGCGCTCAGGGCCTATCCGACCCTGATCCACCGGACAGGCCCTAGGCGCCCAGTCTCAGCAGTTCCGCGATCCCGGCCTTCAGTTCGTCCGCCGTCAGCCGGCGCTCGACCGACAGGTGGTGCATCAGGCTCGGCGAGAACGGGGCGAGCAGCAGGTGCGCGAGCAGTGCGCCGTTCGCGCCGGGGCGGACCCGGCCGAGCAGCATCGTCAGATGCGCGTGCATCGCCAGGTACGCGCCTGAGGTGTACCGCGCGCTCGGCGCGGCCGCCTGGGCCGCGAGCAGGATCTCCCGCTGCTCGATGACCCGGTCCACCAGCGCGTCGAGGAAGGCGGGCAGCCGCTCCTCGGCCGGCGCGCCCGGCCCCAGCGGCGGCGGGCCCGCGAGGTAGGCCTCCTGGAACTGGCGCTCCCGCTCGTCGAGCAGCGCCCACAGCAGCTGCGACACGTCGCCGAACCGCCGGTACACCGTCCCGACCCCGATGCAGCTCGCGTGCGCGACCGCGTTCATGGTCACGGCCTCGGGGCCCTGCTCGCTGACGATGCGGGCGGCCGCGTCCAGGATCTTGCGGCGGTTGCGGGCGGCGTCGGCCCGCTCGGCGGCGGGGCGGTCCCCGGAGGGGAGCAGCGGGATCGACTGGGGGGTCCCCAGCGGGATCGCCGGGATCGCCTGGGGTTCGTCGGTGCTCATCCGTGTCGCCGCCCTTCCGTGGGTCCTTCCCGGATGCCCCTGGATGCCCCCTTGTCGTGTCCGTCTTCCGAGCATATCGGGAGCGCTTTCCGCCTCTCCGGGGGCCGCCCTTGCGAAATGGAACACTATCCGCTTAAGCTCGGGCAGGGAAGAAACGGAAACCAATCCGTTTGAGCGGTCTGTGGAGGGCCTGAACATGTCCGTCAAGGTTGCAGTCGTCTACTACTCGGCCACCGGGAACGTCCACCAGCTGGCCCAGGCCGTCGCCGAAGGCGCCGAGAAGGCCGGTGCCGAGGTCCGTCTCCGCCGCGTTCCCGAGCTGGCCCCCGACGCGGCCATCGACGGGAACCCCGCCTGGCGCGCCCACGTGGACGCCACCGGCGACAAGGTCGAGGTCGCCACGCTGGCCGACCTGGAGTGGGCGGACGCCTACGCGTTCGGCTCCCCGACCCGGTACGGCAACATCGCCGCGCAGCTGAAGCAGTACATCGACACCACCGGCGGCCTGTGGCAGGGCGGCGTGTTCGCGGACAAGCCCGCGACCGCCTTCACCAGCGCCCACAACGTGCACGGCGGCAACGAGTCCACGCTGCTCGCGCTCTACAACACCTTCCACCACTGGGGCTCGGTCATCGTCTCCCCCGGCTTCACCGACCCCTCCGTGTACGCGGCCGGCGGCAACCCGTACGGCACCGCGCACCCGGGCGCCAACGGCGCCCCGGAGGAGAACGTGCTGCAGGCCGCCCGCTACCAGGGCGAGCGGCTGACGAAGATCGCGAAGCGCCTGCAGGGCATCGCGGTCGACTGACGACCGACCGGCCGCCGACCGACGGCCGACCCCGGGAGGGCCGGGACTCCGCATCGCGCGGAGTCCCGGCCCTTTTGCCGTTCCGGCAAGCGACTGGATACCCCCGGGGGTAATTCTGCTAGGGTCGAATGTATACCCCGGGGGGTAATCGGATTTCTCTGGAAGGAGCGGCCGTGTTCTTCGTGGACACCGTCGCGGTGCCGGGTCTCGGCAACCGCAGCTATCTGGCGGGCGGTCCCGCCACCGCCGTGGCGATCGACCCGCCCCGCGACATCGACCGTGTGCTGGAGGCCGCCGCGCGCCGCGGTGTGCGGATCTCCCATGTGGTCGAGACCCATGTGCACAACGACTATGTGTCCGGCGGACTGGAGCTGGCGCGGATCGCCGGAGCGCGGTACGTCGTCCCCGCCGCGGCCTCCGTCGCGTACGAGCGGCTGCCGATCGCCGACGGCGACGAACTCCCCGTCGACGAGGGCCTGGTGCTGCGCGCCATGGCCACCCCCGGGCACACCCCGCACCACACCGCGTACGTCCTCGCGGAGGCGGGCCGCCCGGTGGCCGTCTTCACCGGCGGCTCCCTGCTCGTGGGCACCGTCGGCCGCCCCGACCTGGTCGAACCCCGGCTGACCGAGGCGCTGGCGCACGCCCAGCACGCCTCCGCGCACCGGCTCGCCGCCGAACTCCCCGACGACACCGCCGTCCTGCCCACGCACGGCTTCGGCTCCTTCTGCTCCGCCGGCGCCTCCGCCGCCGGGGCGGACGCCTCGCCGACGACCATCGGCGAACAGACGAAGGTCAACGAGGCGCTGCTGAAGGACGCGGACGACTTCGTCGCCGAACTGCTCGCGGCCCTCGACGACGCCCCCGCGTACTACGCCCACATGGGCCCGATCAACACCGCCGGCCCCGCACCCGTGGACCTCACCCCGCCCGCCGTCGCCGATCCCGGCGAGCTCGCGGCCCGGCTCGAGGCCGGCGAGTGGGTGGTCGACCTGCGCAGCCGGGTCGCCTTCGCGGCCGGACACGTCGCCGGCTCGTACAACATCGAGGCGGGCGGCCAGCTCGCCGTGTACCTCGCCTGGCTGATCCCGTGGGGCCGTCCGGTGACCCTGCTCGCCGAGAGTCCGGAGCAACTGGCCCAGGCGCAGCGTGAGTTGGCACGGGTCGGCATCGACCGCCCGGCCGCCGCGGCGACCGGCGGGCCGGAGGACTGGCTGCGGGCGGGGGAGCGGCCCGAGTCGTACCGCCGGGCGACGTTCGCGGAGCTGGAGGCGGAGGACGGCGCGGGGGTGGTGATCCTGGACGTCCGGCGCGCTTCGGAGCGGAAGGCGACCGGCGTGATACCGGGTTCGCTGTCCATCCCCCTGCACGAACTGCGCGGCCGGACGGCGGAGTTGTCCAAGGGCCGGACCGTCTGGGTGCACTGCGCCGGCGGGATGCGGGCCTCGATCGCCGCGTCGATGCTGGCGACCGCGGGGCACGACGTGGTGGCGGTCGACGACTCGTTCGCGAACGCGCCCGTGCCGCCCCGATGCTGATCGCGCTCGCGGCGGGCGCGGTCGTCGGGCTCGCGCTCGGCGCGCTGGGCGGCGGGGGCAGCGTGCTCGCCGTGCCCGCGCTGATCTACCTGCTCGGCTTCAGTCCGCAGGCGGCCGCGACCGCGAGCCTGTTGATCGTGCTCGCGACCTCGGCGACCGCGTTGTACGGGCACGCCCGGGACGGCCGGGTGCGCTGGGCGACGGGCGCGCTGTTCGCGGCGGCCGGCCTCATACCGGCCGCGCTCGGCGGCCTGCTCTCCACGCGCCTGCCGGAGGCGCTGCTGACGGTGGGGTTCGCGACGGTGGCGGGGCTTGCGGCGGTCCGGATGATCCGCCGCGGGCCGGCTCCGGCGGGGACGGCTCAGGCGCAGGGTCCGACTCAGGCTCATGCTCAGGCCTCGGCCTCGGCCTCGGCTCCGACTCAGGCTTCGGCTTCGGGCGGGGCGGTCGCCGCTGCCGGGGCGGGCCTGGGCGCGGTGACGGGTGTCCTGGGGGTGGGCGGCGGGTTCCTGACGGTCCCGGCGCTGGTGCAGGTCGTCGGCCTGCGGATGCGTACGGCGGTGGGCACGAGCCTGCTGGTCGTCGCCGCGAACGCCCTGGTCGCCCTGCTGGCCCGGGCAGGCTCGTCCGTTCCGCTGGACTGGTCCGTGGTCGCCCCCTTCACCGGCGCGGCCGTCCTGGCCGCCTGGGACGGCCGCCGGCTCTCCGCCAAGATCCCGGCCGACACCCTCCGCCGCGTCTTCGGCGTCGCGCTCCTGGCGGTGGCGGCGCTGATGCTGGCGGACGCGGTGTGGTGAACGGGTGAAGAGGCGCAGGCCCAGGCCCAGGCCTAGGCCAGCGACAGGAAGAGCTTCTCCAGGCGGGCGCGCATCTGCTCCGGGTCCTCCCCGTCCTTGCGGCCGTTCTCCATGTCGGTGAGGCACTGCTGCAGGCCCGTCGCGATGATCGCGAAGCCCGCGCGGTCCAGGGCGCGCGACGCGGCGGCGAGCTGGGTCACGACCTCCTCGCAGTCCCGGCCCTCTTCGATCATCTTGATCACACCGGAGATCTGGCCCTGTGCCCGGCGGAGCCGGTTCAGGACCGCCTTCAGTTCCGCGCCCGCGAGATCGAGTTCCACAACCACTCCTCCAACAGATACCCCAGGGGGTAATTTACTCCCTCGTACGGGGCTCCGCCGAAACCCAAGGATGACACCCTCCATGCACCACCCCACTTCCCCCGCTTCCCCCGCTACCCCCACCGACCTCGACGCCGACCGGGCCCACGGCCGTCTCGGCTCGCTGACCGTCGTCGACGTCCGCAGCCCCGCCGAGTACGCCTCCGGCCACGTCCCCGGCGCGCTGAACGTGCCGCTCGACCGGCTCGCGCAGGCCGTGCCCGCCCTGCGGGAGGCGGCCGCGCGCGGCGAACTGCTCGTGGTCTGCCAGTCCGGCAACCGCTCCGCCGCAGCCCGCACCCAGCTCGCCGCGCAGGGTGTCCCCGCGCTGAACCTCACCGGCGGCACCTCCGCCTGGGCAGCCCGCGGCCACTCGCTGGACCGCCCGGCGGGCGCGCCCGCGAAGCCGGTGTGGGCGATGGACCGGCAGGTCCGGCTGACCGCCGGCTCGCTGGTCCTGATCGGGCTCGCCCTCGGACTCCTCGTCCACCCGGCCTTCCAGCTTCTCGCGGCGGGCATCGCGGGCGGCCTCGTCTTCTCGGCGCTCACCGACACCTGCGGCATGGCCGCGATGCTCGGCAGGCTCCCCCACAACCGCACCACCACCTGCGGCCTCCCCCTGGACGCGACGCTGGAACGCCTGCGCCGCGGCTGAGACGACGACGAAGGCCGGTCACTCCCCGGGGCCGGCCTCGTCGATCTGGCGGATGACGACCGGGTAGTCCTTGCTGCCGGGCGGGACCGGGCATTCGGTGATGCGGGCGGCGATCTCGGTGGCGCGGTCGAGGGAGGCGCACTCGAGGATCCAGTAGCCGGCCAGGAGCTCCCGGCCGCGGTCGTACGGGTCGTCCCGGACGGTCGGGGCGCCGCCGGACGGGTTCGCCGTGACGAAGCGGGTGCGGGCGGGCTCGGTGAGGCCCTGTCCGTCCAGCATCTCGCCGGTCGCGCTCAGCTCGCCGTTGAGCTTGTCCATGAACGTGATCATCTTGCGCACGTCGTCCTGGCTCCACGCCGGGGAGCCCGAGGAACCCTCGCCCTTCATCGCGTCGTAGTCCGCCTGCGAGCCCAGCACCATCACCATGTACTTCACGACAGACGCTCCCTCTCTGCTCTCTGTGCTCCTTCTGGTCCTTCCAGGGGACGCCGTACTCCTGGGTAGTGCCCGTCAGCGCGCCCGCCGGGCCGCGATTCCACCCGGGAGGCCCACCCCTCCCTCGCCTGCTCGACGCCTACTCGATCCTCAGGCCGTTCCCGCGCACAGCAGGGCGTCCGCGACCGCCGTTCGTGCGTAGAGCACCGAGCGGCCCGCACGGTGTGCGGTGACCAGGCCGGCGTCCCGCAGGGCGGTGAGGTGTTGGGAGACGCCGGCGGCGGACAGGCCTGCGTGGCGGGCGAGTTGGGTGGTGGAGGCGGGGGTGTCCAGCTCCGTCAGCAGCAGGGTCCGGGACTTGCCGATGACCGCGGCCACCGCCTCCGCCGCGGCCGTGGTCCGCGGCTCCCACAGCGTCCCGATCCCCCGTGCCGGGTAGGCGAGTTGGGGCGGCTCGGGCGCTACGGAGCGGGTGAGCACCCGCGGCCAGGCGAACGCGGACGGCACCAGCAGCAGCCCGGCCCCGGTCTCGGCGCGGCTCAGCGTGCACTGCCGGCGCACCAGCCGCAGGCTGCCGGTGTCCCAGGTCACCGACTTGTGCAGCTCGTTGAGGACCTGCGCCACACCGTGCTCGGCGACCTGCCGGGCCCGGTGGAAGACGTCCGCCTCCAGGACGTCGCGGATCCGGGCCCAGTACGGCGCTAGCGCCAGCTCCCACTACGGCGGAGGAGCGGGTGGTGGCGGAGGACAAGCCGAAGCCCGGCCTGCCGGAGGCACAGGCGTCGGAGCCGCAGCCGTCGACGGCCGGGACCCGCGAGCCGGCCGCCGCCGCATGACATCGGCGGCCCGGTGGTCGAGCACCGGGCCTCACGGCCCGGCCGGCTCCCCGCCCTCCAACCGCCGTGCCCGCTCCGTCAGATGACGCCGCTCCGGCGCACTCGTCGTGCGCCGGGCGGCCTCGCGGTACGCCTCCGCCGCCGGCCCGGTCTCGCCGCGCAGCTCCAGCAGATGCGCGCGGGTGGCGAGCAGCCGGTGGTGCCGGGCCATCCGCTTGTCGCCCTCCAGCGTGGCCAGCAGGTCGAGCCCGGCGGCCGGTCCGTGCACCATCGCGACGGCGACGGCGCGGTTGAGGGTGACCATCGGGTTCGGCCCGAAGCGTTCCAGGAGTTCGTACAGGGCGAGGATCTGCGGCCAGTCGGTGGCGTCCGCGTCCGTCGCCTCGTCGTGGACGGCGGCGACGGCGGCCTGCACCTGGTACGGCCCGACCTGGCCCCGCGGCAGCGTACGGCTGATCAGCTCGACGCCCTCGGCGATCAGCGCGCCGTCCCAGAGCCCGCGGTCCTGTTCGGCGAGCGGCACGAGTTCGCCGAGCGGCCCGGTGCGGGCGGGGCGACGGGCGTCGGTGAGCAGCATGAGGGCGAGCAGCCCGGCGGTCTCGCAGTCGTCGGGGACCAGCCGGTGCAGCAGCCGGGTGAGCCGGATCGCCTCGGCGGACAGTTCGGGCGCGGTGAGGTCGGCGCCGGCGGAGGCGGTGTAGCCCTCGTTGAAGACGAGGTACAGCACGTGCCGTACCGCGCCGAGCCGTTCGGCGCGGTCGGCGCCTTCGGGCAGCGCGAGGGCGGCGCCCTTGATCGTCTGCTTGGCGCGGCTGATGCGCTGCGCCATGGTCGCCTCGGGGACCAGGAACGCCGCCGCGATCTGCGCGGTCGTCAGACCGCCGACCGCGCGCAGGGTGAGCGCGATCCGGCTGGAGGGCGAGAGGTCGGGGTGACAGCAGAGGAAGAGCAGGGCCAGCGAGTCGTCGCGGTCGGACTCGGGCCGCTCGTCGGCGGGGTGGGCGAGCAGCGCGGACTGCGGGGTGGCGAGGGCGAGGGTGTCCTCGCGGCGCCGCCGCGCGGCCTCGCTGCGCACCTGGTCGACGAGCCGGCGGGCGGCGACGGTGACGAGCCAGCCGCGCGGGTTGTCGGGGACGCCGTCCTTCGGCCACTGCAGGGCGGCGGCGAGCAGGGCCTCCTGCACCGCGTCCTCGGCCTCGTCGAAGCTCGCGTAGCGGCGCACGAGCACGCCGAGGACCTGCGGCGCGAGCGCGCGCAGCAGGTCCTCGACGTTCTGGGGCACGCCGCTCACAGCCCCGCCGCGTCCGTCGGGGCCTCGTGCAGGACGGGCCACAGCTCGACCGGCTCGACGTCGGCGAACGGCATGTCCGCGGCGATCTCCTGCGCCCGCTCCAGGCTGTCGCAGTCGAGCAGGTAGAAGCTGGCGAGGTACTCCTTGGTCTCCAGGTACGGCCCGTCGGTCACGGCCGGTGCGCCCTCGCCGGTGCGCCGGACCAGCTGCGCGTTGGCCGCGTCGGCGAGCCCGTACGCGCCGATCAGCTCTCCGGTCTCGCGGTACCTGCGGTTGAAGGCGTCCTGCCGGGCGATCGCCTCGGGCCAGGCGTCGGCGGGGAAGGCGTCCCACTTGGCCTGGTTGCCGTAGATCATCGCGACGTACTTCATCTCGGGTGTCCTCCCCTTCGGGCGCACCGGCGGTGCGCGCTCTCACCCTGGGGTCGGAGCGAGAAGAGCACGTTCGACATCGCCGCCCGACTTTTTCTCACCGACTTCTGGATCTTGGCCGATTCTGACGGTCGATCGCAGTCCGGCACCACCCATCCGGGCGAGGAGACAACGTTTCACCTGCGTCGACGCGCATCCCACCGAGCGGGGTCGGGCAGCCTGGCCGCGTGCGAAGGTCGGCTCCCCTGGCAGTACTGCTCCTCCTGACCCTGACGGCTTGCGACCCCGGAACTCCGGGGACTCCTGGAACTCCCCCCGGCGCCGGCGAACCCCTCACCCGGCCGCAGCAGCAACTGCTCGCCCGCGCGGAGCAGACGCTGATCGCGCGGTGCCTGACCGCGCGGGGCTTCCGCTACGAGGTACGGGTCCCGCAGTCGCCGCCACCGCGCCGCTTCCCGTACGTCGTGGACGACGTCGGCTGGGCGCGGGCGCACGGCTTCGGCCGGGACGAGGAGCGCCGGCTCGCGGCGGCGAAGGCGGCCGACCCGAACGAGCGGTACTTCCGCACCCTGCCGCCCGCCCGGCAGCGGGCCGCGCTCGCGGCCCTGAACGGCCCGCGCCCGGTCGGCCTGAGGGCGCGGATGCCGGGCGGGGGGACGGTGGCGGCGAGCGACGAGGGCTGCACGGCGCAGGCGCAGCGCCGCCTGTACGGCGATCTGCCGGCCTGGTTCGAGGCCCGGCTGACGGCGGCGAACCTGACGCCCCTGTACGTGCCGCGGGTCCGCGCCGACCCGGCCTACCGGACGGCGGTACGCGACTGGTCGGCGTGCATGACGCGGCGCGGCCACGCGTACCCGACCCCGGAGGCCCTGCGCGCCGCGCTCCCCGGGACCGGCGAGCGCGAACTGGCCGTGGCGGAGGCGGAGTGCGCGGCGGACTCCGGCCTGGCGGCCACGGCGAAGGCGCTGGACGCGCGGTACGGCGCGGCGGCCCGCCGCGCCCACGCGGCCCCGCTCGCCACGAAGGCCCGCCTGGAACGCGCCGCACTGCCCAGGGCCCGCGAGGTCCTCACGAACCGCCCGTGAGCACGAGCTCCGTGGCGTTGGAGAAAGGAACCACGACAGATGCGCAAGACGATGACGAGGACCCTGGCGGCAGCCGCCGTAGCCCTGCTGGCCACCCTGACGACGACCCCGCAGTCCCAGGCCTCCGCCCCCTCCCTGGCGATGGCCGACGGCTACGTCCACGTCTGGGAGCACACCGGCGCCGGCGGCGCGACCTGCCGCTGGAGCGGCGACGACAGCGACTACCGCTTCAACACCGGCTGCGGCGACATGAACGACAAGGTCTCCTCGGCCCGCAACAGCGGCTACACGGGCGCCTACGAGGACGTCCTCTTCTACGAGAACATCGACCGCCGAGGCTCCTTCGTCTGCCTCCCCAACGGCGCCTACTGGGAGTCCATGCCCTCCGGCTGGAACGACCGAGCCTCCTCCCACTCCTGGGGCAGCGCCTGCTGATGTGGTGACCCGTTGACCGTGGAACGACCAGAGGGCCGGACCGCTGTGCGGTCCGGCCCTCTGGGCTGGCGGAGGATACGAGATTCGAACTCGTGAGGGGTTGCCCCCAACACGCTTTCCAAGCGTGCGCCCTAGGCCTCTAGGCGAATCCTCCGCCGGGAACATTACATGACCGAGGGGGGTGCTCGCGAACTCGATGTTTCGGGGTTCGGGGAGGTCGGTGGGGGTGGCGGGGGAGGGGTGGGGATCGGGTACTCTGGGCGGAGCCCCTCACGTGGCGCTATCTGACTGAACTCCCCCAGGGCCGGAAGGCAGCAAGGGTAGGTCGGCTCTGGCGGGTGCGTGGGGGGCGCTTGCGTTCTCGGGCACCGGGTTGTCGGTGTGCGCCTATAACCTCGTATACGTGTCGTCTCTCGCGCTGTACCGCCGCTACCGTCCCGAGTCCTTCGCCGAGGTCATCGGGCAGGAGCATGTCACCGACCCGTTGCAGCAGGCCCTGCGGAACAACCGGGTCAATCACGCGTACCTGTTCAGCGGGCCGCGCGGGTGTGGCAAGACGACCAGCGCGCGGATCCTCGCGCGGTGTCTGAACTGTGAGCAGGGCCCCACGCCGACGCCGTGCGGCGAGTGCCAGTCCTGCCGGGATCTCGCCCGGAACGGGCCGGGGTCCATCGATGTGATCGAGATCGACGCCGCCTCGCACGGCGGCGTGGACGACGCCCGTGACCTGCGGGAGAAGGCCTTCTTCGGGCCCGCCTCCAGCCGGTACAAGATCTACATCATCGACGAGGCGCACATGGTCACCTCGGCGGGCTTCAACGCCCTCCTGAAGGTGGTCGAGGAGCCGCCGGAGCATCTCAAGTTCATCTTCGCCACGACCGAGCCCGAGAAGGTCATCGGGACCATCCGGTCGCGGACCCATCACTATCCGTTCCGGCTCGTGCCGCCGGGGACCCTGCGGGAGTACCTCGGCGAGGTGTGCGGCCGGGAGGGCATTCCCGTCGAGGACGGCGTGCTGCCGCTCGTCGTGCGGGCCGGCGCCGGGTCCGTGCGTGACTCGATGTCCGTCATGGACCAGCTGCTCGCGGGCGCCGCCGACGACGGTGTGACGTATGCCATGGCGACCGCGCTGCTCGGGTACACGGACGGGTCGCTGCTCGATTCCGTTGTCGACGCCTTCGCCGCGGGGGACGGGGCGGCCGCTTTCGAGGTGGTCGACCGGGTCGTCGAAGGGGGGAACGACCCTCGGCGGTTCGTCGCCGATCTGCTGGAGCGGCTGCGGGATCTCGTCATCCTCGCCGCCGTGCCCGACGCCGTCGAGAAGGGGCTGATCGACGCGCCCGTCGACGTCGTCGAGCGGATGCAGGCGCAGGCCTCCGTGTTCGGGGGCGCCGAGCTGAGCCGGGCTGCCGACCTCGTCAACACCGGGCTCACCGAGATGCGCGGGGCCACCTCGCCGCGGCTGCAGCTGGAGCTGATCTGCGCGCGGGTGCTGCTGCCCGCGGCCTTCGACGACGAGCGGTCGCTGCTGGCCCGGCTCGACCGGCTGGAGCGCGGGGCCGCGTCCGCCCCTGCCGCGCCCATGGTGATGCCCGGGCCGCCGCCCGCGCCCGCGATGGGGTACGTGCCCGGGCCCGAAGCGCATACGCCGATGGCTCCGCCTCCGCCGCCTGCCCCTGCCCCGGCCCCGGCCCCGGTTACGTCTACTCCTACGCCGGCTCCCGCCCCGGCTCCCGCCCCCGCCCCCGCGCAGCCTCCCGCCGGCGCACGGCCAGGCGCCTGGCCCGGGGCTGCCGCGCCCGGCAGTGGTGCGGCTCCCGGTGCGTGGCCCGGTGCGGCCGCGCCGACGCCGCCCGCGCCTGCCGCGCCCCAGCCGCAGGCCGCCGCCCCGGCCCCCGCGCCGTCCGGCGAGTCGGCGCAGGGCGCCGCTCAGGTGCGGAACATGTGGCCGTCGATCCTCGACGCCGTCAAGAACCGCCGCCGTTTCACGTGGATCCTGCTTTCGCAGAACGCGCAGGTGGCCGGCTTCGACGGGACCACCCTCCAGCTCGGCTTCCTCAACGCCGGCGCCCGCGACAACTTCGCGAGCAGCGGCAGCGAGGAGGTGCTGCGGCAGGCGCTCGCCGACCAGTTCCATGTGCAGTGGAAGATCGAGGCGATCGTCGACCCCTCCGGCGGCTCCGCCCCGCCCCCGGCCGCGTCCGGCTTCGGCGGCGGCCGTCCCACTCCGCCGCCGGTGGCTCCCGCCTCCCCGAGCCACCAGCCGGCCCCGCCGGTCCAGCAGACGCCGCCGCCCCCCGCGGCCCCGCAGGCCCAGGCCCCGGCATCCGTACAGCACCAGTCCCAGCCTCAGGCCCCCGCGCCCGTCCAGGCTCCGCCGCCCGTTGCGCCCGAGGACGACATCCCCGAGGAGGACGATCCCGACCTCGTGGAGTCCGCGCTCTCCGGGCACGACCTGATCGTGCGCGAGCTCGGAGCCACCGTGGTGGAGGAATACACGAACGAATAGGGCCGTCCCGCTCGGTGGCCCGCACAAAGGGCACGCCGCCGCGCGGGCTACCCTGGCTGGCGTGAAGGTCCTCGTCATCGGCGGCGGCGCCCGCGAACACGCCCTGTGCCGCTCCCTCTCTCTCGATCCCGACGTCACCGCTCTGCACTGCGCGCCCGGCAACGCCGGAATCGCGGAGGTCGCCGAGGTGCACCCCGTCGACCAGCTGGACGGCGACGCCGTCTCCGCGCTCGCGCGGCAGCTCGGCGCCGACCTGGTCGTCGTAGGCCCGGAGGCGCCGCTCGTCGCCGGCGTCGCCGACGCCGTGCGCGCGGCCGGCATCCCCTGCTTCGGCCCGTCCCGCGAGGCGGCGCAGCTGGAGGGCTCCAAGGCGTTCGCCAAGGACGTGATGGCAGGGGCCGGTGTGCCGACGGCCCGCTCGTACGTGTGCACCACGCCCGAGGAGATCGACGAGGCGCTGGACGCGTTCGGCGCCCCGTACGTCGTGAAGGACGACGGTCTCGCGGCCGGCAAGGGCGTCGTGGTCACCGAGGACGTCGAGCAGGCCCGCGCGCACGCGCTCGCCTGCGACCGTGTGGTCATCGAGGAGTACCTGGACGGCCCCGAGGTCTCCCTCTTCGCGATCACCGACGGCGTCACCGTGCTCCCGCTGCAGCCCGCCCAGGACTTCAAGCGGGCGCTCGACGGCGACGAGGGCCCCAACACCGGCGGCATGGGCGCGTACACGCCGCTGCCGTGGGCGGACCCGAAGCTGGTCGACGAGGTGATGGACACCGTCCTGCAGCCGACCGTCGACGAACTGCGCCGCCGCGGCACCCCGTTCGCCGGTCTGCTGTACGCCGGTCTGGCGATCACCGGCCGCGGGGTGCGGGTGATCGAGTTCAACGCCCGCTTCGGCGACCCGGAGACGCAGGTCGTGCTGGCCCGGCTGCAGACCCCGCTCGCGGGCGTCCTGCTGCACGCGGCGAACGGCACGCTGGAGGACCAGGAGCCGCTGCACTGGAGCGAGGACGCGGCGGTCACCGTCGTCGTCGCCTCGCACAACTACCCGGGGACGCCGCGCACCGGCGACCCGATCGAGGGCCTGGCCGAGGTCGCCGCCGAGGACGCACCGCACGCGTACGTGCTGCACGCCGGCACGAAGCGGGACGGCGAGCGGGTGCTGAGCGCGGGCGGCCGCGTCCTGTCGGTCACCGCCACCGGTACGGACCTGGCGCAGGCCCGGGAGCGGGCGTACGCGGCGGTCGGCCGTATCCGGCTTGACGGTTCGCAGCACCGTACGGACATCGCCCGCAAGGCCGCCGGGGAGTGACGCCGGCGGTCCGGGAACGAGCCTGACCGGGGCGGGAGGGTCGCGCACCGAGAGGTGTGCTTCCCTCCCGCCCCACTGTCATCACCTTTGCCCAAAGCCATTCCATCGAGTGACGACTGAGCCATCCGGATGACGCCCGCCGAAGCCCTTACTAGGGTGCCGCGGAGGCGGTCCGGCACTTGGCCCACCGACATTGCGATGTCGGTGGCGGGTGCCACAGTGGGGGAGTGAGCTACACCGCCACAGGCAGTCCCGACGAGGGTACGAGGGGGGTGAGGTAGGGCCATGTCCGGCATCGGTACCGGTTCTTTCGCGGCAGAGGAGCGGGGTGCGCGCGCCGCGCGCCTGCGCGCCCTCGCCGTTCTGCGCATCCGCTCGTGGGCCACGGCCCTCGCGCTGCTCCCCGCGGCCGCCGCGGTCGTCCTGCTCGCGGCAGCCCCGGCAGGGCATCTCACCGGCGCCGGCTGGGACGCGGTCCGCTGGACGGTGACCGCGGTGGCGGTGCTCGTTCTGCTCGCGGCCGGTGTGGTCGCGCTGGTGATCGCGCGGTCCCGGCCCGCCGTCACGCCGACGGTCGAGCTCGCCGAGTCCGCCGCCCCCGATCTGTACCGGATGGTGCAGGACCTGGCCGACCGGCTCGGGGTCCCCGCGCCGTCCGCGATAGCCCTCACGCCGGACTGCGACAGCTGGCTGGAGGACCGTACGCACCCGGCGCACGGCGGCGGGCGCGGCAACGGGCTGCGCAGATCGCCCGACGCGCCGGTGCTGGTCATCGGCTCGCCGTTTCTCTGGTGGATGAGGGTCGGCGAACTGCGCGCGGTGCTCGCGCCGGTGGTCGCCGGCACGGGGCCGTCCGCGCATCCCGACATAGCCGCGGCCCGGCGCTTCGTGCAGGGCCTGGACGCGGCGGTGGCCGCGCCCCGGCACCCCGGTCTCGACCCGGTCCGCCGGTTCGGCGCGCGCGGGGTCGGCGCGGTCGCCCGGGTGCTGCTGCGCAGCTGCCGCGGTCATGCCGCCGAGATGGAGCGGGGCGTCGCCGCCGCCGCTTCGGAGCGGGCCCAGGCGGTGGACTACGGGGTGCGGATCGTCGCCCAGGAGCAGGTCGGGCTCGCGTACGCGGGCTGGGACCGGCTGCTGACCCGGGTGGCGCTGCCCGCCTGGCGGATGGGCCGCTGGCCCTCCCGGCTGGACGCGGGCGTGGTCTCGGCGCTGACCGAGCTGTCCCGCCGCGACCGGCTGGCGGACAGCTTCACGTCACGGCTCGGCGAGCGCCCGGCCTGCGACCTGCTCGAAGAACCCGGCACCGTCGACGAGGCCGCCTCGCTGCTGGCTGCCCGGCTCTTCCACGGCGGCCCGGCGGAGCCCGGACCCGACTGGTCGCCGGTGGACTGGGAGCAGTACCCGGACGAGGTCGTGGACCGGAAGTGGCGTACGGACGCGGCGCGTCTGCTCGCCGTACTGGACCGGCTCGGTGTCCTGGAGGCGTCCCCGGCCCCCGCCGATGCGGTGGACGGCCCCACCCTGTCCCGGGTCCTGGGCCACCTCTCGACCGCGGGAGGCGCCCAGGGCCCCGCGGACCCGCCCGCCGACGCGCGCCCCGCCGACGCGTCCCCCGTCGATCCGCCTGCCGACGCGCCCCCCGCCGACGTGCTCGCCGCCGCGCTCACCGCCGAGGCGGCGCGGGAGGAGGCCCGCCGGCCCGCCCCCGCGCCCGTCGCCCTGCCCGGCGCACCCGGCTCCTCGCACGCCGTCTCCGGCTACGACGCGCTCCCGCTCTTCCCGCTGCAGCCGCCCCGCACCGGGCGCGAGTTGCTCGCCGATCACGTGACGGCCATGGTCTGCTGCGCCGCGGTCGACACCGCGGGGGCCCGTCCCGGGCTCGACTGGCTGGACGGTCCCGCCCTGTTCCTGGGCGAGGTGCGCCAGTCCGAGCTGGCCGGCTGCGTGCTGACGCTCGTCGAGGACGGCGATCCGGATCCCCTGAAGGCCTGGTTGGCCCGTACCGGTGTGCGGCCGGAGAAGCCCGTCCGGCTGGTCTGAGACCGCGCGAGGACCTCCCCGGGGACCGCATCGGGGCCGCCTCCGCGCTGCCTCCGCCACCCCACCCACCCCTCCCAGATCCGGAAGACCCGCTTCCGTTCTCGTCAATCCGCGACGAACGGTGACGGAGTGCGTGCGTTATGTGATGTGCTGGGTTTCGGCACTGACAACAGATCCGCGCCACCGCTCGCGCCAGGCTCGCGCCAGGCACGCCACGGCGCACGGCAGGCACACACACCACCACAGGCGCGGGGGAGTCGAGGAGGGGCGCATCATGGGGGCGGAGCACATCAGGCGGTGGGAATCAGGAGCGCTCGCCCATGCCGTCACGGATCCCTTCGGACAGGGCCCGCTGCCCTGGCTGCGGGGCAGCGAGCACTACTTCGACGACACCGGCCACGTCGTCCCCTGGTACGCGGACGCCGCGCTAGGCCGGGGAGCGGGCGGCAGCGGCGGCCCGCGCACGGCCGACGACGTGCGCCGTCAGATCAAGGGCTTCGCCTCCAACGCGGCCGTCGCGCCCGGCGAGGCGATCGACTTCCACATCACCGTGGACCCGCCGCAGCAGTTCTCCGTCGACGTCTACCGGATCGGTCACTACGGCGGCGACGGCGCCGCCAAGATCACCACCAGTCCCCGGCTCTCCGGGATCGTCCAGCCGCCGCCGCTCACCGCCGACCGGACGGTCTCCTGCCACCACTGGTGGCAGTCCTGGCGGCTGCAGATCCCCTCGTACTGGTCGGTCGGCGCGTATGTCGCCGTGCTCACCACCTGCGACGGCTACCGCTCCCACATCCCGTTCACGGTCCGCGACGACCGCCCCGCCGACCTGCTCCTCGTCCTGCCGGACGTCACCTGGCAGGCGTACAACCTCTATCCGGAGGACGGTCGCACCGGCGCCAGTCTCTACCACGCCTGGGACGAGGACGGCCGGCTGCTCGGCGAGGAGGACGCGGCCGTCACCGTCTCCTTCGACCGCCCGTACGCGGGCGCGGGCCTGCCTCTGCACGTGGGCCACGCGTACGACTTCATCCGCTGGGCCGAGCGCTACGGCTACGACCTCGCGTACGCCGAGACCCGCGATCTGCACGCCGGCCGCGTCGACCCCACCCGCTACCGCGGCCTGGTCTTCCCCGGCCACGACGAGTACTGGTCCGTCCCCATGCGGCGGACCGTCGAACTCGCCCGCGAACAGGGCACCTCGCTGGTCTTCCTGTCCGCCAACACCCTGTACTGGCAGGTGGAGCTCGCCCCTTCGCCGTCCGGCGCGCCCGACCGGCTGCTCACCTGCCGCAAGCGCCGCGGCCCCGGCCGCCCCGCCCTCTGGCGCGAAATCGACCGCCCCGAGCAGCAGCTCCTCGGCATCCAGTACGCGGGCCGGGTCCCCGAACCGTCCCCGCTGGTCGTGCGGAACGCCGAGCACTGGCTCTGGGAGGCCACCGGCGCAGGCGAGGGCGACGAGCTGCCCGGACTGGTCGCCGGCGAGGCCGACCGGTACTTCCCGCGCACCGCCCTGCCGCCGCACGAGAGCCGCATCCTGCTGGCCCACTCGCCCTACCGCGACGGCGAGGGCGCGCTCCGGCACCAGGAGACCTCGCTGTACCGATCCCCGTCCGGCGCCTGGGTGTTCGCCTCCGGTACCTTCGCCTGGTCGCCCGCGCTGGACCGCCCGGGCCACACCGACCTGCGCGTTCAGCGCGCCACCGCGAACCTCCTGGACCGCATCTGCAAACGGGACTGACCGGGCCCGAGCGGCGGACGCCCTCCGCGATGGGAGAGAATCGGACAGCTCCTGGATCAACCTACGCGGAGGAACCGTGTCCGGATTCGTAGAAAAGCCCGAGCCCGTCCAGGTCCCGGGCCTGACCCATCTCCACACGGGCAAGGTTCGCGACCTGTACCGCGACGAGGCCGGCGACCTCGTCATGGTGGCCAGCGACCGCATGTCCGCGTACGACTGGGTGCTGCCCACCGAGATCCCCGACAAGGGCCGGGTGCTCACCAGGCTCTCCCTGTGGTGGTTCGACCTGCTCGCCGACCTGGTGCCCAACCACGTCCTGTCGACCGAGCTGCCCAAGGGCGCCCCCGCCGACTGGGAGGGCCGCACCCTCGTCTGCAAGTCGCTGGACATGGTGCCCGTCGAGTGCGTCGCCCGCGGCTACCTCACCGGCTCCGGCCTCGTCGAGTACGAGGAGTCCCGCACGGTCTGCGGCCTCGCCCTGCCCGAGGGACTGACCGACGGCTCCGAGCTGCCGGCGCCGATCTTCACCCCCGCCACGAAGGCCGCCGTCGGCGACCACGACGAGAACGTCAGCTACGAGGAAGTCGCCCGCCAGGTCGGCGCGGAGACCGCCGCGCTGCTGCGCCAGACCACCCTCGCCGTGTACGGCCGGGCCCGTGACATCGCTCGGGAGCGCGGGATCATCCTCGCCGACACCAAGTTCGAGTTCGGCTTCGAGGACGGCCCGGACGGCCCCCGGCTGGTCCTCGCCGACGAGGTCCTCACCCCGGACTCGTCGCGCTTCTGGCCGGCCGCCCAGTGGCAGCCGGGCCGCGCCCAGCCCTCGTACGACAAGCAGTTCGTGCGCGACTGGCTGACCTCGCCGGCCTCCGGCTGGGACCGCAGGAGCGAGCAGCCGCCGCCGGCGCTGCCGCAGGAGATCGTGGACGCGACGCGCGCCAAGTACGTGGAGGCGTACGAGCTGCTGACCGGCACGAGCTGGAGCTGACGGACACGAAGAAGCCCCCGGTCGGATCGACCGGGGGCTTCTTCGTATGGAGCGGACGACGAGATTCGAACTCGCGACCCTCACCTTGGCAAGGTGATGCTCTACCAACTGAGCCACGTCCGCATGCGCCGAAGCGCTGCGCCCACTATACCCAACCTTTCGCCCGGGCGAGCCGTACGGCTGTGTGCCGGTTCTCCGCACCGAGCTTCGCGGCGGCGGAGGAGAGGTAGTTCCGGACCGTCCCGGGGGAGAGCGAGACGCGCTCGGCGATCTCCGCGATGGGCGCTCCGTCGGCCGCGAGTTCGAGCACCTCGGCCTCCCGGGCGGTCAGCGGGGAGTCGCCGGCGGAGATCGCGTCGGCAGCCAACTCCGGGTCCACGTACCGGTTTCCGTCCTGTACGGAGCGGATGATCTCGGCGAGCCGCTGGGCGCTGACGGTCTTGGGCACGAAGCCGCGCACGCCGGCCGCGAGGGCCCGCTTGAGGTGCCCCGGGCGGCCGTGACTGGTCACGATCATGGTCTTGCAGCCGGGCAGCCGCTCGCGCAGCGCTGTGGCCACCTTCACACCGTCCGCGCCCGGCATCTGCAGATCGAGCACCGCGACGTCGGGCTCGTGGGCCAGCGCCATCGCGAGCGCCTCCGGCCCGGACGCCGCCTCGGCGACGACCACGAGGTCGTCCTCCAGGGCGAGCAGCGCGGCGAGGGCGCCGCGGATCAGATGCTCGTCGTCGGCGAGCAGCACGCGCACGGTCACCGGGCGGTCTCCTTGGTCGTACGGTCCGACGGCTCCGTCGTACGGTCCGACGGCCGGGGGGCGGGTACGGGCGTGGGCAGCAGCGGCACGCGTGCCGTGACCCGGAAGCGGCCGCCCTTTTCCGGGCCCGCTTCCAGCGTTCCGTTCACCGCCGTCAGGCGCTCCCGCAGGCCGGTGAGGCCGGAGCCGGGGAGACGGGGCGGCAGGGGGGACGGGCGTACGCCGTCGTTCTCCACCTCGAGCAGCACCGCGCCGGACTCCTCGCGCAGGGCGATGCGGCAGTGCTTCGGGTCGCCGTGGCGCAGCACGTTCGTGGTGGCCTCGCGGACCACCCAGCCCAGCGCCGACTGCACCGCGCCGGGCAGTTCGAGCGCGCCGGCCGGCTCCATCGCGCAGGCGATGCCCGCCGCGGCCAGCACGCCGCGCGCGCCCTCCAGTTCCACCCGCAGGTCCGCCTCGCGGTAGCCGCGCACCACGTCGCGCACCTCGCGCTGGGACTCCCGGGCGATCCGCTGCACCTCGGTCATCTGGTCCACGGCGCTCTCCGTACGCCCGCGCCGGGCCAGTTGGACCGCGAGCTCGCTCTTGAGCGCGATCACCGAAAGGTTGCGGCCCATGACGTCGTGCAGGTCGCGGCCGAACCGCAGCCGCTCCTCGGCGACGGCGAGCCGCGCCTTGAGCTCCCGGGAGCGTTCCAGTTCCCAGACGGTCCGCAGCAGCCAGCCGGAGAACCCGAACGCGGCGACCATGAAGCCGCCGCTGAACAGCACCCCGAACACGTACGCCAGCACCTGCGGCCAGGCCAGACCGAGGACGAGGGCCGCGAGTCCGGCCCCGAGACCGGCCGCCAGCGCGACGCCGACCATCTTCCGGGCCGACTTCAGGCACAGCGCGGCCGAACCGAGGGTGAAGGCGGACATGCCGACGACGGTGGCGCCGGCGATACCCGGGTCTCCGAGCCGCTCCGTCGCCTGCAGCGTCATCAGCGTCAGCGACATGGTCGCGGCCAGCCCGACCTGGACGCCCAGGAGCCGTACGGGGCGTTCCCGCCGGTCGAGCTGCCAGTCGAGCGCGCGGGAGCAGAGCACCGCGCACAGCACCGCGTGCACGCCGACCAGCAGCGTGACCGCCACGGCCGGGGCGATGCCGACGTCCCCCTCGGCGTGACTGGCGAGCGGGACCATCCCGATGCCCAGGAGCTGGAACAGGACGAGCAGATGGAAGGTCCACCGCGTGTACAGCTCCACCTTGGCCGCGCTGCTGCGGCCGCTCCACCACCCCGTCAGCCTCGACACGGCCGACCCCCAGTCCTGTTCGGTCCCCTGGCGCCCTGTATCCCCTAGCGCCGCGGTTCCCAGCGGAACCACTTCCGGACAGCAAACACGCTCAGCACGATCCAGGCCACCGTGGTCAGGCCCGCGCCCAGCAGCTCCTTGCCGCCGACCGCGCCGGCGCCCAGCCAGCCGGCCCGGATCAGCTCCATGACCCCGCTGAGCGGGAGCAGTCCGGCGACGGAGGCGACCGGGTCGGGCAGGGTGTCGACGGGGACCATCAGGCCCGAGCCCATCGCGGAGATCAGGAAGAACGGCAGCGTGGTCAGGCCCGCGCTCTCCACGGAGCGGGTGATCACGGTGGTGACGGCGGCCGCCGCGACGAGCAGCACGATCCCGCCGAGGACTCCGGCGAGCAGCAGGTCGGGGCGGCGCGGGGCGCTCGCTTCGAGGACGGTGGGGCCGAGCGCGGTGAGGATCGCGCACTGGACGAGGGCGATCACGGAGGCGGGCAGCGCGCCGCCGGCCAGGATCTCGGCGTCGCGGGCCTCGCCGCTGCGCAGCCGCTTGAGGACGAGTTCCTCACGGCGGGCGACGTAGGTGGAGACGAGGCTCATGTAGACGACGAGGACGAGGACCATCCCGGTGCCGCCGACCAGGGTGGCTCCGGCGATGCCCATGGGGAGGTCGCCGTCGAGGTTGGTGAGGGAGGAGCGCAGCAGGAAGATCATCAGCACCGGCATGAGCACCGCGATGAAGAGGTTGTTCCTGTTGCGCGAGAGCAGGGTGAGCTCGGCCCGGCCGAGGGCGGTCAGGCGCGCGGCGGTGGCGTTCATCGGGCCTCTTCCAGGTCGGTGTCGTGGTCGGTGTCGTGGGAGGTGTGGCTGTCGTCGTCGGCGCGCGAGGCGATCTCCAGGAAGGCCTCCTCCAGCGAGGCGGAGCGCGCGTCGAGCCCTTCGAGCCGTACGCCGGCGTCCGCGGCCCAGCCGAGCAGCTCGGCGAGCGCGTCCTGGAGTTCGTGCGTACGGATCTCCACGCGCCGCCCGTCGGCGGCGGCCCGCAGGCCGAGCGGCAGCCGCTCGTGGCCCGTGCCCTCGGGCAGGGTGAAGCGGATCCGGGCTGGCCGGGCGGCGGTGACCTCGGCGGGCGTGCCGGCGGTGACGATCCGGCCGCGGTGCATGATCGCCAGCCGGTCGGCGAGGGACTCGGCCTCCTCCAGGTAGTGCGTGGTGAGGAGCACGGTCGCGCCGCTCTCGCGCAGCCGGTGGACCAGTTCCCAGGTGTCGCGGCGGCCCTCGGCGTCCAGGCCGGTGGTCGGTTCGTCGAGGAACAGCACCTCGGGCCGGCCGAGCAGGGCGAGCGCCAGGTCGAGCCGGCGGCGCTCGCCGCCGGAGAGCTGCTTGATCCGGACCCGGGCGCGGTGGTCGAGGCCGACCATGTCGAGGGCCTCGCCGGCGGGCCGGGCGTTCGTGGTGCAGCCGGCCCACATGCGTACGGTTTCGGCCACGGTCAGATCGGAGGGGAAGCCGCCCTCCTGAAGCATCATGCCGATCCGGGGGCGTACGGCGGCCCGCTCGGCGTACGGGTCGTGGCCGAGCACCCGCACGGTGCCGCCGGTCGGCCGGGCCAGCCCCTCCAGGAGCTCCACGGTGGAGGTCTTGCCGGCTCCGTTGGTGCCGAGGAGCGCGAAGATCTCGCCCCGGGGCACGGTGAAGGAGATCCCCCGCACGGCCTCGAAGCCGCCGGAGTAGGTCCGGTGGAGGCCGTCCGCCTCGATCACGTCTGTCATGTGCACCAGACTCCCGGCGGAGGAAGCCGCTCGGCAGTGCGCGCTGTCACGACTGCTCATGACAAATGTCATCAAGGCCGATCGCGGCCGATCGGGGCGGACCAACACGCGGGCGCACGGCAAAGGCCCCGGTTCGATGAACCGGGGCCTTTTATCCCGAGCGGACGACGAGATTCGAACTCGCGACCCTCACCTTGGCAAGGTGATGCTCTACCAACTGAGCCACGTCCGCATTGCTCCCGACCGGCTCTCACCGGGCGGTGCGAGCACCACTCTACCTGATCCACCGGAGTGGTCGGTATCACGATGCAGAGCGGGTGACAGGAATTGCACACTGCGCCTTCCCCCTGGAAGGGGGCTGTTCTACTACTGAACTACACCCGCACGCTGCGTGAGGTCCGGCCTGTCGGCCTCGCCCCTCGGCGTGATCCAGACTTTAGCCGATCGGCGGGGGTGGATGGCAAATCGCTTCCTGGCTGCCCGTCAGTGCCGGGGGTCAACTGGCCTCGCGGAACGCCTCGTAGACCCGCTTGGGGATGCGTCCGCGGGCCGGCACCTCCATCTTGTGGGACTGCGCCCAGGCGCGTACCGCCGCCGGGTCGGGGGCCAGCGCCGTCACCGTGCGGGGCTTCGCGGCCGCGCCGGAGCGGCCGGCGCTCTGCTTTCGGCCGGCTGCCACGTAGGGCGCCAGGACCTTGCGCAGTTTCTTTGCATTGGCGGGATTGAGGTCGATCTCGTACGTCTTACCGTCGAGGCCGAACGTGACCGTTTCCGCCGCTTCTCCGCCGTCGATGTCATCGAAGAGCGTGACCACTACGCGCTGCGCCACGGATATCGGTCCTTTCCTGCGGTTCGTCGCGTCCTGCCTGCCTGTTGGGCGTGCTTGACATGCGGCGATGCCGGATTTTCCGGCTGTTGAGGGGCAATGCTGCTTTCCCCTGCATTCCTTTGTACAGCGGTCGGCACGGCATCGTGAAGCCCCGGCAATTCCATCAGCGTGTCACGTCGTCGGCAATGGGGGACGCGATTTTTCACATGGATTTTTCCTGGAGGTCTTTGTGTGCTCCTCCAAAAGTCTACTCGCGTAGAATTTGGAGGCAGGTACGCTGAGGGAACCGCCCACGCAACACACCACCGGGAGTGCCAGTGGCACGCGTCGTAGTCGACGTCATGCTCAAGCCGGAGATCCTCGACCCGCAGGGGCAGGCGGTGCACCGTGCACTGCCGCGCCTCGGATTCCAGGGGATCGCCGACGTCCGTCAGGGGAAGCGCTTCGAGCTCGAGGTGGAGGGTCCCGTCGACGACGCCGCCCTCGCCCGCATCCATGAGATGGCCGAAACCTTCCTCGCCAACACCGTGATCGAGGACTTCACCGTGAAGGTGGAGTCGTGACCTCTCGCATCGGAGTCGTCACTTTCCCTGGGACTCTCGACGACCAGGACGCTCTGCGCGCCGCCCGCCTCGCGGGCGCCGAGCCCGTCTCGCTCTGGCACCGCGACAAGGACCTCAAGCAGGTCGACGCGGTGGTCCTGGCCGGCGGCTTCTCCTACGGCGACTACCTGCGGGCCGGAGCCATCTCCCGCTTCTCGCCGGTGATGGAGACGATCATCGAGCAGGCGAAGGCGGGCATGCCCGTCCTCGGCATCTGCAACGGCTTCCAGATCCTCACCGAGGCCCATCTGCTGCCGGGCGCGATGCTGCGCAACAACCACCTGCACTTCATCTGCCGCGACCAGAAGCTGCGCGTGGAGAACGCGCAGACCGCCTGGACCGTGGACTACGAGCAGGGCCAGGAGATCGAGGTCCCGCTCAAGAACATGGACGGCCGGTACGTCGCCGACGAGCACACGCTCGACGAGCTGGAGGCCGAGGGGCGGGTGGCCTTCCGCTACCTGGACATGAACCCCAACGGCTCGCTGCGCGACATCGCGGGCATCACCAACGCCGCGGGCAACGTGGTCGGCCTCATGCCGCACCCCGAGCACGCCGTCGAGCCGCTGGTCGGCACCGGCAAGACGGACGGTCTCGGTTTCTTCACCTCGATCCTCAAGAAGCTGGTCAACGCCTGATGAGCCTCGACACCGTCAAGCACGCGAGCGAGACGCCGGACAGCGAGCAGCCCTGGAAGGAGCTCGGCCTCAAGGAGGACGAGTACGCGCGCATCCGCGAGATCCTCGGCCGCCGTCCCACCGGCGCCGAGCTCGCCATGTACTCCGTCATGTGGTCCGAGCACTGCTCCTACAAGAGCAGCAAGGTCCACCTGAAGCAGTTCGGCGAGAAGGTCCCCGCCAACGACGCCATGCTCGTCGGCATCGGCGAGAACGCGGGCGTCGTCGACGTCGGCCAGGGGTACGCCGTCACCTTCAAGGTCGAGTCGCACAACCACCCCTCGTACATCGAGCCCTACCAGGGCGCGGCCACCGGCGTGGGCGGCATCGTCCGCGACATCCTCGCCATGGGCGCCCGTCCGGTCGCGGTCGTCGACCCGCTGCGCTTCGGCGCGGCCGACCACCCCGACACCAAGCGCGTGCTGCCCGGTGTCGTCGCCGGCATCGGCGGCTACGGCAACTGCCTGGGTCTGCCCAACATCGGCGGCGAGGTCGTCTTCGACTCCTGCTACCAGGGCAACCCGCTGGTCAACGCCGGCTGCATCGGCGTGATGAAGCACGAGGACATCCACCTCGCCAAGGCCTCCGGCCCCGGCAACAAGGTGATCCTCTACGGCGCCCGCACCGGCGGCGACGGCATCGGCGGCGTCTCGGTCCTCGCGTCCGAGACCTTCGACGACACGAAGCCGACCAAGCGCCCCGCCGTCCAGGTCGGCGACCCGTTCCAGGAGAAGCTCCTCATCGAGTGCACCCTGGAGATCTTCAAGGAGAAGCTCGTCGCGGGCATCCAGGACCTCGGCGGCGCCGGGCTCTCCTGCGCCACCTCCGAGCTGGCCTCCGCGGGCTCCGGCGGCATGCGGGTCGAGCTGGACACCGTGCCGCTGCGCGACGCGACGCTCTCTCCCGAGGAGATCCTCATGAGCGAGTCGCAGGAGCGCATGTGCGCGATCGTCGAGCCGCAGCACGTCGACCGCTTCATGGAGATCTGCGAGAAGTGGGACGTCACCGCCACCGTCATCGGTGAGGTCACGGACGGCGACCACCTGGAGATCTTCTGGCACGGCGAGCTGATCGTGGACGTGCCCCCGGGCACCGTCGCCCACGAGGGCCCGACGTACCACCGGCCCTACGCCCGCCCCGAGTGGCAGGACGCGCTGCAGGCGGACGACGCCGGCAAGCTGGCCCGCCCGCAGACCGGCGTGGAGCTGAAGGACCAGGTCGTGAAGCTGGTCTCGTCGCCGAACCAGGCGTCGAAGTCGTGGATCACGGACCAGTACGACCGCTTCGTGCAGGGCAACACCGTGCTCGCCCAGCCCGAGGACGCCGGCATGGTCCGTATCGACGAGGAGACCAACCTCGGCGTGGCCATGGCGACCGACGGCAACGGCCGGTACGCCAAGCTCGACCCGTACACCGGCGCGCAGCTCGCGCTGGCGGAGGCGTACCGCAACGTGGCCGCCTCCGGCGCCAAGCCGCTGGCGATCTCCGACTGCCTGAACTTCGGCTCGCCCGAGGACCCGGGCGTCATGTGGCAGTTCGCCGAGGCCACCCGCGGTCTCGCGGACGGCTGCCTCGCGCTCGGCACCCCGGTCACCGGCGGCAACGTGTCGCTGTACAACCAGACCGGTGACGTGGCGATCCACCCGACGCCGGTCGTGGCCGTGCTCGGCGTGATCGACGACGTCAACCGCCGTACCCCGATCGCCTTCGCGGAAGAGGGCCAGCTCCTCTACCTGCTCGGCGACACCAAGGAGGAGTTCGGTGGCTCGGCGTGGTCCGAGGTCATCCACCAGCACCTCGGCGGTCTGCCGCCGGCGGTGGACCTCGACCGCGAGAAGCTGCTCGGCGAGATCCTGATCTCGGGCTCCCGCGACGGCATGATCGACGCGGCGCACGACCTCTCGGACGGCGGTCTGATCCAGGCGGTCGTCGAGTCCTGCCTGCGCGGCGGCACGGGCGCGCGCCTGGTCGTCCCGGAGGGCCTGGACGCCTTCACGTTCCTCTTCAGCGAGTCGGCGGGCCGTGCAGTCGTCGCCGTCCCGCGCAGCGAGGAGCTCCGCTTCACCGACATGTGCGGCGCGCGGGGTCTGCCCGCCACCCGCATCGGTGTCGTCGACGGCGACGCCGTGGACGTCCAGGGCGAGTTCGCGCTCTCCCTGGAGGAGCTGCGCACCGCGCACGAGGCGACGATCCCGGGCCTGCTGGCCTGACGCATCGCGGTACCGAAGAGGCCCCTGCCGGACGGCGGGGGCCTCCTCGCGTTTCCGCGGGCATCGCACGCTTGCACGGTCTTACGTGATTACGTAATCTCGTATTCATGGAGCTGGAAGAGCGCGTCGCCGAGCTGGAGCGGCGCATGGCGGCCCTGGAGAGCGCCGGGCGCCCGGAGCGCGCGCCCGCCGAGGGCGACTTCTGGGCGCTGGACGGTCTCAAGGCGGAGCTCGCCGAGGCGGGCGCGGCGGCGGAGGACGGCGGGGTGCTGTTCACCGGCGCGGTCCGGCTGCCCACCGCGGAGCGGTACGAGTGGCAGTTCGGCGCGCTCGCCGAGGACCTCCTCGACCGCGACTGGTCCGAGGCCGCCGACTCGTTCGCCGCGCTCGGCCATCCCGTACGCCTCCGGCTGCTGCGGGAGATCCTCGGCGGCCGGCGCACCGCCGCCGAACTGGCGGAGCTGGAGGAGATCGGCACGACCGGCCAGATCTACCACCACCTGCGTCAGCTGACCGCCGCCGGCTGGCTCCACACCACCGGACGCGGCCGCCACGAGGTGCCGGGAGCGCGGGTCGTCCCGCTTCTGGTGCTGCTGACGGCGGCCCGTCCCTGACCGCACACGTCTCAAGGCGCACACGTCTCAGGGGGAAACGTTCATGTCCGTACGCAAGGCCGCGGTGGTCCTCCACCGCGCGCTCTGGCTGCTGTTCGCCGTCCAGGCCGTCGCCTCGGTCGTCGTCGACCTGCCCTACCCGTACTGGGCCGGCTGGCTGCCGGCGCTCGCCGCCGGCGCCCTCGGGCTCGCGCTGATGGCGACCGCGCGCCGGAAGGCCGCCGTCCTGTCGGCGCGCGAGCCGGTCGAGGTGCTGCCCCCGGTCACCGGCCGCTGGTCGGCGCTGAACAGCCCGGCGGACCGTACGCCCAGCCACGGCACCCACCAGTACGGCCAGACGTACGCGATCGACGTCGTCGCGGAGTCCGACGAGCGGCCCCGTCCCGAGTTCGCCGCGTTCTGGCCGGTCATGCGCCCGAGCCGGGACTTCCCCGCGTTCGGCGCACCGCTGCTCGCCGTCGCCGACGGGACCGTCGTACGCGCCGAGGACGGCCAGCGCGACCACCTGAGCCGCAACTCGCTGCCCGCCGTGCTGTACCTGATGCTGGTCGAGGCCGCCGTGCGCGCGATGTCCGGCGCCCGCCGGGTCACCGGCAACCACCTCGTCCTCGACCTGGGCGACGGGACGTTCGCGATGTACGCGCACCTGGAGCAGGGCTCCCTCGCGGTGCGCCCGGGCGACCGGGTCACCGCCGGCCAGGAGCTGGCCCGCTGCGGGAACTCCGGCAACTCCACCGAGCCGCACGTGCACTTCCAGCTGATGGACGGCCCGGACCTGGACACGGCCCGGGGCGTGCCGTTCACCTGGCGCGGCGTGGGGGTGCCGAGGAACGGGGAGACGTTCGAGGCGGGAAGCGCCGCCTACTCGGCCTGACCCCAGAAGGCGTCGGTCTCGTCGATGTCCGCGACGCACTCGTCGACGTCGGCGAACTTGCCTCCGATGAGGGAGACGAAGAGGCCGCCCTTCATCTCGATGCCCCGGTCACCGCGGTCGCCGTGCCACTTGTGGACGGCCATGACATGGCCCCGGCCGTCCGCGAAGAGGTCCAGCAGTTCCACTCGGAAGGTGCCGTGGGTCAGCTCCATGAGCCTGCCGAAGTGGGCCATCACGTTGTCCCGGCCCTTGATGTGCCCGGACATCTGGCTCTCACCGGGCGCGTGGTGCGTGCAGTCGCCCGTCATCAGAGAGGCGACCGTGTCCATGTCTCCTTTGACGAACGCCTCGTAGCCCTTGCGCACCACTGCCGCGTCAGGGTGTTCCGCCATGATCCCTCCACCCCTTCTCGTAGCCCTCTTCCCAGTCTCCGCCGGGGGTTACGGCCCTGCCACACGGCGACCGGACTAGCCTCGGGCCCATGCCCCCTGCCAAGAAGCGCACGCGTTCGTACGACTCCGCCAGGACCCGGGCCGCCGTGCTCGCCCAGTTCGAGAACGTGCGGGCGGCGGTCGTGACGCTCACGCCCGAGCAGCTCGCCGGGCCGACCCGGCTGGGGGCGTGGACGGTGCGGGAGCTTGCCGGGCACCTGACGACGGCCGTCGGCGCGGTCGCCCGGTACCTCGCCGAGCCGGAGCCTGCGAAGCAGGAACTGACGCTGCTCGACTGGCCGTTCGCCACGGTCACGGCGGCCGCGCAGGTCGACGAGGACACCCGGGCGATCGACACCGGCGACCTGGCGGCGCTGTACGTGCGGACCGCGGAGCAGTACACGGAGCGGCTGGCCGGCGTCTCGGACGACCGGCTCGTGCCGACCCGGTTCGGCGCGATGCGGCTGGCGGACTTCCTGGTCACCCGCACCGTCGAGCTCGTCGTCCACACCGACGACCTGAACGCCGCGGCCGGCCTGGAGATCCCGTACGACCGCCAGGCCCTCGCCGCCTGCACCCGGCTGCTCGCCGACGCGCTCGCCGTGAAGGCCCCGGGCGGCTCGGTGGAGGTGCGGATCCCGCCGTACGCGGTCGTGCAGTGCGTGCCGGGCCCGCGGCACACCCGGGGCACCCCGCCCAACGTCGTCGAGACCGATCCGCTGACCTGGATCCGGCTGGCCGCCGGCCGCGCGGACTGGGCGGCCGAGCTGGACGCGGCCCGGGTGAGCGCGAGCGGGGAGCGGGCGGACCTGGCGGAACTCCTGCCGATCATGGGCTGACGGCAGCCGGGCCCGCCCGAACGCCGCGTCCGTCCGGGCGGCGTCCGGAACCGGGCGGAACCGCCCGGCCCGCCGCGCCGTCCCATCGGCATGCAGAAGCCGCGCATCTCCGCAGTCGCCGCCCTGGCCTCGCTCGCCCTGCTCACCGCCTGCGGTACGGAGGGCGGCGCCGGGGGCGGCTCCTCCGTCGAGTCCGACGTGTTCGTCGCCAACGTCCGCTGGGCCTTCGACACGCTCACCGTGGACGGGAAGAAGACCACCGCCCCGGCCGGCGCGTACGTGGAGTTCGCCGAGAACGGCCGGGCGTCCGGGAACTCCGGATGCAACCACTTCGGCGGCGAGGCCGCGGTGGAGGGCGACAGCCTGACCTTCAGCCTCGGGGAGACCACCGAGATGGCCTGCGAGGAGCCGAGTCAGAGCTTCGAGGCGCTGCTGCACAAGACCTTCGACGGGCGGTTCAAGGCCGTCCTCGACGGCGACACCCTCACCCTGACCCGGCAGGACGGCGACACCCTCGTCCTCAGCTCCCAGCCGCCGGCCCCGCTCAAGGGCACCAAGTGGACCGTCGACACCCTGGTCTCCGCAGAGACCGCCACCTCGCTGCCGGCCGGCTCCGAGGGCCGGGCGCACTTCGTCATCGGCGCGGACGGCAAGGTCACCGGCAACCTCGGCTGCAACCGCTTCTCCACCACCGCCGCCGTCTCCGGCTCGACGATCTCCTTCGGCCGGGTCGTCTCGACGCGGATGCTCTGCGCCCCGCCACAGATGACCGTGGAGAAGGCGATGCTGAAGGTCTTCGAGAGCAGGGCGGCGTACGAGCTCCACGTCCGGCAGCTCACCCTCACCGCTCCGGACGGCTCGGGCGTGGCGGCCTCCGCAACGCGCGTAGTCAAGGACTGAGGGCGTTCCCGAAACCCGCCGTCCCTGCGAACTCCGTCACACTCGGGCCTCACCCCCGGCCCTGGTACGAGCGTCCGCTCGGCGCGGACCGCCGTGTGCGCGACCCCGTGGACCCCTTCCCCACCAGGGGTGCGGAGCTCCGTGACCGCTCCCGCGCACGCCGGTGGATCAGCTCGTGCGATCGCACTACCTGCGCACTCCCGCACATTCGCCAATTCGGACCAGTGGTCGATCTCGCCTACACTCGGGAACGTGCCACGTGGTGACGGTCGACTCAATCACGATCTGCTCCCCGGCGAGAAAGGCCCCCAGGACGCGTGTGGCGTCTTCGGTGTCTGGGCTCCGGGTGAAGAGGTCGCAAAGCTCACGTACTTCGGGCTCTACGCCCTCCAGCATCGGGGCCAGGAATCCGCGGGAATCGCGGTCAGCAACGGCTCCCAGATCCTCGTCTTCAAGGACATGGGCCTCGTGTCCCAGGTCTTCGACGAGACCTCTCTCGGTTCCCTCCAAGGTCATATCGCGGTCGGTCACGCCCGCTACTCGACCACCGGGGCCTCTGTGTGGGAGAACGCGCAGCCGACGTTCCGGGCGACCGCCCACGGCTCCATCGCGCTCGGCCACAACGGCAACCTGGTGAACACGGCGCAGCTCGCCGAGATGGTCGCGGACCTGCCCAAGCAGGAAGGCCGCACCACCCGCGTGGCGGCCACCAACGACACGGACCTCCTCACGGCGCTCCTCGCCGCCCAGGTCGACGAGGACGGCAAGCCGCTCACCATCGAGCAGGCCGCCGCGAAGGTCCTCCCCGACGTCCGGGGCGCCTTCTCGCTCGTCTTCATGGACGAGCACACGCTCTACGCGGCCCGTGACCCGCAGGGCATCCGCCCGCTGGTCCTCGGCCGGCTCGAGCGCGGCTGGGTCGTCGCCTCCGAGTCCGCCGCCCTCGACATCTGCGGCGCCAGCTACGTCCGCGAGGTCGAGCCGGGCGAGATGATCGCGATCGACGAGAACGGCATCCGCACGTCGCGATTCGCGGAAGCGAAGCCCAAGGGCTGTGTCTTCGAGTACGTGTACCTGGCCCGCCCGGACACCGACATCGCCGGCCGGAACGTGTACCTCTCCCGCGTGGAGATGGGCCGCCGGCTCGCGAAGGAGGCCCCGGTCGAGGCCGACCTGGTCATAGCGACGCCCGAGTCCGGCACCCCGGCCGCGATCGGCTACGCCGAGCAGTCCGGCATCCCGTTCGGCGCCGGCCTGGTGAAGAACGCCTACGTCGGCCGCACCTTCATCCAGCCCTCGCAGACCATCCGCCAGCTCGGCATCCGGCTGAAGCTGAACCCCCTGAAGGAAGTCATCAAGGGGAAGAAGCTCGTGGTCGTCGACGACTCGATCGTCCGCGGCAACACACAGCGCGCCCTCGTCCGGATGCTCCGCGAGGCGGGCGCCGCCGAGGTCCACATCCGGATCTCCTCGCCGCCGGTCAAGTGGCCGTGCTTCTTCGGCATCGACTTCGCCACCCGCGCGGAGCTGATCGCCAACGGCATGTCCGTCGACGAGATCGGCAAGTCGCTCGGAGCGGACTCGCTCTCGTACATCTCGCTCGACGGGATGATCGAGGCGACCACCATCGACAAGCCGAACCTCTGCCGGGCCTGCTTCGACGGCGAGTACCCGATGGAGCTGCCGGACCCGGAGCTGCTCGGCAAGCAGCTGCTCGAGACCGAGCTGGCCGCCGGCCCGGCCGCCACCGCGGCCGCCGACGCCCTGCGTCGGCCGTAAGTCCCCGCTGCACACTCACGCAGTACGACACGAAAGCCTTCAGCATGTCTGAGACCACTGGTGCCAGCTACGCGTCCGCCGGCGTCGACATCGAGGCCGGCGACCGCGCCGTCGAGCTCATGAAGGAGTGGGTGAAGAAGACCCAGCGCCCCGAGGTCCTCGGCGGCCTCGGCGGTTTCGCCGGCCTCTTCGACGCCTCCGCCCTCAAGCGTTACGAGCGCCCGCTCCTCGCCTCGGCGACGGACGGCGTCGGCACGAAGGTCGACATCGCCCGCCAGATGGGCGTGTACGACACGATCGGCCACGACCTGGTCGCGATGGTCATGGACGACATCGTCGTCTGCGGCGCAGAGCCGCTGTTCATGACGGACTACATCTGCGTCGGCAAGGTCCACCCCGAGCGGGTCGCCGCCATCGTCAAGGGCATCGCCGAGGGCTGCGTCCTGGCCGGCTGCGCGCTGGTCGGCGGCGAGACGGCGGAGCACCCGGGCCTGCTCGGCCCGGACGACTTCGACGTCGCCGGTGCGGGCACGGGCGTCGTGGAGCACGACCGGCTGCTCGGCGCGGATCGTATCCGTACGGGGGACGCGGTCATCGCCATGGCCTCCTCCGGCCTTCACTCCAACGGGTACTCGCTCGTCCGGCACGTGGTCTTCGACCGCGCCGGCATGACCCTCGACCAGCGGGTCGAGGAGCTCGGCCGGACGCTCGGCGAGGAGCTCCTGGAGCCCACGAAGATCTACTCGCTGGACTGCCTGGCGCTGACCCGGACCACCGAGGTCCACGCCTACAGCCACATCACCGGCGGCGGCCTGGCGGCCAACCTGGCCCGGGTGATCCCGGACGGGCTGCACGCCACGGTCGACCGTTCGACCTGGACCCCGGGCGCGATCTTCGACCTGGTCGGCAAGGCCGGGCAGGTCGAGCGGCTGGAGCTGGAGAAGACCCTGAACATGGGCGTCGGCATGATGGCCGTCGTCCCGGCCGACTCCGTCGACGCCGCCCTGACCACGCTCGCGGACCGCGGGGTGGACTCCTGGGTGGCCGGCGAGATCGTCGAGCGCGGCGCGCACACCACGGGCGCGGAGCTGGTCGGCGACTACGCCGTCTGACACCGGATCGGCGCCGGCCGGATCCCGGCCCTTGCGGTCCCGTCCACGGACCGCAGGGGCCCTGCCGGGCGCCGGGCCCGTGCGGCGGTCGTTCCGTACGCAGAACGCACAGAGACCCGGTCCGGGAAGCCCGGACCGGGTCTCTGTCGATCAGTAAGAGGTCAAGCGCGACGCTGGGACGCCGCGGGACCGGACTCGTCGTCCTCGTCCTCGTCGTCGTCGTTGTAACGATCCGCGTACTGCGCGTACGGGTCGTCTTCCTCGTCGTCGTCCTCGAACGGCTCGC
This sequence comes from Streptomyces sp. NPDC048604, assembly GCF_043199435.1. Classification (NCBI taxonomy): domain Bacteria; kingdom Bacillati; phylum Actinomycetota; class Actinomycetes; order Kitasatosporales; family Streptomycetaceae; genus Streptomyces; species Streptomyces sp. NPDC048604. The sequence goes on from NZ_JBICVX010000016.1 coordinate 119,558, forward strand.
CATTCGGCGGCTGGCTCGAAGTCGATGCGCCCAGCTCGTTGGCCAGACGCGACAGGTCAGTCCCGCCGCTGCTGTACTTCAGCTGGCGGGCGACCTTCGTCTGCTTGGCCTTTGCCCGGCCGCGCCCCATGGCTCGACCCCCTCGGTGACGGGGCTCGACGGCCCCAGAGTCTTGACACGCGTTCATGAGTCGGAACGGGCTCTCGACAGAGAGACCGGCCCGTAGGCTTCAACGGTACCTGCTTCCGTGGCCATACGGTACGCCGCCCGCATCACATGCCTCGGTACAGAACCTGCGAGGCGCCCCGTCCCCGCTGGTCAACCGCGATTTTAACCCCTTCTTGAGGTCGACCCGCCGACCGGCGTGAGTCTTGTCTCCGCCTCTGGGCGAACCTCCAAAGAGGGACCCGGCGGGCCGACCTGTCAAGAATCAGCCGCGGCGCGCCTCGGCCATCCGCTGCTCGGCGATCCGGTCGGCCGCCGCGGCCGGCGGAACCCCGTCCGACTTCGCACGCGCGAAGATCTCGAGGGTGGTGTCGAAGATCTTCGCCGCCTTCTTCTTGCAGCGGTCGAAGTCGAAGCCGTGCAGCTCGTCGGCCACCTGGATCACGCCGCCGGCGTTGACGACGTAGTCGGGCGCGTAGACGATCCCGCGGTCCGCGAGGTCCTTCTCGACGCCCGGGTGGGCGAGCTGGTTGTTCGCCGCGCCGCAGACCACCTTGGCGGTCAGCACGGGCACGGTGTCGTCGTTCAGGGCGCCGCCGAGCGCGCAGGGCGCGTACACGTCCAGGCCCTCGACACGGATCAGCGCGTCGGTGTCGGCGACCACGGTGACCTGCGGGTGCTTGTCGGTGATCCGGCGGACCGACTCCTCGCGGACGTCCGTGATCACGACCTCGGCGCCGTCCTGGAGCAGGTGCTCCACCAGGTAGTGGCCGACCTTGCCGACGCCCGCGACGCCGACCTTGCGGCCGCGCAGCGTGGGGTCGCCCCAGACGGTCTGCGCGGAGGCGCGCATGCCCTGGAAGACGCCGAAGGCGGTGAGCACCGAGGAGTCGCCGGCGCCGCCGTTCTCGGGGGAGCGGCCGGTGGTCCAGCGGTTCTCGCGGGCGACGACGTCCATGTCGGCGACGTAGGTGCCGACGTCGCAGGCCGTCACGTACCGGCCGCCGAGGGAGGCCACGAACCGGCCGTAGGCCAGCAGCAGCTCCTCCGTCTTGATCTTCTCCGGGTCGCCGATGATCACGGCCTTGCCGCCGCCGTGCTCCAGGCCGGCCATGGCGTTCTTGTACGACATCCCGCGCGAGAGGTTCAGCGCGTCGGCGACGGCCTCGGCCTCGTTGGCGTACGGGTAGAAGCGGGTGCCGCCGAGGGCCGGGCCCAGGGCGGTGGAGTGGAGGGCGATGACGGCCTTCAGGCCGGAGGCGCGGTCCTGGCACAGCACGACTTGCTCGTGGCCGCCCTGCTCCGAGTGGAACAGGGTGTGCAGGACGCCGTCGGTCACATCGGTCACGGTGGTGACTCCCAAGTACGAAGCGGCGGAGAGGTCCCTCCTGCGGGTGGGGAGGGACCGGTTCGGCAGCAGGGTAAGTCCTACGGGTTGGTAGATCCGCCGCAGTGCTGAGGATCACCCCCTGGCGGAGTACCCGCGTGGAAGGATTCGCGACATGTCGGTCGTCTCCTCAGCGCGCGTCCCGTATGCCTCCTATCTGCGTGTGTACGAGCCGCTGGCGGCCTTCCCGGAGCCGGAACGGACCCACTGGGCGCGGTACGCACGGCGCTCCGAGACCCCCACGGCCCAGGACGAACTGCTCCGTTCGCTGGCGGACTTGGCGCCCACGCCGCCCGTCCCGGTGCCGGTCCACGAGAGCGCGGACGCGTTCGTGGCGGACGTGGACGGGGTGGTCTGCGTCTGTCCGTGGCGGACCCGGCTGCGGGGCTGGCTGGCGATGACGGAGCTGGTGGAGTCGCTGCCGGCGCCGCTGCTCGACGCGATGCTGCCGCCGGTCGTGCGGGCACAGGCGGCGGCGGACTTCGAGCGCTGGCGGGAGGGGAACCCGGACGCGCGGCCGTGGATCCGCACCTCGGTGTGGGAGGTGCCGGTGCGCTGGTTCGCGCTGTTCGCGGACGAGGAGCGCGAGTACGTCCCCGGGGGCGGCCGGGCGGACGCGGAGGCGGCGGAGCAGCCGGTGCTGCGGTACCGGACGCCGATGGTGCAGGCGCGGCGGCGGCTGGCCCGGGCGCTGCGGACGCTGCGGGAGACCATCGACGAGGGGCCGCTGACGGAGGGTCTGGTGGACGTGGGCCGCTGGCTGGAGGAGTTCCACCCGCGCTCGCTGGTGGAGCTGGACTACGGGGGCCTCGTGCACGCGATGCCGGCGGCGGTGCTGGCGGAGGACCGGTCGGCGGCGGACGTGGCCGAGGGGATCGCGGCGCTGCGGGACGGCGACGGCGAGGCGGCGGGCGTGGCGTACGGGCGGCTGATGGAGCGGTGGCGCGCGGTCCGGGACCGGCAGTTCGCGAACTGAGTGGGGATATTGGCGAACTGTTGATCGGGGAACCGTCGACAGACGGCGGGCGTCTCGTGTAAATGATCTTTAAGGCCGCAGAGTCCTTGGGGTACGCGAGCGCGGGACGTAGGTCCCGATCCGGGCCTTTGGCTCAAGCGTGACGGACAGCACTTAGTGCGCCCTTGCGCCCATCACCCACCCTCGTGCCAAAATAGGACAAGGAGTCCGGGGAGGGTTCCTTCCGTCCAACTGTGGGCGGAATGCTCAGCATTGCACTCCATGGGGGGTCTGACGCCTCCTGATCGCTCTGTGACTGATCGTCACGGTGGCGTGACTGTCCGCTATGGCATGGTCCATCGGCTTCCGTCGCTGATGGACACCTGAGAGGGCAATTCCATCGGTTTGGCCGACGTGGCTGGACAGATGGTGTAGTTGTAGTGCCGAGGACAAGCCGTTCGTCCTATAACCGACTCGGCTCGCGTCCGCCATTTCGGGCAACGCGGGTCAAGGTGCAGAATTTAGAGGAAAGAACCGAGAAGGTTCGGTTCTCCCGAGGAGGCCGCTCATGACCGCTCGCACCCCTGATGCCGAGCCGCTGCTGACCCCCGCCGAGGTCGCCACGATGTTCCGCGTGGACCCGAAGACGGTGACCCGTTGGGCGAAGGCGGGCAAGCTGACGTCCATCCGCACGCTGGGTGGACATCGCCGCTACCGCGAGGCAGAGGTCCGCGCGCTTCTTGCGGGTATCCCGCAGCAGCGCAGCGAGGCCTGAAACACGTGCAACACCCCGTAACACCGGGCTTCTCCGGGTCCCCCAATCCGGCCGCCCACCCCTAGCTCTGCCGACCGGCTGCCTGCCCCAACAGGCTCTGTGTCATCGATCGCGCTGGACTCCGCCGGGTCCAGCGCGATCTTCTTTTTGGCCGGCGAGAGTGGTGCAATTGCACATATTAAATCGGCCGGCTGTAGGGAGGGTGTAAGTGAAGAACTTCCTGAAAGTCTTTCAGTGACTCGCGTCACACTCCGGTGAGCCGTTTTCGGCGGGCTCCGGGTCCGGTTCCTCCGCCGGCTCGGGCAGCTCGGGCAGCTCCATGGCGAGCCGCTGGAGGCGATGGCAGACGGGGCAGGTGCGTGTGACATGGCCGTACCGCGATGCGGCCGCCAGGTGGGCGCGCAGCAGCGCGCCGGTCTCGTGCCTCGTCGTCGACGCCCCCGCCATGCGCGCCACCTCCGCTGTGGGCCCAACCCCTGCCTCCGGGGTACCGGCGCACGATGACGGCGTCAAGACGCCCGGGCATACGCCGCACCGCTTCGTATACGACGGAAGGCCCGCACCTCTCGGTGCGGGCCTTGGTTTCACTACGACGAAGGCCCGCACCTTGCGGTGCGGGCCTCTGCCTTCTGCGGTCCTGACGGGATTTGAACCCGCGGCCTCCACCTTGACAGGGTGGCGAGCACTCCAAACTGCTCCACAGGACCTTGCTCGCAGCCTTTGTGTGCGTGGCTGCGAGGAAGACTGTACAGCAGGTCAGACGGTGCGGTCGAACTGACGCCGGGCGGCGTTTCCGCCGCGGTGCGGCTACGGCGCCGCCGCGTCGATCGCCTTGACGATCCGCTTGTCGGAGACGGGGTGCGCCGTGCCCAGGGCGTGCGCGAAGTAGCTCACCCGGAGCTCCTCGATCATCCAGCGGATGTCGGTGACCTCCGTCGGCACCGGGCGGCCCTTCGGGAGCTGTTCGAGCAGCCAGGCGTACTCGTCGAGCATCTCGTGGACCTTCTCCATGCGGGTGGTGTCCCGCTGGACGCCCGTCGGCATCTGCTGCAGGCGGCGGTCCGCCGCGACCAGATAGCGCATCAGGTCCGGCAGCCGGCGCAGGCCCGTACGGGTGACGAAGCCGGCCGGCATCAGCCAGGCGAGCTGGTCCCGGACGTCCGCCACGTTGTTGATCAGGGCCAGGCTGTTCGTCGCCTTCAGGCGCCGCTCGCAGGCGTGCCAGGCGGCCAGGATCTGCTGGACCTGGTCGACGGCGCGGATCGTCAGCTCGACGAGGTCCGTGCGGACCTTGTCGAACAGCTTCCGGAAGGACTCCTCGTCCCAGACCGGCCCGCCGTGGTCCGCCATCAGCTTGTCCGCCGCCGCGGTCGCGCAGTCGTCGAACAGCGCCTGGACGGAGCCGTGCGGGTTCCGGGACAGCGCGAGCTTCTGCTGGTTGGAGAGCCGGTCCGAGGCGAACTTCGCAGGGTTCACCGGGATGTTCAGCATGATCAGCTTCCGCGTGCCCTGCCACATCGCCGCCGCCTGCTCGGCCTCCGTGTCGAAGAGCCGTACGGAGACGGTGTCGCCGGCGTCCACGAGCGCCGGGTACGCCTTGACGGGCTGTCCGGCCCGACGGGTCTCGAAGACCTTCGTCAGCGTGCCGATCGTCCAGTCCGTGAGCCCCGTGCGCTCCAGGGACTGCCCGGAGCCGCTGGGGCCCGCCGTGGCGGCCGCGGCGGCCTTGGAGAGGGCCTGGCGGGCCTTGGGGCGCAGCTTCAGCTTCAGCGCCTCCAGGTCCTTGTCTTCGGCGAGCTTGCGGCGCCGCTCGTCGACGATCCTGAAGGTGATCTTGAGGTGCTCGGGCACCTTCGCCCAGTCGAAGTCCTCGGCCGCGACCGGCACCCCGACCATCCGGTGCAGCTCGCGCGCGAGCGCCGTCGCCAGCGGCTCCTGCACGGGGACGACCGCGTCCAGGAAGCGGGATGCGAAGTTCGGCGCCGGGACGTAGTTGCGGCGGATCGGCTTGGGGAGGGAGCGGATCAGCTCCGTCGCCACCTCTTCCCGCAGGCCCGGGATCTGCCAGTCGAAGCCGTCGTCGGTGACCTGGTTCAGGACCTGGAGCGGGATGTGGACGGTCACGCCGTCCGCGTCCGCGCCCGGCTCGAACTGGTACGTCACCCGGAACTTCAGCTGCCCCTGCCGCCACGAGTCCGGATAGTCGGCCTTGGTGACCGCGCCGGCCTTCTCGTTGATGAGCATCTCGCGCTCGAAGTCGAGGAACTCCGGTTCCTCGTGGCGCTTGTGCTTCCACCAGGAGTCGAAGTGCGCGCCGGAGACGACGTGTTCGGGCACGCGCCGGTCGTAGAAGTCGAAGAGCGTCTCGTCGTCGACGAGGATGTCCCGGCGGCGGGCCCGGTGTTCCAACTCCTCGACCTCGGTGAGGAGTTTGCGGTTGTCGGCGAAGAACTTGTGGTGCGTGCGCCAGTCGCCCTCGACCAGCGCGTTGCGGATGAACAGCTCGCGGGAGGCCTCGGGGTCGATCTTCCCGTAGTTGACCTTGCGGTCGCTGACGATCGGCACGCCGTACAGCGTCACCTTCTCGATCGCCATGACCGCAGCCTGGTCCTTCTCCCAGTGCGGCTCGCTGTACGTCTTCTTCACCAGGTGCTGCGCGAGCGGCTCGATCCACTCCGGCTCGATCCTCGCGTTGACCCGGGCCCACAGCCGCGAGGTCTCCACCAGCTCGGCGGACATGACGAAGCGCGGCGGCTTCTTGAAGAGCGCGGAGCCGGGGAAGACCGCGAACTTGGCGTTGCGGGCACCCAGGTACTCGTTCTTCGCGCCCTCCTTCACGTCCTTCATGCCGATGTGCGAGAGCAGTCCGGCGAGGAGGGAGGTGTGGACGGACTGTTCCGGCGCGTCTTCCTCATTCAGATGGATGCCCATCTGCTTGGCGACCGTCCGCAGCTGGGCGTAGATGTCCTGCCACTCGCGGATCCGCAGGAAGTTCAGGTACTCCGACTTGCACATCCGGCGGAAGGAGCTGGAGCCGCGCTCCTTCTGCTGCTCGCGGATGTACCGCCACAGGTTGAGGAAGGCGAGGAAGTCGCTGGTCTCGTCCTTGAAGCGGGCGTGCTGCTGGTCGGCCTGGGCCTGCTTCTCGGCGGGCCGCTCGCGCGGGTCCTGGATGGACAGCGCGGCCGCGATCACCATGACCTCGCGCACGCAGCCGTTCCGGTCGGCCTCCAGGACCATGCGGGCGAGCCGCGGGTCGACGGGGAGCTGGGAGAGCTTCCGGCCCTGCTCGGTGAGCCGCTTCTTCGGATCCTTCTGGGCCGGGTCGAGCGCGCCCAGCTCCTGAAGGAGCTGCACGCCGTCGCGGATGTTGCGGTGGTCCGGCGGGTCGATGAAGGGGAACTTCTCGATCTCGCCGAGGCCGGCCGCGGTCATCTGGAGGATGACGGACGCGAGGTTGGTCCGGAGGATCTCCGCGTCCGTGAACTCGGGCCGGGCGAGGAAGTCGTCCTCGGAGTACAGCCGGACGCAGATGCCGTCGGACGTACGGCCGCAGCGGCCCTTGCGCTGGTTGGCGCTGGCCTGGCTGACCGGCTCGATCGGCAGCCGCTGGACCTTGGTGCGGTGCGAGTAGCGGGAGATCCGGGCGGTGCCCGGGTCGATCACGTACTTGATGCCGGGGACGGTCAGCGAGGTCTCGGCGACGTTCGTGGCGAGCACGATGCGGCGGCCGGTGTGGGCCTGGAAGACGCGGTGCTGCTCGGCGTGCGACAGGCGCGCGTACAGCGGGAGGATCTCCGTGTTGCGGAGCTGCTTCTTCAGCAGCGCGTCCGCGGTGTCGCGGATCTCCCGCTCGCCGGAGAGGAAGACGAGGATGTCGCCGGGGCCCTCGCCCTGGAGTTCGTCGACGGCGTCGCAGATCGCGGTGATCTGGTCCCGGTCGCTCTCCTCTGAGTCTTCCTCGAGGAGCGGCCGGTAGCGGACCTCGACCGGGTACGTACGGCCGCTGACCTCGACGATCGGGGCGTCGCCGAAGTGGCGGGAGAAGCGCTCCGGGTCGATGGTCGCCGAGGTGATCACGACCTTGAGGTCGGGGCGCTTCGGGAGCAGCTGGGCCAGATAGCCGAGCAGGAAGTCGATGTTGAGGGACCGCTCGTGGGCCTCGTCGATGATGATCGTGTCGTAGGCGCGCAGCTCGCGGTCCGTCTGGATCTCGGCGAGCAGGATGCCGTCGGTCATCAGCTTGACGAAGGTCGCGTCCGGGTTGACCTGGTCGGTGAACCGGACCTTCCAGCCGACCGCCTCGCCGAGGGGGGTCCTCAGCTCCTCCGCGACCCGCTCGGCGACGGTGCGGGCGGCGATCCGGCGGGGCTGGGTGTGCCCGATCATGCCCCGGACGCCGCGGCCCAGCTCCAGACAGATCTTGGGGATCTGCGTGGTCTTGCCGGAGCCGGTCTCACCGGCGACGATCACGACCTGGTGGTCGCGTATCGCCTCGGCGATCTCGTCCTTCTTCTGCGAGACGGGCAGCTGCTCGGGGTACGTGACCGCGGGCATGCGGGCGGCGCGCCCGTCGACCCGCTCCTTGGCCTTGCCGGCCTCGGCGGCGATCTCGTCCAGTACGGCCGCGCGGGCCTCGGGCTTGCGGATGCGGCGGGCGCCCTCGAGACGGCGGCCGAGCCGGTGGGCGTCCCGCAGCGAGACCTCGGCCAGGACGGTCTGGAGGGCGGCGAAGGAAGTAGACATACGGAATCCAGGATCGCACCTGCCGACGAGAACCGGCGAACCGATTTACGAGGCCCTTTCCGGGGGTGTGTCCGGGTCTGTTCGGGGGTGTTCCGGCAGGCGTGGGGCGTCCCGGGCCGGGGGTTCCGAAGGGGCACGGGGGGCGGTGCGTAATATTTCGGGCACCCGACCGGAAGGCCCCCCATGTCCCGCACCGCCGCCCGCGTGCCGGCGGCGTTCGCCGCGCTGGCCGCCGTGGTGCTGGGGCTCCTGGTCTGCGCGGCGGCCCCGGGCGACCGGGCCGTGACCGCCGTCGCCGTCGCCGGTGCGGTGGCGGACGCCGGGGAGCCCGGCTGCGGGCCGGGGAGCCGAACCGGCGAGGGGGCCGCGAACCCCGTCGTACCGCCGCGCGCCCAGGGCTTCGGGGAACTGCTGCCGGCGCTCGCGGGCGGCCGGGCGCTCTGCGGGTACGGGGCGGCCGACGCCCTCGTACGGCACCTGGAGCCGGGGGCGGGCCCGCCGGAGCTCGTACCGCCGTCCCCGCCCGAGCTGTCGGTCCTGAGGGTCTAGACGGGCGGCCGTGTTCGCCGTCGTCCGTCCCTTTCTTCCTGCTCAGGAGCACTTCTGCATGTCCAGGTCCAAGCCGATCGCCATCGTCGCCGGGGTGGCCGTCGCCGCCGCCGTGCTCGGCCTCGTCTCGTACACCGCCACCAAGCCCGACCCTCGCGCCGGCTCCGCCGCGGCCGAGGCTTCCGCCGAGCCGACGACCGGGGTCTACCCCGAGCTGGAGTCGTACGCCCGCCGCGACGCCTCCGACGGGCTGGCGCTGGGCCGCGCCGACGCGCCCGTCGTCCTCATCGAGTACGCGGACTTCAAGTGCGGGTACTGCGGGCAGTTCGCGCGGGGGACCGAGCAGTCCCTGGTGGCGAAGTACGTCCGGACGGGCGTCCTGCGCATCGAGTGGCGTAACTTCCCGATCTTCGGCGAGGAGTCGGAGGCCGCGGCCCGCGCCTCGTGGGCGGCGGCGCGGCAGGGCCGGTTCTGGGAGTTCCACAAGGCCGCGTACGCGAAGGGCGCGAAGGAGAAGGGCTTCGGCGAGGCGCGGCTGACGGCGCTGGCGCGCGAGGCCGGGGTGCCGGACCTGGCGAAGTTCGCCGCGGACTCGGCCAGCCCGGCGGCCCGGGAGGCCGTGTCGGCGGACCAGGAGCAGGGGTACTCGCTCGGCGCGACGTCGACGCCGTCGTTCCTGGTGAACGGCCGGCCGATCGCGGGGGCGCAGCCGCTGGACGTGTTCGTCGACGCCATCGAGTCGGCGGCGCGGACGGCGAAGGCGAAGGGCACGAAGGCGGCCGGACCGTCGGGGACGCCGTCGCCGGGCGCCCCGGTCTCCGCCTCGCCGTCGGCGGCCGCGCGGTGACCGGCGAGTTCGGCTATCTGGCCGCCCTCCTGGGCGGCCTGCTCGCGCTGCTCAGCCCGTGCAGCGCCCTGCTGCTGCCGGCGTTCTTCGCGTACTCGATCGACTCGCCGGGCCGGCTGCTCGCCCGTACCGGCGTCTTCTACGCGGGCCTGGCCACCACGCTCGTCCCGCTGGGCGCTCTTGGCTCGTTCGCCGGCCGTCTCTTCTACGGCCACCGGGACCTTCTCGTGACCGCCGGCGGCTGGCTGATCATCGGCCTCGGCGTGCTGCAGATCCTCGGCCTGGGCTTCGCCTCGCGCCGGATCGCCGAGGTCAGCGGCCGGATCCGGCCGACCACAGCGGTCTCCGTGTACGCGCTCGGACTGGTGTACGGCCTGGCCGGGTTCTGTGCGGGCCCGATCCTCGGCAGCGTCCTGACGGTGGCGGCGCTGAGCGGCAGCCCGGCGTACGGCGGGCTGCTCCTCGCGGTGTACGCGCTGGGGATGGCGGTCCCGCTGTTCCTGCTGGCGCTGCTCTGGGAGCGGTACGACCTGGGCCGGCGGCGCTGGCTGCGCGGCCGGCCGCTGCGGGTCGGCCGTTTCGAGGCGCATTCGACCTCGCTGCTGGCCGGGCTGTTCTTCGTGCTGCTCGGCACGCTCTTCCTGGTCTTCGACGGCACGACCGCCCTGCCGGGGCTGCTGTCGGTGGACGCCTCGTTCGCGGTGGAGCGGCGGGTGGGCGCGCTGGGCGCGGTCGTCCCGGACTGGGCGCTGCTGGCGGCTCTGGTCGCGGTGGTGGGCGCGGTGTTCGGCGTCCGCGCACTGAAGCAGAGCGAGCGGCTGAAGCAGAGCGAGAGGGGATAGCGGAAGGCCCCCGTCCATCGGACGGGGGCCTTCGGTTGTGGCTGGGGCCGGGGTCGAACCGGCGACCTATCGCTTTTCAGGCGATCGCTCGTACCAACTGAGCTACCCAGCCACGAAGCTGTTTCCAGCTTCAGCGACTCTGACGGGACTTGAACCCGCGACCTCCACCTTGACAGGGTGGCGAGCTAACCAACTGCTCCACAGAGCCTTGCTTGTGTGCGAGAACCAGTCTCGCACACGGTGGTGCGTGCCCCCAACGGGATTCGAACCCGTGCTACCGCCTTGAAAGGGCGGCGTCCTGGGCCACTAGACGATGAGGGCTAAGGGCCCACCTGAGCACTTCGTCAGCGCCTCGGGGACGTGAGAAGCATATGGGATGCCGGCGGCTATCGCCAAAACGGTTTCCCCGGGGCCGGCGAGAGCCGCCCAGGGCGGGCGATGCGGAGGGACAATGGCCGCGTGCTGGAGATGACACGCGAGGAGTTCGAGGAACTGGTCGCCGAGGCGCTGGACAGGATCCCGCCGGAGCTGACGCGGCTGATGGACAACGTCGCGGTGTTCGTGGAGGAGGAGCCTGCTCCGGACGACCCCGAACTGCTGGGCCTCTATGAGGGGACGCCGCTGACGGACCGCGGCGAGTGGTACGCCGGGGTGCTGCCGGACCGCATCACGATCTACCGCGGGCCCACGCTGCGGATGTGCGAGTCGAGGGAGGACGTGGTCGCGGAGACGGAGATCACCGTCGTCCACGAGATCGCGCACCACTTCGGGATCGACGACGAGCGGCTGCACGCGCTGGGCTACGGCTGAGCCGCGGGCGAGGGCGGGCGGGCTCCGGGTCCCGGGAGACGGGCTCCGGGGGTGTTCTCTGATCCTTTCGGATCCCTGGGGTTCCGGGCGTGTCCCTCGTGGCGCGCGGGGAGTTGGGCTGTGAAACGCGTTCTTCCCCCTCCTGGAGGTGCCCTCCGTGCGCCCACTGCCCACCCCCGTGAGATGGGCCGCCACCGCGCTTGCGGTCGCCGCCTGCGCCGGACTGAGCGGCTGTATGAGCGTGACCGACGACGGCGCGAAGCCCGCGCCCGGCAAGTCGGCGGGGAAGCGCGAGGGCGTGACGGCCGATTCGGCCGGCGGGGCGGGCGGCGCCGACGCGGGGCGTGAGGGCGCGCACGGGTACGGCGCCGCCGGCAAGGACGGGACGAAGGGCGAGGAGGGCGACGGCGGGGCCTCGCCGTCGCCCGGGGCCTCGCCGGCGCGGTCCGGCAAGCCGGCCGCGGCGGGCGGCGGCGCGGGCGGGCCCGGGCCGCAGCAGCCTCCGGCGCCGCCGGGGCCCGGGGAACCGCAGGGGCCGGGCGAGCCGAGCCCGCCCGGGAACCCGGGCGGCGAGGAGCCGCCTCCGGTCGACCCGACGCCGACGGAGCAGCCGCCGGGCCCGGACCCCTCGCAGAACCCCGACCCGGATCCGAAGCCGAGCGAGCAGCCGTCCGCGACGCCCGGGGCGGACACCCACATGGGGGCCATGAAGGCCGCGGACGACTCCGGCGCGGCGACGGAGCCGCAGGCATCGCCGCAGGTCGGGCCGGTGTGACGGAGGTCGGTTTGCCTTGGGTGGGGGAGGGTGCGTATGGTGGTAGATCGTTTGATCCCATTTGCCCGGCGCCATTACCGAAGAGCGCCGTGACTGGCGCGTACTCTCCCTTGCCGTGGCTGACCGCATTGAGGCGGTCTTGTGCGAATTCACGGAGTTGACGGGCGCGTGCCGAGACTCCGGAAGGTTTCGCATTTCGCATGTCCATTTTCAGTTCTGATCACGCTGTCCTGCCCGAGAACGACGAGATCGTCGAGATCGTCGAGGTGGCGGAAGCCGTCATCGAGACGACCGAGATCGAGGCGTCCGAGTCCGAGGCGTCCGAGTCCGAGGACTCCGCCGAGCCGACCGTCACCTTCGGCGACCTGGGTCTTCCCGAGGGCGTCGTGCGCAAGCTGGCGCAGAACGGTGTGACCACCCCCTTCCCGATCCAGGCCGCGACCATCCCGGACGCCCTGGCCGGCAAGGACATCCTCGGCCGCGGCCGCACCGGCTCCGGCAAGACCCTCTCCTTCGGTCTGCCGACCCTGGCGCAGCTGGCCGGCGGCCACACCGAGAAGAAGAAGCCCCGCGCGGTCATCCTCACCCCGACCCGAGAGCTCGCGATGCAGGTCGCGGACGCCCTCCAGCCGTACGGCGACGTGCTCGGCCTGAAGATCAAGGTCGTCTGCGGCGGTACGTCCATGGGCAACCAGATCTACGCCCTGGAGCGCGGCGTCGACATCCTCGTCGCCACCCCGGGCCGACTGCGCGACATCATCAACCGTGGCGCCTGCTCCCTGGAGAACGTCCAGGTCGCCGTCCTCGACGAGGCCGACCAGATGTCCGACCTGGGCTTCCTGCCCGAGGTCACCGAGCTGCTCGACCAGGTTCCCGAGGGCGGCCAGCGCATGCTCTTCTCCGCCACCATGGAGAACGAGATCGGCACGCTGGTCAAGCGCTACCTGAACAACCCGGTCAGTCACGAGGTCGACAGCGCCCAGGGCAACGTCACGACCATGTCCCACCACGTCCTCGTCGTGAAGCCGAAGGACAAGGCGCCGGTCACGGCCGCCATCGCCGCCCGCAAGGGCCGCACGATCATCTTCGTCCGCACCCAGCTGGGCGCCGACCGCATCGCCGAGCAGCTCGTCGAGGCCGGCGTGAAGGCCGACGCGCTGCACGGCGGCATGACGCAGGGTGCCCGTACCCGCGTTCTCGCCGACTTCAAGGACGGTTACGTCAACGCGCTGGTCGCCACCGACGTCGCCGCCCGCGGCATCCACGTCGACGGCATCGACCTGGTCCTGAACGTGGACCCGGCCGGTGACCACAAGGACTACCTGCACCGCTCGGGCCGTACCGCCCGTGCCGGCCGCTCCGGTGTCGTGGTCTCTCTCGCGCTGCCGCACCAGCGCCGTCAGATCTTCCGTCTGATGGAGGACGCGGGCGTCGACGCCTCGCGCCACATCGTGGGCGGGGCCGGGGCGTTCGACCCGGAGGTCGCCGAGATCACCGGTGCGCGTTCGCTCACCGAGGTCCAGGCCGACTCCGCGAACAACGCGGCCAAGCAGGCCGAGCGTGAGGTCGCCGACCTCACCAAGCAGCTGGAGCGTCTGACGCGCCGCGCCGCCGAACTCCGCGAGGAGGCCGACCGCCTGGTCGCCCGTTCCGCGCGCGAGCGCGGCGAGGACCCGGAGGCCGCGGTCGCCGAGGTGGCCGAGGCCGCCGAGGCGGAGCTGGCCGAGGCCGCGAAGGCCGCCGAGGAGCAGGCCAAGGCCGCCGCTGCCGCGCAGGAGCGCGACCGCGAGCGCGAGCGCCGCGACGACCGGGGCAACTTCGACCGTCGCAACGACCGTCGTGACGGCGACCGCGGTGGCGACCGCGGCGGTTTCCGCCGTGACTTCGACCGTCGTGACAACGACCGCGGTGGCGACCGTGGCGGCTTCCGCCGCGACGACCGTCGTGACGGTGACCGTGGTGGCGACCGCGGTGGCTTCCGCCGCGACTTCGACCGTCGTGACAACGACCGTGGTGGCGACCGTGGCGGCTTCCGCCGCGACGACCGTCGTGACGGTGACCGTGGTGGCGACCGCGGTGGTTTCCGCCGTGACGACCGCCCGCAGGGTGGCTTCCGCCGCGACAACGACCGTGGTGGCGACCGTGGCGGCTTCCGCCGCGACGACCGTCGTGACGGTGACCGTGGTGGCGACCGTGGCGGTTTCCGCCGCGACTTCGACCGCCGTGACGACCGTGGCGGCTTCCGTCGCGACGACCGCCCGTCCGGCGGCCACCGCGGCAGCGACCGTCCGTTCAACCGCGACCGCCGCGACGACCGCCCGTTCGGCCGCCGTGACGACCACCGCGGCAGCACCGGCTCCGGCTCCGGCTCCTCCTTCGGCCGTCGCGACGACAAGCCCCGCTGGAAGCGCAACGGCTGACGGTCGGTAAGAATCCGTCGGTAAGAACCTGAGCAAGGCCCGTACGAGCAGTTCGACTGCTGGTGCGGGCCTTTCTCGTGAACGGCTTTGAACGGGTTCGGAAATTGATTCGTGGCGAGAGAGGCGACTGTTAAAGTCGGTGCATCTGTGGTGAGAGGTGCGGCCGGGGGGCCCTGCGAAACCCTCACCACGGGTCTCTGGGAGGGGACTTGACCCGCATCGCCTCGACGCGCCGCCATGCCCGTACGACGGCGGTCGCCGTCGCCGTGGCCGCCGCGTTCACCACACTCTCGCCGCTCGGCGCGGGCACCGCCGCGGCGGAAGAGCCACTGCCGCCGGCGCTGACCGTCCCGGCCGAACGGCAGGTCGCCCCGGACGCCGGGAGCCTGCAGCTCGCCGGGGCCACCGGCTTCCTGCGCGGCTCGTACGAGGGCGGCTTCACCTGGGTCCCGTACGGCGGCGGCGACGCGGTCCGCTGGGACCAGCAGGGCGCCAACGTCGTGCACGCGACCGGCTCCGACACGATCGCCCGCTACTACACCACCGCCCGCAAGGTCGTCCTGCAGGACGTCCACGGCGGCACCGAGCAGACCGTCGCCATCCCGGCGGGGCGCAACTTCCTGCACATGCTCGGGACCACGCTGATCACCGACGAACGCAAGGACGGCCGCGTCGTCGCGATCCACGCGCTCTCCGTGGAGAACGGCGAGGTGAAGGACCGGCTGCTCGGCGGACTGCCGGAAGGCACGACCCAGGTCGTCGCCTTCGGCGTGCGCGGCGAGGCCGGGTTCTTCGTCCAGTACCAGGTCGCCGGCGCCTGGACCGTCGGGTACGTCGACACCTCGTTCACCGTGAAGCCGACGCCGTTCAAGGCGACCGGGGCGGTCAGCACGCTGAAGCTCCTCGGCAGCCACCTGTATGCCGCGGATTCCACCGCGACCACCGCGCAGCTCTGGGACGTCGCCGACTGGTCGAAGCCGGCGCACGAGTTCCCGAAGCCGGCGGGCACGCCGCTCGGCGTCGTGGGCGGCGAACTGCTGTACTCCCGCGCCGAGTCCGGGTCGCAGACGAGCCGCGAGATCGTGGCCCGGCGGCTCTCCGACGGCGCGGAGCGGGTCCTGCTCGGCGGGGCGCTGCCCGGCCCGCGGGTCGCCGGCCCCGACGGGCGGCTGCTGTTCGTCCGCGCCGACGGCGCGACCGAGCGCACCGTCCACTCCGTGAAGGCCGAGGCCGACGGCACGGCCGCCACCGCCAAGCTGTACGACGTCCCCCTGGCCGCCAGCCGCACCCGGCGCATCGCGGCCGCGCAGGGCGTCCTGCACACCGTCGACGACGTGCCGTACCGCACGGCCCGCGTCCGTTCCACGGAGCTGTCCGTCTCCGGCGCGCTCACGGCCGGCCCGCGGGTGGACCGCGGCGAGCACTCCTACGCGTTCTACGCAGGCTGCCAGGAGCCGTTCTGGTGCCCCGAGCTGGTCCCCACCGGTGACGGCAGGGTCGTCTTCGAGGAGATCAACGGCAGCGGGCTGTACGTCCTGGAGGAGGGCAAGCAGCTCCCGGCGAAGCACTTCCCCGACGTGAAGATCAACGGCGACCTGGAGGCCTCCGGCCGGTACGCCTCGTACAAGGGGTCCGACGGCCGGCACGAGGTCGTGAACCTCGACACCGGCCAGATCGTCTTCCGCCGGGACCTCGGCGGGCGGCCCACGTCGCTGGACGGCGACCGGCTGTGGGTGCAGAGCGCGACCCGGAACGGCGTGATCGACGCGATCGACGTCCGCACGGGCAAGACCGTGGTGCAGAAGGACTACTACTTCCCCTGTGATCTCACGGACCTTCAGGTGCGCAACCAGCTCGCGTACTGGAAGTGCGCCGAGCGCGACGGCCTGCGCGCCCTGAACAACAGCGCCGGCTGGGACCTGCCCGACCACCGTTCGGCGCTCCTCGGCGAGAACTTCGTCGTCCTGGAGCAGGACGGCGTCCTCAAGCGCTACGACGGCGCCTCCCCGGCTGTGGAGCTGGGCAGGCCGGCCGACGTGAAGCCGGGCAACGGCTGGACCGTCGACCGCTTCGCCGGCACCGTGGCCTACGTCGACGCCTCGGGCGACACGCGCGTCACGCGGATCCCCACCACCCTGCCCGTGCGGCGGCTGGACTCCGACGCGCCCGTCTCCTCCGTCGTCATGACGGGCGGAAAGGCCTCCTGGAGCGCCCGCGCCTGGGTCTCCAAGCCGGTTACGACGTCGAGTCTCTCGGTGGTCCACGCGGCCTCCGGCCGCATCGTGCGCACCGTCGAGGGCGGCCCGGCGCGCGGTGTCGTCACGCTGACGTGGGACGGCAAGGACGCGGCCGGACGCCCCGCGCCGGACGGCGTCTACACCTGGGGTATGGGCGCCCAGGGTGCCGACGGCACCGCGAAGTACGGCATCGCCAGCGGCACGTTCACGCTCGGCGGCGCCCAGCCCTCCGCCCGCGACCACTCCGGTCCGTCCACGTACCCCGACGCGAAGGACGACCTCCTCGCGCTGACCTCCGGCGGTTCACTGGACGTGTGGTTCGGCACCGGGACCGGACGGGTCTCCGGGAAGCTCGCCGGGCCCGGCTGGGGGACGACCCTCAACGCCGCCGTGCCGTTCGGCGACGTGAACGGGGACAACTGCAAGGACGTGCTCGTCCGCATGTCCAGCGGTGAGCTGCGCGTGTACAAGCCCGGGTGCGGCAAGGCGCTGACGCCGTCCGTTCCGTACACCAAGGCCGGCAGCGGCTTCGGCGGGATGAACGTGCTGACCTCGGCCGGGGACCTGACGAGGGACGGCCGCGCCGATCTCGTCACGCGGAACGGGGACGCGCTCTACCTGTACGCCGGGAAGGCCGGCGGGACGCTGGCGAGCGGGGTGAGGATCGGGTCCGGGTGGGGCGTGTTCACGCACCTCGCCGGGACCGGGGACCTCGACGGGGACCGGATCGGGGACCTGGTCGCGCGGAAGGGCGACGGGTCGCTGTACCGGTACTCCGGTGCCGGGGCCGGCAAGTTCAAGGCGGCCGTGAAGATCGCCTCCGGGTGGGGCGGCACGTACAACTCCGTCGTCGGCGTCGGTGACCTCGACTCCGACGCCAAGCGCGATCTCGTCGCCCGGACCAGGACCGGACTGCTGTTCCGGATCTCCGGGGACGGCAAGGGCGGGTTCGGCGCTCCCGTGCAGATCGGGTCCGGCTGGGGCTCGTTCAAGGGTCTGTACTGAGAAACGGCGCGGCCGGTGAACCGATACCCGATCGGCTCACCGGCCGCGTCCGGCTATGCTCGGGGGTGACTCGCCGAGGGCCGTTAGCTCAATTGGCAGAGCAGCGGACTTTTAATCCGTTGGTTGTGGGTTCGAGTCCCACACGGCCTACGAGTCGTCACGCGGACGCCCCGCCCCTCTCTTGAGGGGCGGGGCGTCGCGCGTTCAGGCGCGTCGTTCGAACCTCGCCTCGACCGTGTGCGCCGTGGCCATCGGGAGCGTCAGCGCCGGGTCCTTGTGGGCGAGGGCCCGGCCGTCCAGTTCCCAGCCCGCGAAGACGTGGCCCGCCGCCGGCGTCGCCGTCACCGTGATCTCCGTCGTCGGACGGTACGGGCCCCACGTGGCCGGCGTCACCGTGCCGCCCGTGGCCGGGCTCGCGGTCAGCGTCAGGGCGTGGCGCTCCACCGGCGTGGCCGGGGTGCGGTACGCCGCCACGATCGGGGCCGTCCAGCGGGCCACGCGGGCGTTGTCGTTGCGGGCGTCGCCCAGGGGCCGGCCCTCCCAGGGGCGCACGGTGTTCGCGTACCGGTTGACCGGGGCGCACGCGTCGGGGCAGGAGGAGCCGTACGCCATGAGGGTGTGGAAGCGGCCGTCCGCGGTGATCCAGCCGGTGCTGTACGGGGTGGTCAGCGACCGGGTGTAGTCCAGGCCGCCGGTCTGGCGCTCCAGGGTCGCCCGGTCGTGCCACAGGCCCAGGTTGTGGCCCACCTCGTGGCCGAAGTTGAACCAGTCGACGACGCTGTCGACGTCCGTCACCGAGTACGCCTGGCGGTCCGTCGACGCCGACGGCGGCTGCGGCAGGCTGCCGTGTCCGGTGCTGGATCCGGCCGGGACCGTCACCAGCAGCGCGGCCAGGTCCGCGGCGTGACGCTCGCGCAGTTCGGCTGCGGGCGCGCCGAGTTGGGCCTCGTCGGGGTCCTTCAGCTTCAGGTACGCGTCCTCCGCGTTCTCGCTGCCGTCGTACCGGGCCTCGTACGAGGCCACCACGTCGACGCTCGCCCGCACCCCGCTGTCGGCGAGCGCGCTGTCGAGGGCGGCGTCGGCGAGCGCGATCCGGGAGCGCATCGCCGCCGCGCCGCCGATGCGCTCGGCGGCTGCGGGCGTGTAGCCGACGGTCATGTCGATGACGACCGGGGCGGGTTCGCCCTCCGCGGGCGGCTCGCCCGGCGTGGCCCCCTGCGCCGGCACCTCGTCCGGCACCGGCTTCGGCCTCTTGCGCGGGTCGATCTCCGCGATCCGGACCCGGCCCGGCCGGCCCGGCGCGGAGGAGAGCGTGTACGTGCGCGGGTCCAGGGTCACCACCGCGTCCACCGCCGTCGCCGCGGCCCGGGCGTCCGGGGCACACGCCCCCGTCACCGTCAGGAGCACCGTCCGCTCCGGGTGTCCGGGGACGTGCCCCGCCCAGGTCACCGTGGAGTGCGCGTCCCGCTCCACCCGGTCCGCGACCGCGGTCACCGACACGTCGGGGAACAGCTCCAGAGTGCGCACCCCGGGCGCGCCGGCCGGGCCGGCGGTGCACAGCGGCGCGTACTCCTTCGGGTCGAGCGGCTTCGTACGGCTGCGCAGCACCCACGCCGGCTCGTCGGCCACCGGGTCCGTGTCGGACGCCGCCGGGGGCGAGGCGAGCGAGGCGAGGGCCAGCAGCCCCGCCCCGACGAGCAACGAGCGGTGGCTGCGCATGGCTTCTCCCGAGAGGTCGACCGGTGTCGATCAGTCAGTGAAGTCGGGCGGGCGGGGCCGGAGCCACGTCCGCCCGCCGGCGCAACACCCGTACGAAGGGTTCCTTCACCCGTGCGGGTGACTCCCGGGGCGGGCGGGTGCTCAGTCCAGCGCGCTCACGTCGAGCCGCTCCAGGCGCTCCGGGTCGGCCAGGATGTCCATCTGGACGATCAGGCCCTCCTCGGACACCGTGAAGGCGAGCAGCGCGACCGCCCGGCCGTCCTGCAGCGAGAGCACGCCGGCGTTGCCATTGACCAGGACCGGCACGCCCTGCGCCTGGAAGCGGGCGAAGGAGAGGGCCTGCGAGGCGACTGCCTCCGGGCCGCGGACCAGCTTGGTGGCGGCGGCCCGCAGCGAGCCGCCGTCGGCGCGCAGCACGACGTCCGGGTCGAGCACCGCGAGCAGGCCCTCGAAGTCGCCACCGCGGGAGGCCGCGAGGAACGCGTCGACGACCTTCCGCTGCCGGGTGACGTCCCGCTCCGGCTCCGGGGCCGCGCCCTGCACCCGGCGGCGGGCCCGGCTGGCGAGCTGGCGGGCGGCGGCCGGGGTGCGGTCGACGAGCGGGCCGATCTCGTCGAAGGACACCCCGAACATGTCGTGCAGCACGAACGCGAGCCGCTCCGCCGGGTTCAGCGTCTCCAGGACGACGAGCAGCGCGAGGCCGACCGAGTCGGCGACCAGCGCCTGCTGTTCGGGGTCGGCGGTCCGCGCGACCGGGTCCGGGGCCGCGCGGAGCACGGGGTCGGGGACGTGCACCCGGGCGTCGAGCGAGTCCTCGCGGCGGGAGGTGCGCGAGCGCAGCATGTCGAGGCAGACCCGGCCGACGACGGTCGTGAGCCAGCCGCTGAGGTTCTCGACGGCGGAGGTGTCGCTGCGGTTCAGCTTGATCCAGGCCTCCTGGACGGCGTCCTCCGCCTCGCTGACCGAGCCGAGCATCCGGTACGCGACCGCGCGCAGCCGGCCGCGGTCGGCCTCGAAGCGCCGGGCGAGCAGGTCCTTGTCCGGGTTCATGTCGTCGGTTCCCCTCGTCGGCCCGGCGCGGCGCCGGGCCCTCGTCGTCATGACGGGCCGCGCGCGGACGATGTGACCGGTCCGCGTCCCGGCACGTGAGATCCCCGCCGGGCCGCGCCCGACGCACGGGATTCCCCGGCCGATCCGGGCAAGCGCCGGGAATCCCCACTTCAGCCCGATGATCTTCGTCCGTAGGTTCTCAGACATGACGACGACGCACCCGCAGAACACCGCAACCGCCAACCCCGTGCTCCGCGTGCCGCCCGCCTCCCCGGCCGCGGCCGCCGCGTACTTCTCCGCGAGCCTCGCTTTCCACGCCGACGTCTCCGACGTCGCCGCCGCGCTCGCCGACGCCCGCGCCGCCGGCGGCGACCCGGGCTTCGTGGTCCTCGACTCGCGCTCCACCGCCTCCTGGGACCAGGGCCACGTCCCCGGCGCGCTCCATCTGCCGACCGCGCAGATCGCGGAGCAGGCCGAGCGGCTCCTCGACAAGAGCGTGCCGGTCGTCACGTACTGCTGGGGCCCCGGCTGCAACGGCGCGACCCGCGCCGCGCTCGCCCTCGCCGAGCTGGGCTACCAGGTCAAGGAGATGCTCGGCGGCTTCGAGTACTGGGTGCGCGAGGGCTTCGCGTACGAGACCTGGGAGGGGCCCGCGCAGAGCGCCGCGGACCCGCTGACCGCACCGGTCGACTCCGACGACTGCGGCTGCTGAAGAGGGCACTGAGACCAGGGTCACGCCGCTGTGGCGAAATCCGATTTCCGATGCTGCTCCGGATGACGTACTGTTGGGTTCACCGACGCGGGGTGGAGCAGCTCGGTAGCTCGCTGGGCTCATAACCCAGAGGTCGCAGGTTCAAATCCTGTCCCCGCTACTGAAGACGAAGGCCCGGATCCATTCGATGGATCCGGGCCTTCGTGCATGTCCGAGGCTGAAGCGCTTGGGTCCGGGGGCCGTTGTGTGAACACTGGCCGAATTCCAGCCCGCCTCTTTGCAGTCGCAGTCTCGTCGCCCGTAGTGTCACGTGCGCCATGAGTGACCAGCGTGCGGCCGAACTGCGACGGGTACGACGGCGGCTGCCCGCCGTCGTCCTCCTGCTCGCCCTCGCCGCCCTGCTCGTGAGCCTCTGCCACGGTTCGCACGGGCACAGCCTCCCGGTCACCGGCGCCTCCGGCATCCCCGTCGCCTCCGCGCCCGAGCTGCCGCACGGCTGCGAGCGCCCCGACGAGCGCTGGACCTTCGACGCGCACCTGCCCGCCCAGGCCGCCCCGCAGCCCGCCGCCCCCGACGAGGGCGGCGCCGCGCCCCTCGCGCACCGGCACACCCCGGTCGCCGCCCCGCACCTCGCGTGCGTCCGCGACCGCGCCGGTCCCGGCCCCGCGCCCGACAGTCTGCGCCTCGCCCTGGGAGTCGACCGGAACTGAGCCGGGCCCGTCCGCACACCACGACAGGCTCCGTTCTTTTCCGCACCCACTTCCAGGGATGTGCACATCATGAGCAAGCTGCTGTCCGCCGCCGACCAGATCGCCCTGCAGACCGTCGGCAACACCCCCACCCTCTGGGTGGACGAGGGCCCCGGCACCGGTTACTGGGCCAAGCTGGAGGGCTTCAACTTCGGCGGCATCAAGGACCGCGCCGCCCTCCACATGGTCGAGGAGGCCCGCCGCCGCGGCGATCTGAAGCCCGGCGCGCCGATCGTCGAGTCCACCTCCGGCACCCTCGGCCTGGGCCTCGCCCTCGCCGGCGTGCTGCACGGCCACCCCGTCCACGTCGTCACCGACCCCGGCCTGGAGCCCATCGTCGAGCGGATGCTCGCCGCCCACGGCGCCCGGGTCCACGTCGTCACCGAGCCCAGCCCGCAGGGCGGCTGGCAGCAGGCCCGCATGGACAAGGTCGCCGAACTGCTGCTCCGCCTCGACGGGGCCTGGTGGCCCAACCAGTACCAGAACCCCGACAACCAGCAGGCGTACGAAGGGCTGGCCGCCGAGCTCTCCGAACGGCTGGACCGGATCGACGTCCTGGTCTGCGCGGTCGGCACCGGCGGCCACTCCGCCGGCATCTCCCGGGCGCTGCGCGCCACCAGCAGCCCGGCGCTCGAACTCGTCGGCGTCGACAGCATCAACTCGACCGTATTCGGCCTCCCGGCCGGCGAGCGGCTGATGCGCGGCCTCGGCTCCTCCATCCACCCCGGCAACGTCGACCACGGGGCCTTCGACGAGATCCACTGGGTCGCCCCGGCCGAGGCCGTCCGCGCCGCGCGCCGGCTCGCCGCCCGGCAGTTCGCCAGCGGCGGCTGGAGCGTCGGCGCGGTCGCGCTGGTCGCCGGCTGGCTGGCCCGCACCCGGCCGCGCGGCGTGCGGATCGCGGCGGTCTTCCCCGACGGGCCGCAGCGCTACTTCGACACCGTCTTCAACGACGAGTACTGCGCCGCGCACGGGCTGCTCGACGGCCCGGTGCGCGGGGCGCCCGTCGCGTACGAGGACGGGGGCGCGGTCACCGCGTGGACCCGGCGCGTCCTGGACCGGAAGGCGGAGCGCTGATGCGGCGCATCTGGCGGCAGAGCCGCAGCTTCGACCCGGCCGTCCGGCTGCTGTTCCTCAACCAGCTGACCATCAACCTCGGCTTCTACATGCTGATGCCGTACCTTGCCGCGCACCTCGCGGACGGGCTCGGCATGGCGGCCTGGGCGGTCGGCCTCGTGCTCGGCGTGCGCAACCTGTCCCAGCAGGGCATGTTCCTGGTCGGCGGGGCGCTCGCCGACCGGCTCGGCTTCAAGCCGCTGATCGTCGCCGGGTGCGCGCTGCGCACCGTCGGCTTCGGGGCGCTGGCGTTCGCGCAGTCGCTGCCGGTGCTGATCGCGGCCTCGGTGGCGACCGGCCTCGCCGGTGCGCTGTTCAACCCGGCCGTGCGGGCGTACCTGGCGGCGGAGGCGGGGGAGCGGCGCGTGGAGGCCTTCGCCCTGTTCAACACGTACTACCAGGCGGGGATCCTGCTCGGGCCGCTGGTGGGGGTGGCGCTGACGGGGGTGTCCTTCGGGCTGACCTGCACGGTCGCGGCCGTGCTGTTCGCGCTGCTGACGCTCGTACAGCTGCGGCACCTGCCGGCCCGGGCCAAGGCCGCCGGGGAGCCGGGGGCGGACGGCCGGGGGCAGTTCCGGGCGGTCCTCGCGAACCGGTCCTTCTGGCTGTTCTCGCTGGCGATGACCGGCTCGTACGTGCTGTCGTTCCAGGTGTACCTGGCGCTGCCGCTGGCGGCGGACTCGACGACGGCGACGACCGCGCTGTTCGTGGTCTCCGCGCTGGTCACGCTCGGCGGCCAGCTGCGGATCACCGACTGGTGCAGGCGGCGGCTGACCCGGAACCGCTGCCTGGTGCTCGGGCTCGCCCTGATGGGCGTGGCGTTCCTGCTGCCCGCGGCGGTGCCTGCGGTGGCGGGGCTGCTGCTGTGCGCGGCGGTCCTGGCGGTGGCGAACGCGGTGCTCTACCCCTACGAGATGGACACCGTCGTCGCGCTCGCCCGGGACCGCTGGGTGGCCACGCACTACGGGCTCTACAACACCGTCTGCGGGATCGGGATCACCCTCGGGAACCTGGGCACGGGCGTGCTGCTCGACGCGACCGGCGTGCGCTCGCCGCTGCCGTGGCTGGCGATGTGCGCGGTCGGGCTCGGGTGCGCGGGGGCCGTGGCGCTGCTGGCCCGCGGCGGGCATCTGGCCGCGCCGCGGCAGAAGGAGAACGAAGGGGCGGCGGCGGCCGTTCCCGGCTGATGCCGCGCGCCGTCCGGGGGCCGGTGTCCCCCGGACGGCCGACGGCGGGTCGCCGCGCGGCGCGGCTCCGGCCAGCCTGGACGGGGCGGAGTACCGTCCGCAGCTCGGGCGGACCGGCGGGAGAGCACAGGTGGGGCGACGATCGGTGGAGGGCGGCAGGGGCGAGGCGACGCCCCCGGGCGGGCGGCGGTTCGTCCGCGCCCTGCCCGCGCTCGTGATCCTCGGCGGGGCCGTCTTCGACCTGGCCACCCCGCCGGAGTACACCGCCGCGCCGTTCTACTCCGCCGCCCCGCTGATCGCCGCGCCGTTCTACTCGTTCCGCACCACGCTGCTGACCGCCATCGTCGCCGTGGTGATGAGCGTGGCGCTGCACACGTACAACGACACGGCCACCGACGTGCCCGCGATCATCGAGACCGTCACCGTCCTGACGGTCTCGATGTTCGCGCTGCTGATCAACGGGGTGGTGCGGCGCAGCGGCGAGAAGCTCGCCTCCGCGCGGGTCGTCGCCGAGACGGCGCAGAAGGCCGTGCTGCCCACGCCCGCCCGGCGGATCGGCGGGCTGCAGGTGGCGGCCCGCTACGAGGCGGCCCAGGCGGACGCGTTCATCGGCGGCGACCTGTTCGCCGTCCAGGACACCCCGCACGGGGTGCGGCTCGTCGTCGGCGACGTGCGCGGCAAGGGGCTGGACGCGGTGGAGGCGGTGGCGGTGGTCATCGGCGCGTTCCGGGAGGCCGCCGAGCAGGAGGACGCGCTGGAGGACGTGGCGCAGCGGCTGGAGCGGGCGCTGTTCCGGGAGGGCCGGCGGCGCGGCAGCCTGGACGCCTTCGAGGGCTTCACCACCGCCGTGCTCGCCGAGATCCCGAACGGCCGGGCCCGGGTGCGGATCGTCAACCGGGGCCATCCGGAGCCGCTGCTGCTGCACGCGGACGGGGGCCTGGAGCGGCTGACGCCGAGCCAGGCCGCGCTGCCGCTGGGCATGGGCGATCTGGCCTCCTGGCCGGACCAGGTCGACGAGCGGCCGTACCCGACGGGCGCGACGCTCCTCTTCTACACGGACGGGCTGTCCGAGGCGCGCGACGGGGACGGGGTCTTCTACGCCCCGGGGGAGCGGCTGGCCGGCCGGATCTTCCAGGGGCCCGAGGCGCTCCTGGACGCGCTGGTCGACGATGTGCGCCGGCACACCGGGGGCGGTGCGACGGACGACATGGCGCTGCTGGCGGTGAGCCGGCCCGCGCTGGGGCAGCCGGAGCGGCGGCGGACGATGCCGGTGGTGCCGTGACATGCCGTGTGAAGGCCTTCGTGACGATCCGTGAGCGAAGGATCTCGGAGAGATAACGCTGACGTGTTGTCACTTCGTGAACAGTTGCTCGAGTCTCGTCAAGAGCCCGGTCAACTCGCCCGTTTCCACCCTGTTCTGGCTGGTTAAGTCCAGGCCAATGCCCGTAATGATCAAGAGGAACAGCTTGGAATCGGGCCCGCGTGTCTATTAACGTTCGATAACGCAGCGCGGTCGTCCCAGCCGTCGCCAGAGACGGCACCGTGCGCACGCGCCGAATCCCGCAAGGGAACCGGGGAACCACCTATTGGGGTGAATCGGGTCGAAGTTGACCCGTAGGAGACCTTCCTGCTCCGAACCCGTCAGCTAACCCGGTAGGCGAGAAGGAAGGAAAGGAGTACGCCTCCGTGGCGTCCAACCCTGCTGCTCCCGAGACCCACTTCGACGCCTATGGCGCCCCGATGGCCGGGGGAGGCGACTTCACGGAGGAGTGGAACCCCAGCGAGGACACGCTCCGCCCGACCCGCGGCCGGCACCGCGTCGTCAAGCAGCGCAGCATCGCCCGCAGCTCCACCGTCCTCGGCGTCGGCGTCATCGCGGCGGTCGGCGCGGGCGGCCTGGCCACCGCCAAGGAGAGGCCCCCGGTCGCGATCTCGCTGCCGGACATGAACCTGCCCGCCGCCGAGGACCTGCCCGGCGTCGGCTCCCTGATCTCCGACGACTCCCAGAGCACCGACAACAAGGTCGGCCCGCTCACCCAGGCGTCCCTCAGCCTGCCCGCCGCCGACGGCGGACAGAGCGGCTCCATCGAGGCGGCCGACGCGGGCGAGGCCCTGCGCGCCCGCATCCTCCAGCAGGCCGAGCAGCAGCAGGCGACGGCCGAGGCCGAGGCCAAGGCCGCCGCGGAGAAGGCGGCCGCCGAGAAGGCCGCCACCGAGGCGAAGACCCAGCAGACCGCTGCCGCCACCGCGCAGAAGGCCGCCGCCGAGGCCAAGGCGAAGGCCGAGGCGGAGGCCAGGGCCAAGGCGGAGGCGGCCCGCCGGGCGGCGCTCGCCGCCAGCTACTCGCTGCCCACCTCCTCGTACACGATCACCTCCGAGTACGGCCAGGCCGGCTCGATGTGGTCCTCCGGCTACCACACCGGCCTCGACTTCGCCGCGCCCACCGGCACCCCGGTGAAGGCCGTGCACGGCGGCACCATCAAGTCGGCGGGCTGGTCCGGCTCGTACGGCTACCGGATCGTCCTCGAGCTCGAGGACGGCACCGAGGTCTGGTACGCCCACCTGTCCTCGATGACCGTGAGCGCGGGCCAGACGGTGACCACCGGCGACACCATCGGCCGCGTCGGCGCGACCGGCAACGTGACCGGCCCCCACCTCCACCTGGAGGTCCACACCGCGGGCGGCGCGGGCATCGACCCGGCGGCCTGGCTGCGGGACAAGGGCCAGAGCATCTGACGCACGCGGCTGAGCAGACCTCAGGCGCGGTACGGGTTCGGACCCGTGTAGTCGCGGTGCGGCGGGGGCGGCGGAGCCGGGCGGAACCGGCCGGTCGCCCCCGCCGCGTACGTGAGCGCCGGTGAGGCGAACTCCTTGCGCTGCCACAGGTGGTGCAGCAGCTCCTGCTCCCGCGCCGTGAAGTCCGCGTCCGCCGTGCCCCGGTGGGCCCGGTCGCGCAGGAACGCCAGGCTCGTCGCGAACCCTTCGTACTCGTGCACCGCGCGCGCCGCGGCGGGACCGTACGCGGCGGAGGCGAACGAACGGGCCATGGCGCGGGCCCGCATCGACGACAGCGCGAGCGGTTCGGCGGGGGCGAGCCAGCCGGCCGCCGCGTACGCCGGGAGCCGCCCGGATATGGTGCGCAGCTCGCGCTGCCGGCTCCAGATCGCGAGCCAGGTCAGCAGGGCGAGGGCCGGCACCATGAACGCCCCGTACACCGCGAGGAAGCCGAGCGGGCTGCGGACGGCCGAGCCGTTCCACAGGGCGTGCACCCCCATCGCCAGGAGCAGTCCGCCGAGCGGCAGCAGGACGCGGCGGGCCCGGCGCCGGCGGGCGGTGGCCGCGGCGAGGCCGAAGCCGATGCCGGTGCAGACGGTGAACAGCGGGTGCGCGAGCGGCGTCAGCACGATCCGCCCGAAGAAGGTCCCGACGGTCTTGGAGCCGAGGACGCTCGCGCCGGTCGCCAGGTCCTCGCCGAAGGCGCTGCCGAGATAGAGGATGTTCTCGGTGAAGGCGAAGCCGGTCGCGGTGACGCCGGCGACGACGACGCCGTCGACGAGACCGGTGAAGTGGCGGCGGCGCAGCAGGAAGAACAGCAGCAGGGCGGCGCCCTTGACGCTCTCCTCGACGACCGGGGCGACGAAGGTCGCGCCGAGGCTGAGCACGTCGTCGGGGTCGGTGGTGGCCGTGGCGCCGGCGATCCAGCGGATCGCGAAGGTGTTCGCGGTGAGCGCCATGAGCGCGGCGGCGCCGGAGCCCCAGGCGAAAGCGAAGATCAGGTTCTTCCACGGGCCGGGGTCGACCCGGTCGAGCCAGCGGAACGCGGCGAGGAGCAGCGGGACCGGGAGCACCGCGAGACCCAGGCCGGCGACGAAGCCCTCGGTGCCGGTCTTCTCGCGCAGCAGCGCCAGGAGCACCAGGCCGCACAGGGCGAGGACACCGAAGACGGCGGTGGCGCGCAGGGCCCTGCGGTGCCGCAGCGCCCACCGCGGGCGGTAGCGCCACTGCGCGCGGTCGCCCGGCGCGGTGGGCGGGGCTTCGGCGTCGGCCGTGGGCACGGCAGCGGCAGCCGTGGGTACGGCGGCGGCGTCGGCTGCGGGCACGGCGTCGGCTGCGGGCACGGCGTCATTCGGCACGGTCCGACGTTAGCCGCGGGGAGGGGCTACTTCCTGCGAAAAAGAAGATCATGCACCCGGTGCCCCTTGTCGAGGCCCTGGCCCTCGAAACGGGTCAGCGGGCGGAAGGCGGGGCGGGGCGCGAAGCCGCCGTCGGCGGCGGTGTTCTCGAAACCGGGGTGCGCGCCGAGCACCTCGAGCATCTGCTCGGCGTACGGCTCCCAGTCGGTGGCGCAGTGCAGGACGGCGCCGGGCCTCATCCGCGTCGCGGCGAGGGTGAGGAATTCCGGCTGGATGAGGCGGCGCTTGTGGTGCCGCTTCTTGGGCCACGGGTCCGGGAAGTAGACGCGGACGCCGGCGAGGGCGTCGGGGGCGAGCATCTCGCGGAGCAGGATGATCGCGTCGCCGTTGGCGACGCGCACGTTGTCCAGGCCGTGCCGGTCGGCGAGACCAAGGAGGTTGCCCTGGCCGGGGGTGTGGACGTCGACGGCGAGGATGCCGGTGTCCGGGTCGTCGGCCGCCATCTGCGCGGTGGCCTCGCCCATGCCGAACCCGATCTCCAGCACGACCGGCCGTCCGCCGAACATCGCGTCGAGGTCGAGCACGCTCCGCCCGTCGATGTCGAGCCCCCAGTCGGGCCACCGCTTGAGCAGCGCCTCGGCCTGGCCTGCGGTCACGCGGCTGCGCCGTGGCTGGAAGCTCCGGATCCGCCGCTCGTGATGCGACCCGGCCGGATCGGGCGCGGGCCCTTCCCCGGGCGCGAACATACGACTGCCGCGGCGGGCGGGGGCGGGGGCGGAGGTTTCACGGATCTCAGACACAATGCGTCCGATTTTACGCGCCACGCCGAGCGGCACGTCGGCCCGTGCGGGCGCTACAGGTGGCTCAGCGCCCGGCGCGCGATCTCGCGGCCGATCGGCAGCGACGCCGTCGCCGCCGGCGACGGGGCGTTGAGGACATGGACCGTCCGCGGCGACTCCTTGATCAGGAAGTCGTCCGCCAGGGTGCCGTCCCGCAGCACCGCCTGGGCGCGGACGCCCGCCGGCGCGGGGCGCAGATCGGACTCCTCGACCGACGGCAGCATCCGCCGCACCGCCTCCGCGAAGGCGCGCTTCGACAGGGAGCGGCGCAGCTCGCCCGCTCCGTACCGCCAGTGCTGCCGGGCGATCTGCCACGCGCCCGGCCAGGCCAGGGTGGCGGCCAGCTCGCCCGGGCGGACCGTCGTCCAGCCGTAGCCCTCGCGGGCCAGCGCCGGCACCGCGTTCGGGCCGACGTGCACGCCGCCGTCGACGCCCCGCGTCAGATGCACCCCGAGGAACGGGAACGCCGGATCCGGGACCGGGTACACCAGGCCCCGCACCAGCGACGGCCGCGCCAGCTCGTAGTACTCGCCGCGGAACGGGACGATGCGCATCCCGGGGTCGTCTCCCGCGAGCCGGGCCACCCGGTCGCAGTGCAGCCCCGCGCAGTTCACCAGGGTCCGGCCCCGCACGATCCGCCCGTCCGCCGTACGGACCGCCACGCCCCACGGCCGCCGGTCGACCGCGACGACCTCCGCGCCGTACAGGACATCCGCCCCGGCCGCCCCCGCGGCCTCCGCCAGCTGGGCGGCGACCGCCCCGTAGTCGCAGATCCCCGTCGTGCCGACGTGGATCGCCGCGATCCCGCGCACCCGGGGCTCGTACTCGCTGATCTGCGCCGGCCCCAGCTCCCGCACCGGGATCCCGTTCTCCCGGCCCCGCTGCACCAGGGCGTGCAGCCGCGGCAGCTCGTCCCGCCCGGTGGCGACGATCAGCTTGCCGGTGACCTCGTGCGGGATGCCGTACTCGGCGCAGAACTTCACCATCTCCGCCGCGCCCGTCACGGCGTACCGCGCCTTCAGGGAGCCGGGCCGGTAGTAGATCCCGCTGTGGATCACCCCGCTGTTGCGGCCCGTCTGATGCCGCGCCGGGGCGAGCTCCTTCTCCAGGACGGCGACCTTCGTGCCCGGCCGCGCGCGCGTCAGCGCGTACGCCGTCGACAGACCGACGATCCCGCCGCCGACGATCAGCACATCACAGTCGTACGCGTACGACGACGCGTACGACGACGCGGACCCAGACCCGGACACCAGTGCCACCTCCCACCCCGATAGTGCACTGGCCCGCTGACAATCCCGCTAAACGCCCACGACGTGGGATGCGTGTCACGCGTCCGGAAAACCGACGGAACCGACGGAACCGACGGACCCCGCAGTACTACGCCGGCGTCGTCAGGAGCGGCCGCGCCCGCTCCCGCAGCTCCATCACCCGAGGCTCGTCGCCGTACGGCTCCAGGCGGTGCAACAGGTCCCGCACGTACTCCGTCGTCCGCGCCGACGAGATCCGCCCCGCGACCTCCACCGCCCGCACGCCCGCCGCGCACGCCGCGTCGAGGTTCCCCGACTCCAGCTCCGCGACCGCGCTCACCACCAGGCGTAAGCCGTGCGAGCGGACGAACTCCTCGGTCGGCCGCGACAGCGCCTGCTCGGTGAACCTCCGCACCTGACGCGGCGCCTTCAGGTCGCGGTAGCACTCGGCCGCGTCCGCCGCGAACCGGTCCTCCGAGTAGAAGCCCAGCCACGACGGGTCCGCGTCGCCCTCCCGGGACCGCTCCAGCCAGCCCTCAGCCGCCTTCAGTGCCGCGCCCGCCGCCGCCGCGTCGTTCGCCTTGGCGTGCGCCCGTGCCTCGACCAGCCGGAAGAACGACATCGTGCGTGCCGTCGCCAGACCCCGGTTGCGTTCCAGGGCGGCCTGGGCGAGGTCCACGCCCTCGTCGGCGAAGCCGCGGTACGTCGCCTGCAGCGACATCGAGGCGAGCACGTATCCGCCGAGCGGCACGTCCGCCGCCGCGCGGGCCAGCCGCAGGGCCTGGATGTAGTACCGCTGCGCCGCCTCCTGCTGCCCGGTGTCGAAGGCCATCCAGCCGGCCAGCCGGGTCAGCTCCGCCGTCGCGCCGAACAGGGCGCGGCCGACCTCGTCCGAGTACGAGCCGAGCAGCAGCGGCGCCGCGTCGACCCGCAGACACTCCGGGACCATCGAGGAACGCCAGTCGCCGCCCCCGTACTTGGAGTCCCAGCGGCGGGCGTCCTCCGCGGCCTCGCGCAGCTTGGCGACGTCGCTGTGGCCCACCCGGGGGGACCCGTCGTCGGGCAGCTCGGGGGTCTCGGGAGCTTCGGAGGCCGGGGCGGCAGCGTCGGCCGCCGAAGCCGTGCTCTTCGCTCCGTTCGTGCTGCTCGCGCTGTTCGTGGCGTCCGCGCCGTTCGTACCGTCCGCCGGGGCCTGTCGTGCCACCGACGGGTCGGCGGGGGTTATCAGCCAGCGGGAGGCGGGCGTCGCGTATGCGCTGACCGAGAACGAGCCCGCGAGCGACTGCCAGATGCCGGCGCCGCCGCCCCGCCGACCGGCGAGATCCAGCCGGTACAGCTCCGTGGCCGAGCGGACCGCCTCGCCGACGTCACGCGGGAAGGCGAGCCCGACCTCGGGGGCCGGGTCGGCGTCCGCCAGCCCGATCTCGTGCAGGGGGACGGGGCGGCCGAGCTTCTGTCCGATCGCGGCGGCGATCAGGTGCGGGGCGGCGCCCTGCGGCACCATGCCCTTCGACACCCATCGCGCCACCGACGTCTTGTCGTAACGAAGCGTCAGACCGCGCTGCGCACCGAGGTCGTTGACCCGCCGGGCGAGGCCGGCGTTGCTGATTCCCGCGAGGGCGAGAACCGTGCCGAGCTTGTCGTTCGGCCCGCGTTGTTCCCTGGACATGCGCCACCCCTCGACACCCAGACGGCCGCCACGACGCCGGGCATAGGCGTGCGGCATTCGTAAACCCAGCGTAGTTCGCCGCATCCCGACCGTTAAGAGGCGGTGTTCCCTATGGCGGGATTGTGGTGCGTACGGGGGGATGGGCGGGCGGCCGCGGCCGGTGATCGTGCTCCGGGCGTGTGGCCGTGCGCCCGCCCGTGCGCTCTCGTCCGGCGCTCCGGGGAGCGCTTCCATGGGCAGTGCGTGGGTCGGCCCGCTGTGCGAAGCGGCAGTGGGCTGGGGGATACCGCCGCCCCAATCCCCGCGGGCGGCGGAAGGGTCCGGGAGGCGAGCGGCGCCTCCCGGACTGTCACCCGGAGCCGAGGACGGCCCGTACGGGACACCTTTCGTGTCGCGACACGCCCGAACCGTCCCGCGCCGAGAATGGCCGAATGACGACGGTGGGCCGAGTCGTCGCGGACCGTCGGCAACTGGCCAATGCCAGGGGCGCATTCGCGTTTTGCGTGCGCGACCCGGAGCCGCTCCCGTGCGCCCTCCGCCGTGGCAGCATGTTCTCCACTGGATGTGACGAAAGTTGTCCACAGTCTGTGGAGGCAGCGATGCGGTGGCTGGTCGGCTGGAGCAGTATCGCCGCGCGCTTCGGCACGCGCACCCGCGTCGGGCCCGCCGGCGCGGCGCAGTTCACCGGCGGCCCCGCAGGTTTCGCCGACTCCGCCGGCGCATACGGCGACGCGTCCGAGGGACTCACCCTCCACCCCGTCGGCGCCCAACTCCTGTGGGGCGACCCCGATCCGCTGTGGGCTGTCGGCGACTGGCGGCCCGACGAGATCCGCGTCGTCTCCGTCGACGCCGACACCCGCCTTGCGGTGCTGGGCTGTTGTGCCGCGAGCGACGAACAACTGAAGGTGGCGCTGTTCGCGGCGCGCGGCGGGGCGCTGCGGCATCTCACCGCCTGGGCCGGGAGCCACACCGTCGTCGTCCAGGCCGGCCGCCGCATCACCGTCACCGGCGACCTCGCCGGCGCCCGGCCCGTGTTCCACACCCCGTGGGCCGGCGGCACCGCGTACGCCACCGCCGCCCTCCCGCTCGCCGACCTCATCGAGGCGCAGCTCGACATCGGGCACCTCGCCGCACTGCTCGCCTGCCCCGAGACCCCCGAGGCGCTGCGCGACTCCACCCCGTACGAAGGCGTCCACCGCGTCCTGCCCGGCCACGCGCTCGTCCTGCGCGAGGGCTCCCGCGAGATCACCGGGTACGAGCCGGTCGCCTCGCTCGCGGTCGCCGCGCCCGAGAAGGACCCCCGGCAGGCCGTCGACGGGGTGCGGGACGCACTCGTCGACGCCGTACGGGCCCGGCTCACCGCGCCCCGGCACGCGCCGGACGCCCTGCCGCCCGACCCGGGACCCGTGCCCGGCATGGGGCCGGCCGAACGCCGGGCCGCCCGCGGGGCGGTGCCCGCGCCCGGCATCGGCGCGGACCTGTCCGGCGGCAGCGCGTCCGGCACGCTCGCGCTGCTCGCCGCGGGGCTGCCCGGGGTGCCCGGCACGATCCTCGGGCACGGCACCGGCGCGGGGGAGCGGCTGCTCGCCGTCACCTTCAACGACCTGGCGACCCGGGGCCGCGAGGACGAACTGGAGCGGGCCCGGGCGCTGGCCGCCAACCCCCGGCTGCACCACGTCGTCGTCCCCGCACACGACGAGGCCCTGCCGTACGCCGAGCTCGACGGGCCGCTCACCGACGAGCCCGGGCCCTCGCTGGTCACCGCCGCCCGACACCGGCGGCGGCTCGCGGCCGGCAGCGCGGACCACCTCACCGGGCTCGGCGCCCGGCAGGTCCTCGACGCCCACCCGGCGCGGCTCGCGGACCTCCTGATGGACCGCCGGCGCAGGTCCCTGGTGCGCCCGGTGACCGCGCTGGCGAAGGCGACCGGCCCGTCGGCGGAGGCGCTGCTCGTTCCGCTGACCGTGTACCGCGCCGCCCGGCGCCTCGCCCGTACGCCGTACCGCACCGGTCTGGAGACCGCAGCGGCCGGACTGCTCCACGCGAACCGCGCCGCGGTCGCCGCGCACGGCCCCCTGGAGGCCTCGCTCGCCGCGCTGACCTGGTCGCGCCCGGGACCGGCGGCGCGCTGGCTGACCGGGGAGGCGCTGGCCGAGGTGTCGGCCCGGCTGAACCGGGCGGCGACGCTGCCGACGTCCGTGCAGCGGCCCGGCGAGTCCCGTGCCCGGGCCGCGCTGGCCCGCGCGGCGGCCGACCACCGCATCCTGGAACAGGCCGCGGAGATCCGCAGCCAGCGCCTTCACACCCCGTTCCTCGACAACCAGGTCGTCCGCGCCTGCCGCGAACTGCCCGAATCCCTCCGGGTCCAGCCCGACGCCAGGGCGACGATCCTCCGCTCCGTCCTCTCCGGCGCCGGCATCCACGACCTGCCCCCCGGCTGGGGCGCGGCCGGCGGCGCTCCCGCGGCGGCCGCCACCCGCGCGGGCCTGCGGGCGGCCCTCCCCGACCTCCTGGCCCTCTTCACCGCCCCGCTCCTCGCCGACGCCGGCCTGATCGAGGCCCGCGTCGTCCGCCGCGCCCTGCGCGCCGCCGCCGACGGCGAACCCGTCCCCCTCGACGGCCTCGCCGACCTGGTCTCCACCGAACTCTGGCTCCACCGCCTCCTCGCCCGCCGAGGCACCTGCTGGACCGGCACCGCGGCCCCCCGCCAACGCGCAGTCGCGGGCGGCGTACCGACGCGCGCGTCGCTGGGGTAGGGCGGGAGCCGTCAGGCGCAGCTGATGCGGGAGTTCGCCCAGTCGGCGACGGCCGCGCGGCCGAAGGGGGTGTGCGGTTCGACGAGCAGGGTGATCGTGCGGACGCCCGTCAGGGGGACGTGGACCGGGACCGGGGGGTCGCCGGCTTCGACGACCTTGGAGCGCCAGACGCGGTTGCCGTCCGCGAGGACCACGAAGCGGACCCCGCCGACGCCGAGGTCGGCGCTCAGGTCGTCGATGCCGGCCACCGCGTCGTAGCTGCTGCACTGCCGGTTCAGGTCGATGACCAGGGACGACGGGGAGTGGACGCTGACGCCGTGGGCGTAGGGCGTGCCGCCCATGTACAGGCCCTGGCGCTGCCACATCCAGGTGCTCTCGCCGAGCCGCACCTCCGGCTTGGTGCCGTCGCCGAACGTGCCGTACTCCAGCTCGCTGATCCGGTACGCGGACGGTGCGGGCTTCGGCTTGGGCTTCGGGGCCGGCTTGGGTTTGGGCTTCGGTTCGGGGGCCGGCTTCGGCTTCGGGGCCGGCTTGGGCGGCGCCGGCGTCGGCGTGGGGGTCGGGGTGGGCGTCGGTCTCGGCTTCGGCGCGGGGGCCGGCGGCGGAGGCGGCGTCGGCGTGGGTGCCGGCGGCGGGGGCGGCTGCTCGGCGGGGGCGGCGGCCGGCGGGGTCGGCGCGGGCTTCGCCACCGGCTCCTGCGGGTCGCCGGACAGCGCCCAGACCAGGCCCGCGGCCGCGGCGACGGCCCCCGCCGCGGCGATGCCCGCCTTCGCGGGCGCGCCCAGCCCCTCCGCCGCGGCGGCCGACGAGGCCCCCGCGGTCGACGAGCCGGACGCCGCCCCGGTCGCCGCGGCCGCCGCTCCCGCGCCGGTCGCGCCCACCACACCGCCGACCACCACGCCGCCGGCCTTGATCGCGTACCCGGCCGCGAACCAGCCGATGACCGCGATCGGCAGCAGCGCCGGGATCCCGGCGTTGACGTGTTCGAGTTCGCCCGCCGCGAGCCGGCACTTGGCGCACTCGTCCAGGTGCTTGCGCAGTCCGCGCTCGGCCCGCATCCGCAGCCCGCCGCGGGCGTACGCGCCGAGCCGGTCCGCGTACCGCGCGCAGTCCCCGGCCGAGGTCAGCGTCTGGCTGACGTGGGCCTGCAGGTACGCCTGCTTCAGGCCCTCCCGGGCCCGGCTGGCGAGCACGGCGGTGGCGTTCGGGGTCAGTCCGAACAGCGGCGCGACCTCGCTCGGCGACTCCTCCTCGACGGTGGTGTGCCACAGCACGGCCTGCCAGCGCTCCGGCAGCGACCGGAACGCCTGCAGGGCCAGCGTCTGTTCGGCCTCCTGCATGGCGCGGACGTCCGCGCCCAGCTCCAGCGTGTCGTCGTCGGAGACCTCGGCGGAACGCGCGGCCTGCTCCGCGAACAGCGCGAAGTCCTCGACCAGATGCTCCCGCTTCTGCGACTTCAGCCAGGTCGCGGCCACCCGGCGGACCGTGGTCATGAGGTACGCGCGGACCGCATGCTCGGGCCCCGCGCCGCCGCGCACCGCCTGCAGGGTGCGGGCGAACACCTCGGCGGTCAGGTCGTCGGCGGTGTGTGCGTCGCGGCAGCAGGTGCGGGCATAGCGGCGGACGGCCTCGGAGTGGCGGCGAAACAGTTCTTCGTACGCGCTGTCGTCGCCGCCGCGCATCCGCTGGATCAGCTCGACGTCGGCGGGCGGCAGGTCCAGCGGCGGGGGCAGCACGGAACCGGTCCCCCTGGCCTCCCGCTGCGCGGGCACGCTCGGGTCGACCGGGTGCGCGGGCATATCAGCGGAGGACACATGCGCGGCGGACGCACCGGAGGCGGACGCACCCGAGGCAGGCACACCCGCGGCAGTCACACCGGCGGAACCCAGCGGTCCGCCCTGGTTCGGCACCTGACCGGAAGGCAGCCCTCCGGGCTCCGTCTCCGTGGCGCCGTGCTCCCCCTGCGGCTCGTCCCGACCCTCACCGCTCATCGCGGAAGCCCCCGTTTGCACGCTCAGAACCGAACACCGGCCAAGAGTGCCACAGGGCGCGCGTACGCCGAACCCCCGCGTGAGTCAACCACTCGTCCGGGCAGACTTCGCGGGTACGGGCGTAACCGATCACTCGTTCGTGAAATGCTCAACGATCCGAGTGACGCCGGAGATTGACGGGACCGACGCCCGGCACGGGACGAACCGGACACCGGCCCCTTCACATCGATGTCACGCCGACGGACGCGAGCGCAGCCCCTCCAGCAGGATGTCGAGCAGCCGCGACGACGCCGCCGCCTGCTGCGCCGCGTCCGGCAGCGAGGGCGCCGCCGTCGCGATCACCAGCAGCACGTCCGCCACCGTCACGTCACCGCGCAGCTCGCCCGCGGCCCGCGCCCGGTCCACCAGCCGGCCGACGACCTCCAGGAGCTCCGAGGCCCCCGCGTCGTCCTGCTCCGCCGGCGGAGCCGTCCGCGGCGCGACCACCCGCGGCTCCGACTGCACGCCCATCACGACCCGCTGGGCCGGCACCCGCGCCCCGTCGTCCTCCGCGACCGGACCACCCAGCGGCTCGTCCGCGTCCACGCCGACCCGCAGTATCTGCGGCGGCAGCAGCCGGCCCGCGCCCGACGCCACCGACGTACGCAGGAACCGGGAGAGCGCCGACCACGGCTCCTCCTCCTGCCCCAGCGCCGCCCGCGCCTGCTCCGTCAGCCGGGAGGTCTCCTCCTCGGCTATCCGCCGGACCAGTACGTCCTTGCTCGGGAAGCGCCGGTACACCGTGCCGACACCCACCCGCGCCCGCCGCGCCACGTCCTCCATCGGAGCGCCGTAGCCCAGCTCGCCGAACACCTCGCGCGCGGCCCGCAGCACGTGCTCCAGATTCCGCTGCGCGTCCACGCGCAGCGGAGCGGAACGGCCCACCGCCGGACCCGCGGCCCCGCGACCGTTCACCACTCCGTCGGTCGGCGACGCGACGACGGCCTGCCAATGAGAATCCTGAATGTGCATAAGCGTTCCCCCGCTCATGATGTCTCCCCCCGGAGACTCCCCGCCCTGACGGCCGGGGACCGGTCACTTGCTCAGGTCCACGTCCACGACCCGACACCCCGACGAGGTACGAACATAGTTGAGTTGCGGTCAATTCAGAAGGGGCCGTTCCGTACGGTGCGCCCCCCGATCGGAGCAAGGGCCGGAACACTCCCGATTCTGACCCCTGCACGCACCCCCCACCCCTATCGTGACCTGCGCACTTCCCCGAACACCGACCCCATGCGCCCCCCCATGCCTCCATATCCCTCCGGTCACATGATTCGTCGGGCCTGTGGACAAACCCCGGACGGCGTTGCGTCATGGGACAGTGACCGAACCTGCGCGCATTCTCGTTGTCGGCGGTGGCTACGTCGGGATGTACACCGCGCTGCGCCTGCAGCGGCAGCTCAAGGCCGAGCTGAGAGACGGCGCCGTCGAGATCGTGGTGGTCACCCCCGAGCCGTACATGACGTACCAGCCGTTCCTGCCCGAGGCGGCGGCCGGCTCCATCTCGCCCCGCCACGTCGTGGTCCCGCTGCGCCGCGTCCTCGACCGGTGCCGGGTGCTCATCGGCGAGGTCCACCGGATCGAGCACGCCAAGCGCACCGTCACCCTCTCCACCCTCGCCACCGAGGAGGAGGGCACCGGCAACCTGCAGATGACGTACGACGAACTGGTCATCGCGCCCGGCTCGATCTCCCGCACCCTCCCCGTCCCCGGCCTGGCCGACTACGCCATCGGCTTCAAGGCCGTCGAGGAGGCCATCGGGCTGCGCAACCACGTCATCGAGCAGATGGACATCGCCTCCTCCACCCGCGACCCCGCCCTGCGCGACGCCGCCCTCACCTTCGTCTTCGTCGGCGGCGGCTACGCCGGCGTCGAGGCGCTCGGCGAGCTGGAGGACATGGCCCGCTACACCGCGCGGTATTACCACAACATCAAGCCCGAGGACCTGAAGTGGGTCCTCGTCGAGGCCTCCCACCGGATCCTGCCCGAGGTCGGCGAGGAGATGGGCACGTACGCCATCCGCGAGCTGCGCGCCCGCAACATCGACGTCCGCCTGGAGACCCGTCTGGAGTCCTGCGCGGACCGCGTCGCCGTGCTCAGCGACGGCACCCGCTTCCCCACCCGCACCGTCGTCTGGACCGCCGGTGTCCGGCCCGCACCCCTCCTCGCCGACACGGACCTGCCGCTCGACCAACGCGGCCGGCTCACGTGCACCGCGCTCCTCACCGTCGACGGCGTCGAACACGCCTGGGCCGCCGGCGACGCCGCCGCCGTCCCCGACGTCACCTCCGACGTGCCCGGCAAGGAATGCGCGCCCAACGCCCAGCACGCCGTCCGCCAGACCAAGGTGCTCGCCGAGAACATCGCCGCCTCCCTGCGCGGACAGCCGCTCAAGGAGTACGCGCACAAGTACGTCGGCTCCGTCGCCTCCCTCGGCCTGCACAAAGGCGTCGCGCACGTGTACGGGCGCAAGCTCAAGGGCTACCCGGCCTGGCTCATGCACCGCATGTACCACCTGAGCCGGATGCCCACGTTCAACCGCAAGGCGCGCATCCTCGCCGAATGGACCCTCGCCGGCCTGTTCAAGCGCGAGATCGTCTCCCTCGGCTCGCTCGAGCACCCGCGCGCCGAGTTCGAGATGGCCGCCGCGCCCCCGCCGAAGAAGAACAGCCCCGCAAGGCCCCCCGGGGACGCGCCGAAGAAAACACAGACGGAAACCCGGAAGGAAGCCCGCGAAGAACAGAAGGACGCGCACAATGACGCGCCGGACGACGGCCCCGCCGAGGAGCCGCGGAAGGGCCCGACAACCGGCTGACCCCCTGTCAGTGCGCTCGGTCACACTGGACGTGTGACCATAGGTGGGCTCACACCTGCACAGAGTGACCGCACGGCAACGACACCACGAGGCTTTGAGATCCGTGAACTTCACCCGCTGGAGCGCCCGGCTCCCCGGTACGCAGCGCCGCGCCGCGGCGCGGACCGATCGCGGCTCCGTGCCCGCGGCCCGCGGTGAGTACGAGCAGCAGCTGGAGTCCCTCCCCGAGGACGTGCCCGCCCTGGAGGACTTCTCCGTCCGCGAGGTCGTCGGCCGCCTCCCCGGCCTCGTCGCCCTGGTGTACGGGCCCGAGCACCGCATCGCGTACGTCAACGACGCCTACGCCGCCGCGTTCGGCCCCCGTCCCGCCGGCGCGACCGTCGCCGACACCTGCCCCGAGGCCGAGGAGCTCGGCCTGCTCCCGCTCATGGACCAG
The DNA here is from genome assembly GCF_043199435.1 of Streptomyces sp. NPDC048604. Taxonomy (NCBI): domain Bacteria; kingdom Bacillati; phylum Actinomycetota; class Actinomycetes; order Kitasatosporales; family Streptomycetaceae; genus Streptomyces; species Streptomyces sp. NPDC048604. The sequence goes on from NZ_JBICVX010000016.1 coordinate 159,529, forward strand.
GTCCTGCGCAGCGGCAAGCCGCGCACGGTCAAGTCCCGCCGCACCCGCGACGGCGGCTCGTACACGGTCACCTGCCTGCCCGTCGACACCCCGCACCACGAGGCCGGCGGCGTCCTCGTGCACGCCGCCGACGTCACCGACCACGCCGAGGCCGCCGAGCGGCTGCGCGCCAGCGAACGCCGGCACCGCGAGACCGCCGTCACCCTCCAGCGCTCCCTGCTCCCGCAGGAACTGGAGCAGCCCGACGACCTGCGCATCGCCGCCACGTACCAGCCCGGCGGCACCGACGCGGCCGTCGGCGGCGACTGGTACGACGTGATCACCCTGGGAGCCGGCCGCACCGCGCTCGTCATCGGCGACGTGATGGGCCGCGGCGTGCGCGCCGCCGCCGTCATGGGCCAGCTCCGCACGGCCGTACGGGCCTACGCCCGCCTCGACCTGCCGCCGCACGAGGTCCTGCAGCTCCTCGACGGCCTCGCCGCCGAGATCGACGCCAGCCAGATCGCCACCTGCGTCTACGCCGTCCACGACCCCAACGAGGGCAAGCTCGTCTACGCCTCCGCCGGCCACCTGCCGATCCTCGTCCGCGACGAGGACGGCACCGTCCGCCGCGCCGAGGACCCCACCGGACCCCCGCTCGGCACCGGCGGCTGGCTGCACGCCTCCGGCTCCATCGACCTGCCGCCGGGCTCCACCGCCGTCCTCTACACCGACGGCCTGGTCGAACGCCGCCGCGAGGACATCGACGAGGGCGTCGCCGCCCTGGAGCGCGCGCTGGCCGGTGCGACGGGCGCACCCCAGGTCGTCTGCGACCGGCTGCTCCGCTCCCTCGGCGTCACCGCCGAACACGACGACGACGTCGCCGTCCTCGTCATGCAGCACCCGTCCCGCACCGGCCCGGACGCCGAGCTGTTCCACAACGCGGCCCTGGAGCTCCTCGGCGGCGTCGAGGCCGCGCCGCGCGCCCGCGCGTTCGCGTCGGGCGTGCTGTCCAGCTGGCGCTTCCCGGTCGAACTGCGCGACCTCGGGGTGCTCGCCACCAGCGAGCTGGTGGCGAACTCCCTCCAGCACGGCACCCCGCCGATGCGGCTGCGGCTGCGCCGCACCGACCGCCGGCTGATCATCGAGGTCACCGACGGCGACGACCACCTGCCCCGGCGCCGCCGCGCCGAGTCGGAGGACGAGTCGGGCCGCGGCATCTCGATCATCGCCACCATCGCCTCGTCCTGGGGCAGCCGCCGCACACCGGGCGGCGGCAAGGCGGTCTGGTGCGAGTTCGCCCTGCCGGACGCCCCCTAGGGCCGGTCCGGCGGACGGCCTGACTACGCGGTCGCGGTCTCGCGCTGCGGCTCGTGCCGGGCGACGATCTTCGACGGCTTCGCCGCGAGCGAGGGCTGGTTCTGCACCGGCGTGAGCTGCTTGCCGAGCCGCACCGCCAGGTACACGATGCCCAGCGAGAACAGCACGAAGGTCACGATGTACGGCCCGTGCAGCGTGGCCCCCATGGGCCCGCCGATCGCCGGGCCGACGGCCAGCGCCAGCTGCTTCACCAGGGCGAAGGCCGAGTTGTACGTACCGACCATCGACTCCGGCGCGAGGTCGGCCACCAGCGGGGCGACCGTCGGCGCCAGCATCGCCTCGCCGAGCCCGAACAGCGCGTACGTCGAGACGAACGCGGCCGTCGCCATGGCCTGGCTGCCGTGGCCGAGGCCCGCGTACCCGGCGAACAGCCACGCCACGGTCCAGATCAGACCCACGGCCGCGATGACCCGGGTGCGCTTGCGGCGCTCGACGAACTTCAGCACCACGAACTGGGCGGCCACGATGACGGCCGTGTTCGCGGCCAGGGCGATGCCCAGCGTCGACGGCTCGATGCCGGCGGCCTCGGTGCCGTACGCGGCCAGGCCCGACTCGAACTGGCCGTAGCAGGCGAAGAACAGCACGAAGCCGAGGACGCACAGCTGGACCATCGCCTTGTGCCCGAGCAGCGCCCGCACGCCGCCGGGCTGCGAGGAGCCCGGGCGGGCGGCCTGCAGGGCGGGGGAGCCCGGCATCCGCGCGGTCAGCACGATGGCGGCGAGGACGAGGAACATCACGGCCTCGATCGAGAACAGCAGCACGAAGCTGTCCGGCCGGCTCTCGTCGACCAGCTGGCCGCCGATCAGACCGCCGACGCCCAGGCCCAGGTTCTGCAGGAAGAACTGCGTGGCGAAGGACCGGGTACGCGTCGCCGGCGGCGAGCACCAGACGATCATCGTGGCGAGCGCGGGCTGCATCACGGCCGTACCGGCGCCCAGCACGGCGGCGGAGGCGACGGCGGCCGGGACGCTGCTCGCGAAGCCCAGACCCAACGCGCCGGCCGAGGCGAGGAGCGCGGCGACCAGAAGCACGGGCACGGGCCCGCGCCGGTCGATCGCGCGGCCGCTGAACGGCAGCACGACCAACGCGGCCATGGCGAAGACGGCGAGCACGGCACCGGCCGTGGTCGCCCCCAGCTCGCGCACCTGTGCCACGTACACATAGAGGTACGGCACGGTGAAGCCGAGCCCGAACGCGCTCAGCGCGCTCCCTGCCTGGATCCGGCGCATTGCTGCACCCATCGCCTTGGTCACGACCACCCACTCCGTCACGTGTGAGTTCAGATCCGTAGCCCTGAACCCTGAAGACTTAAACACTAAAGTTAGAACGTTAACAATACACATCCAAGGACTTCGACGCCAACGAGTTGCGTGGGATACTCGCCCCATGTCCGACACACAGGCGCAGCCCACGCGGGAACCGACCCTCGACGAGCTGATCGCCGCCTACCAGCGCGAGTACCGCGACCTCGACCCCCAGGTCGAGAAGGTCGTGTCCTCCCTCGGCCGGCTGAACCGGCGGATGAACGTGGCGTACGGCCGTCAGCTCTCCGACCTCGGCATCAGCAACGCGGAGTGGGAGGTCCTCAAGCACCTCGTGCTCGCCGGCGACCCGTACCGCCTCGGCCCCGGCGAGCTGGCCAAGCGACTCGGTCTCACCCCGGCCGCGATGACCCACCGCATCGACCGCATGGCGGGCGAAGGCCTGGTCACCCGCGACCGCGACGAGAACAACCGCGTCCGCGTGATCGTCGAGCTCACGGACGAGGGCCGCTCGAAGTGGTTGGAGGCCATGCGCATGGCGACGGACTTCGAGGCGGACGTCCTCCAGGACCTCACGCCCGACGAGCGCGGAGTCCTTGGCGACCTGCTGATCCGCCTGCTGGACCGGGTCGAGGGCCGGAGTTGACACACCCCTTCCGGATCCGTAGTGTTCTCCGAGTTGTCGCGGGGCCGTAACGGTTCTGCGACGCACATCCCGCCGCTGTAGCGGCAACTCAACTCGCACGGACTCCCGGAACGGGATCGATTTCGGCATGCCGAAATTCATTTCGAATGGCTCGATTATGAGCCGCCGGAGAAATCCGCTAGAGTTTGAGCGTCGGAACGGCCCAACAGCCGGAAAGACAACTCCCGCTGACTGGGAATCAGACGCCGAAAGGATCTGATAGAGTCGGAACCGCCGGAAGGGCCC
>NZ_JBICVX010000017.1:0-33594 GCF_043199435.1 Streptomyces sp. NPDC048604
CTCCGCCTTGCGATCGCACGCACCAGACGCCGCTCCCTGATCCGGCCTGATCGGCAAGACACCCCCTCGGCCGCGCTGCCGACCCCGCCCTCCTCCGTACGCACTCCGGTCCGCGCACGCCGGCCCGGCCCTGACACCGGGCCGGCGCAGCGCCACCCCTTACGAACCAGGGAAGACATGACCCAGCACCTCACCGCCCCCGCCGCCGCACCGACCACCGGCACGCACACGGGCTGGTGGAGAGACGCGGTGATCTACCAGGTCTATCCGCGCAGCTTCGCCGACGGCAACGGCGACGGGATGGGCGACCTGGAGGGCATCCGCAGCCGGCTTCCGTACCTCAGGGAACTCGGCGTCGACGCCGTCTGGCTCAGCCCGTTCTACGCCTCCCCGCAGGCCGACGCCGGCTACGACGTCGCCGACTACCGCGCCATCGACCCCATGTTCGGCACCCTGCTCGACGCCGACGCGCTGATCCGCGAGGCGCACGAGCTGGACCTGCGGATCATCGTCGACCTGGTGCCCAACCACTCCTCCGACCGCCACGAGTGGTTCCAGCGCGCCCTGCGCGAGGGCCCCGGCTCCCCGCTGCGCGAGCGCTACCACTTCCGTCCCGGCAAGGGCGAGAACGGCGAACTGCCGCCCAACGACTGGGAGTCCATCTTCGGCGGGCCCGCCTGGACCCGCGTCGCGGACGGCGAGTGGTACCTGCACCTCTTCGCGCCCGAGCAGCCGGACTTCAACTGGGAGCACCCGGCCGTCCGCGACGAGTTCCGCTCCATCCTGCGCTTCTGGCTCGACATGGGCGTCGACGGCTTCCGCGTCGACGTCGCCCACGGCCTGGTCAAGGCCGACGGCCTGCCCGACATCGGCAGCCACGACCAGCTCAAGCTGCTCGGCAACGACGTCATGCCGTTCTTCGACCAGGACGGCGTCCACGAGATCTACCGCTCCTGGCGGCAGGTGCTGGCCGAGTACGACGGGGAGCGCATCCTCGTCGCCGAGGCCTGGACGCCCACCGTCGAGCGCACCGCGAACTACGTGCGCCCCGACGAGATGCACCAGGCCTTCAACTTCCAGTACCTCGGCTCCTATTGGGACGCCGCCGAGCTGCGTACCGTCATCGACGCCTCCCTGGAGGCGATGCGCCCGGTCGGCGCGCCCACCACCTGGGTGCTGTCCAACCACGACGTCACCCGGCACGCCACCCGGTTCGCCAACCCGGCCGGCCTCGGCACCCAGCTGCGCAGCCCCGGCGACCGCGAACTCGGCCTGCGCCGCGCCCGCGCCGCCACGCTGCTGATGCTGGCGCTGCCCGGTTCCGCGTACGTGTACCAGGGCGAGGAGCTCGGCCTGCCGGACGTCACCGACCTGCCGGACGAGGTGCGCCAGGACCCGTCGTTCTTCCGGGCCACCGGCCAGGACGGCTTCCGCGACGGCTGCCGGGTGCCGATCCCGTGGCGCGTCGAGGGCTCCTCGTACGGCTTCGGCGACGGCGGCTCCTGGCTGCCGCAGCCGGACGTCTGGGGGAGCCTGAGCGTCGAGGCGCAGACCGGCGACCCCGGTTCCACCCTGGAGCTGTACCGCAGCGCGCTCGCCGTGCGCCGCGCGCAGCCCGGACTCGGTGCGGGCGAGACCGTCGAGTGGCTGGAGGCGCCCGAGGGTGTGCTCTCCTTCCGCCGCGACGGCTTCGTCTGCACCGCCAACACCACCGGCCGGGCCATCTCCGTCCCGCTGCCCGGCCGGTTCCTTCTCTCCAACGAGGAGATCCGGATCGTCGAGGGCGTGGCAGAAGTGCCCGCCGACACCACCGTCTGGTGGGCGGTGTGACGATCCCCCTGCCGCGGGGCGCCGGGGGGGGCGCCCCGCGGCTCGCGGACCTCGCGGCCCAGTCCGGCGTCAGCGAGGCCACGGTCAGCCGGGTCCTCAACGGCAAGGCGGGCGTCGCCGACGCGACCCGGCACAAGGTGCTGGCCGCGCTCGACGTGCTCGGTTACGAGCGGCCGGTCCGGCTGAGGCGGCGCAGCGCCGGCCTGGTCGGGCTTGTCGTGCCCGAGCTGACCAATCCGATCTTCCCGGCGTTCGCGCAGGTCGTCGAGCAGGTGCTCGCCGGACACGGCTACACCCCGGTGCTGTGCACCCAGATGCCCGGCGGCGCGACCGAGGACGAGCTGGTCGAACAGCTCGTGGAGCGCGGGGTCTCCGGCATCGTGTTCCTGTCCGGACTGCACGCGGACGCGTCCGCGGATCCCGGGCGGTACGCCGAACTGGCCGGCCGGGGCGTGCCGTTCGTGCTCATCAACGGCTTCAACGAGCGCATCGACGCCAACTTCGTCTCGCCGGACGACCGTTCGGCGGCGCGGATGGCCGTACGGCACCTGGTGGAGTTGGGCCACGAGCGGATCGGCCTGGCCATCGGGCCGACCCGGTACACGCCGTCGCGGCGCAAGGCGGAGGGCTTCACGGCCGCGCTGCACGCGCTGCTCGGCATGGAGAGGGAGGTCGCGGAGACGTATGTCCGGCCCACGCTGTTCGGTGTGGAGGGCGGCCACGCCGCCGCCGATCTGCTGCTCGACCAGGGCTGCACGGGCATCGTCTGCGGCTCCGACCTGATGGCGCTGGGCGCCGTCCGCGCCGTGCGGGCGCGGGGCCTCGACGTGCCGCGGGACGTGTCGGTCGTCGGCTTCGACGACTCGCCGTTGATCGCGTTCACCGACCCGCCGCTGACCACCGTGCGGCAGCCGGTCCAGGCGATGGCGACGGCGGCGGTGGGGACGCTGATCGAGGAGATCGAGGGGAACCCCGTGCAGCGAACGGAGTTCGTCTTCCAGCCCGAGTTGGTGGTGCGGGGCTCGACCGCCGCCGCGTAACTCCTTGCGCAAGGAGTTACATCGAGGGGTCCGAAGGGTTGACCCGCCGTCAAGGCAGTCCTACGGTCACGGCTGAAAACTGTTGCTGATGTTTTCGGCAACTTCTTGCGACACTGATGTCGGCAGGAGGAAGAAGATGGCCAGAAGGACCGTGGCCGCTGCACTCGCCCTCGTGGCGGGAGCCGCTGTGGCCGTCACGGAGCCCCCCACCCTCGCGCAGGCCAGTCCGCCCGGCGAGAAGGACGTCACCGCGGTGATGTTCGAGTGGAAGTTCGCCTCGGTGGCGAAGGCGTGCACCGAGCAACTGGGCCCCGCCGGATACGGATACGTCCAGGTCTCCCCGCCGCAGGAGCGCATACAGGGCGCCCCGTGGTGGACCGCGTACCAGCCGGTGAGCTACAAGATCGCGGGCCCGCTGGGCGACCGGACCGCGTTCAAGAACATGATCGACACCTGTCACGCGGCCGGCGTGAAGGTCGTCGCCGACTCCGTGATCAACCACATGGCGAACGCGTCGGGGACGGGAACGGGCGGGACCTCGTTCTCGAAGTACGACTACCCCGGGCTCTACTCGGGCGCCGACATGGACGACTGCCGGTCGACGATCGGCGGTTACACCAACCGCGCCGAGGTCCAGAACTGCGAACTGGTCGGCCTGCCCGACCTGGACACCGGCGAGGACTGGGTCCGCGGCCGGATCGCGGGCTACCTGAACGACCTGCTGTCGCTGGGCGTCGACGGCTTCCGCATCGACGCCGCCAAGCACATGCCGGCGGCGGACCTCGCGAACATCAAGTCGCGCCTGACGAAACCTTCCGTCTACTGGAAGCAGGAAGCGATCCACGGGGCCGGCGAAGCCGTCTCGCCGAGCGAGTACCTCGGCAACGGGGACGTACAGGAGTTCCGCTACGCGCGGGACCTCAAGCGCGTCTTCGAGTCGGAGAGCCTGGCCTACCTGAAGAACTACGGCGAGAGCTGGGGCTACATGCCGTCCGGCCAGTCCGGCGTCTTCGTCGACAACCACGACACCGAGCGCGTCGGGGACACGCTGAACTACAAGTCGGGCGCCAACTACACCCTCGCCTCGGTGTTCATGCTGGCCTGGCCGTACGGTGCGCCGGACGTCCACTCGGGCTACGAGTGGACCGACAAGGACGCCGGCGCGCCGAACGGCGGGCAGGTGAACGCCTGTTACAGCGACGGCTGGAAGTGCCAGCACGCCTGGCGCGAGATCGCGTCCATGGTCGGCTTCCGCAACACGGCGCGGGGCCAGGGCGTGACGGACTGGTGGGACAACGGCAACGACGCGATCGCGTTCGGCCGGGGCGCGAAGGCGTACGTGGCGATCAACCACGAACCGTCCGCGCTGACCCGCACCTTCCAGACGTCGCTGCCGTCCGGCACGTACTGCGACGTCCAGTCGAACCGCCCGGTGACGGTCGACGCCTCCGGCCGCTTCACGGCGACCCTGCCGTCGAACACGGCGGTGGCGCTGCACGCGGGCGCGCGTGACTGCGGAGCCGGCGGCACCCAGCCGCCGGTGAGCGCCGGGGCGTCCTTCAACGTCACGGCCACCACCGTGCCCGGCCAGGACATCTACGTCACCGGCAACCGCACCGAACTCGGCAACTGGACCCCGTCCGCCGCCCTCAAGCTCGACCCGGCGTCGTACCCGGTCTGGAAGCTCGCCGTCACGCTGCCCGCCGGAACGGCGTTCGAGTACAAGTACCTCCGCAAGGACTCCGCCGGAAACGTCACCTGGGAGTCCGGCGCGAACCGCACCGCGACCGTCCCCGCCTCCGGCCAGGTCGTCCTGAACGACACCTTCCGTAACTGAGCCGACCGACGCCTCCCCGCGTCCCAGGGCCGCCCCGCCGGGGCGGCCCTCTCTTCCCGTACTCCTGGGAGCATCCTCGTGATACGCAAGAGAACGGCGGCCGTGACGGCCGCCGCCCTGTGCGCGGCCCTTGTGCCCGCCCTCCCCGCCTCGGCGGCCAAGGCGCCGCCCCCGCCCCCCTCGGACAGGGCTCTCGCCTCGGCTCCGGCCCGCCACGATCTCACCCGGGAGCAGTTCTACTTCGTGCTGCCGGACCGGTTTGCCAACGGGGACGCCGCCAATGACCGCGGCGGGCTCACCGGCAGCCGGCTCGCCACCGGGTTCGACCCCGCCGACAAGGGGTTCTACCAGGGCGGCGACCTCAAGGGGCTCACCCGGCGGCTCGACTACATCAAGGGGCTCGGGACCACCGCCATCTGGATGGCGCCGATCTTCAAGAACCGCCCCGTCCAGGGGACCGGCAAGGACGCCTCCGCCGGCTACCACGGCTACTGGATCACCGACTTCACCCAGGTCGACCCCCACTTCGGCACGAACGACGACCTCAAGAAGCTGATCGCCGCCGCCCACGCCAAGGGCATGAAGGTCTTCTTCGACGTCATCACCAACCACACCGCCGACACCGTCGACTACGCGGAGAAGAAGTACGGGTACCGCCCCAAGGGCGCCTACCCCTACCTCGACTCCACCGGACGGCCCTTCGACGACCGGCAGGGCATGGCGCGCGTCGACCGCGACTCGTTCCCGTACACGCCCACCACCACCGGCGGCAAGGTCCCGGCCTGGCTCAACGACCCCTCCCTCTACCACAACCGCGGTGACTCCACCTGGGCCGGCGAGTCCGCCGAGTACGGCGACTTCGTCGGGCTCGACGACCTGTGGACCGAGCGCCCCGAGGTCGTCGAGGGCATGAAGCGGATCTATCAGACCTGGGTCCGCGACTTCGACATCGACGGCTTCCGCATCGACACCGTCAAGCACGTCGACCTCGACTTCTGGACCCAGTGGGCCACCGCCCTCGACGCCTACGCCAGGACGCAGGGCCGCGAGGACTTCTTCATGTTCGGCGAGGTCTACTCCGCCGACCCCGCCGTCACCGCCCCCTACGTGACCCGCGGCCGGCTCGACGCCACCCTCGACTTCCCCTTCCAGGACGCCGCCCGCGCCTTCGCCTCCCAGGGCGCCGGCGCCGAGAAGCTCGCCAAGGTGTTCGCCGAGGACCACCGGTACACCACCGACAAGGCCAACGCCTACGAGCAGGTCACCTTCCTCGGCAACCACGACATGGGCCGGATCGGGTCCTTCCTCAAGCAGGACAACCCGAACGCCTCCGACGCCGAACTCGTCGACCGCGCCCGGCTCGCCAACGAGCTGATGTTCCTCTCCCGCGGAAACCCGGTCGTCTACTACGGCGACGAGCAGGGCTTCACCGGGCCGGGGGGCGACAAGGACGCCCGGCAGACGCTCTTCGCGTCGGCCACCGCCGACTACCTCGACGACGACCTCATCGGGACCGACCGCAGCCACGCCGCCGACTCCTACGACCCCGCCCACCCTCTCTACCGCTCCATCGCGGCCCTCTCCCGGCTGACCAAGGCGCACCCCGCCCTCCGCGACGGCGTCCAGCAGGAGCGGTACGCCGAGGGTTCGGTGTACGCGTACTCCCGTACCGACGCGAAGGCCCGTACCGAGTACGTCGTCGCCGCCAACGGCGGGACCGCGCCCAAGACGGTGACCTTCCCTGTCGGCTCCGCCGGCTTCCACGTCCTGTACGGGGGAAGCGGCGCCGTCCGCGCGGAGGACGGCCGTGTCACCGTCACCGTTCCCGCGCTGTCGTCCCTCGTCCTGCGTGCCGACGCGCCTCTGCCGGCCCCCTCCGCCGCGCCCTCCCTCACCCTCACCGCCGGCCCCGACGGAACCGTCTCCGCGGACGTCTCCGGCGGCGGTCTGAACCGGGTCGTGTTCGCCGCCCAGCAGGGCGACGCGCCCTGGAAGGTGCTCGGCAGCGCCGACCACGCGCCCTACAAGGTGAGCCACCACATCACCGCCGCGGCCGGAACTCCCGTGCGCTACAAGGCCGTCGTCGTCGACACGGCCGGCCGCACCGCGAGCGCGCTCACCGCGACCACCGCGCCCGTCCCGCCGCCCGCCGAGAAGCCCGTGGCCGTGCAGCGGCCGTACGCCGTCGTGCACTACCAGCGGCCGGGCGGCGACTACGACGGCTGGAAGCTCAAGGCCGACGGCCAGGAGGCCGCGTTCACCGGCCGGGACGCCTACGGCGCCTTCGCCTGGGTGCCGGTCGCCGAGGGCGCGGCGAGCGTCTCGTACACCGTCGAGAAGGACGGGACCGCCGACGGGCCCCGGCGAAGCATCAGCCTGGGCCGCACCGGCCAGGTCTGGATCACGCAGGGTTCCGACGCCCAGGCCGACACCGCGCCCGACGGCGCGTACCCGCCGCAGGACAAGACCAAGGCCGTCATCCACTACAGCCGCCCCGACGGCGAGTACGACGGCTGGGGGCTGCACCTGTGGACCGGCGCGGCCCAGCCCACCGACTGGTCGAAGCCGCTGATGCCGGTGCGCGTCGACTCCTTCGGCGCGACCTTCGAGGTCCCGCTGGCCGAGGGCGCGCGCTCGCTCTCCTACATCCTGCACAAGGGCGACCAGAAGGACCTGCCCACCGACCAGTCCCTCGACCTCGCCACGTACGGCAACGAGGTGTGGCTGCTCGCCGGCAAGCCCGCGTACCTGCTCCCGCAGACCGGCGGCACGCCCAGCCTCGACCTCGGCAAGGCCGAGGCGCAGTGGATCGACCGGAACACGGTCGTCTGGAAGGTCAAGGCGACCGACGCCACCAGCCAGCAGCTGGTGTACTCCGCGGCCGGCGACATCACCGTCGCCGACGGGGCGCTCAGCGACGAGGGCCGCTGGCTCCGGCTGAACCCCGGCTCCCTCACCGACGCCCAGAAGGCGAGGTTCCCGCACCTCAAGGACCACCCGGCCTTCACCGTCGACCCGCGCGACGCCGACCGCGTCCGCGGCTCGCTGCGCGGCCAGCTGATCGCCACCCAGCGTGCCGCCAACGGCGCCCTGCTCGCCGCGACCGGCGTCCAGACCGCCGGGATCCTCGACGACCTGTACGCGGCGAAGGCGACGACGGCCGGCCTCGGCCCGGTCTTCCGCGCCGGGCGCCCGACCCTGTCGCTGTGGGCCCCGACCGCGCAGTCCGTGGCCCTGGAGCTCGACGGCCGCACCGTGCCCATGCGCCGCGACGACGCGTCCGGCGTCTGGTCGGTCACCGGCCCGGCTTCCTGGAACGGCAAGCCGTACCGCTACGCCGTCAAGGTCTGGGCCCCCAGCGTGCAGAAGCTCGTCGTCAACAAGGTCACCGACCCGTACTCCACCGCCCTCACCACCGACTCCGCCCGCAGCCTGGTCGTCGACCTCGCCGACCCGAGGCTGGCCCCGGCCGGCTGGCGGACCCTGAGGAAGCCGGCCGCCGTGCCGCTGCGCGACGCGCAGATTCAGGAGCTGCACGTCCGCGACTTCTCGGTCGCGGACCCGACGGCCACCGCCGCACACCGCGGCACCTACCTCGCCTTCACCGACCCTGGCAGCAAGGGCTCGCGGCACCTGACGGCGCTCGCCGCCTCCGGCACGTCCTATGTGCACCTGCTGCCCGCCTTCGACATCGGCACGATCCCCGAGAAGAAGTCCGAGCAGGCCGCGCCCGCCTGCGACCTGAAGGTGTACGCCCCCGACTCCGACGAGCAGCAGGCCTGCGTGGCCGCCGCCGCGGCGAAGGACGCGTACAACTGGGGCTACGACCCGCTGCACTACACCGTGCCGGAGGGCTCGTACGCCACCGACCCCGAGGGCACGAAGCGCACCGTCGAGTTCCGGCGCATGGTGCAGGCGCTCAACGGCAGCGGACTGCGCACCGTGATGGACGTGGTCTACAACCACACCGTCGCCGCCGGGCAGTCGGACAAGTCCGTGCTCGACAAGATCGTGCCCGGCTACTACCAGCGGCTCCAGGCCGACGGCTCCGTCGCCACCTCCACCTGCTGCGCCAACACCGCGCCCGAGAACGCGATGATGGGCAAACTGGTCGTGGACTCGGTCGTCACCTGGGCCAAGGCGTACAAGGTCGACGGCTTCCGCTTCGACCTCATGGGCCACCACCCGAAGGAGAACATCCTCGCCGTCCGCAAGGCCCTCGACGCGCTGACCGTCGAGAAGGACGGCGTCGACGGCAAGGCGATCGTCCTGTACGGCGAGGGCTGGAACTTCGGCGAGATCGCCGACGACGCCCGCTTCGTCCAGGCCACCCAGAAGAACATGGCCGGCACCGGCGTCGCCACCTTCTCCGACCGGGCCCGCGACGCGGTGCGCGGCGGCGGCCCCTTCGACGAGGACCCGGGCGTCCAGGGCTTCGCCTCCGGCCTGTACACCGACCCCAACACGTCCCGGGCCAACGGCGCCCCGGCCGAGCAGAAGGCCCGGCTGCTGCACTACCAGGACCTGATCAAGGTCGGGCTCTCCGGCAACCTCGCCGGGTACTCCTTCACCGACACCGCAGGCCGCACGGTCAAGGGCTCCGAGGTCGACTACAACGGCGCCCCGGCCGGATACGCCGCCGCGCCCGGCGACGCCCTCGCGTACGCCGACGCGCACGACAACGAGACCCTGTACGACGCACTCGCCTTCAAACTCCCCGCGGGCACGTCACCGGCCGACCGGGCCCGGATGCAGGTCCTCGCCATGGCGACGGCGACCCTCTCGCAGGGCCCCGCGCTCTCCCAGGCGGGATCGGACCTGCTGCGCTCCAAGTCCCTGGACCGCAACTCCTACGACAGCGGCGACTGGTTCAACGCGATCCACTGGGACTGCCGGGACGGCAACGGCTTCGGCCGCGGGCTGCCGCCGGCCGCCGACAACAAGGCCAAGTGGGGCTTCGGCAAGCCGCTCCTGGTGAACCCGGCGCTGACCGTCGGCTGCCGGGAGATCGACGGGACCTCCGCCGCGTACCGGGACCTCCAGCGGATCCGCACCACCGAGCCGGTGTTCTCGCTGCCGACCGCCGCGCGGGTCCAGGACGCCCTGTCCTTCCCGCTCTCCGGCCCGGACGAGACCCCCGGCGTGATCACCATGCGCCTGGGCGACCTGGTCGTGGTCTTCAACGCCACGCCCGACCGGCAGACCCAGCGCGTCCCGGCCCTGGCGGACAAGGGCTACGCCCTGCACCCGGTGCAGGCGTCCGGCGCGGACGCCACGGTGAGGTCGGCGTCCTACGAGACCGGTTCGGGGACCTTCACCGTCCCGGCCCGGACGGTCGCGGTGTTCACCGCGCGGTAGGGGACCCGTGGAGGCGCTGCGCGGGCACCCGCGGAGCGAGCTCCACGAGCCGGCCGACGAGGTCGCCGAACGGCCCGTCGGCCGGCTCGTCCGCGAGGATGCGGACGAGCACGTCGGCCATGTCCGCGTCGTACGCGGCGCTGACCGCGGTCAGCGCCGCGAAGTCGTGCACCAGCTGAAGCTCCAGCTCGCCGCGCGGCACCCGGCGCCCGTCCAGCCACAGCAGCGCCGTGGACTCGGCCAGCGACACCCAGGAGCGGACCACCAACTCCATCCGGGCGGACGGGCCTTCGATCTCCAGATGGGCCAGGATCTGCTCGTACGCGGCCTGCCGCACCTCGTCGATCATCGCGGTGGCGTTGGAGGAGCCCACGGCGGGACCGCCGCGCATCAGCGCCGCGAAACCGGGGCCGTGCCCGTCGACGAAGTCGAAGAACCGGCCCATCACCCGCAGCAGCCGCGCCCCCAACGGGCCGTGCGGCGGCTCCAGGAAGCGGCCCGCCAGCTCGTCCGCGGCCCGGCGCAGCGCCGCCTCGTACAGGCTCTGCTTGCCGGGGAAGTAGTGGTAGACCAGCGGCCGCGAGATCCCGGCGGCGGCGGCGATCTCGTCGATGGAGACCTCGTCGGGGGAGCGGTGGCTGAACAGTTCCAGTGCCACCCCGATGAGTTGCTGTCTGCGCTCCTCGACGCCCATCCTGCGCCGTACCCCGGTCGTCATGCGAACAGCCTAACGGGCGTCCATTACGCTCCCACCACATGAGTGCTTCCGACGATCAGGCCACGGCCGCCAAGGACACGGCAGAAGAGGCGACCTCCGCCGACGAGGAGAGCCCCGCCGAGGAGGAGACCCGCGCCGAGGAGGAGACCCCCTCCGACGACGAGGAGACCCCCTCCGAAGACGCGGAGATCCCGTCCGACGACGCGGACGCCGGCGAAGCCCCCGCCGACGAGCCGAAGTCCGGCCTTTCCCCTCGGCAGGCGCGGCGGCTGCGGGTCGCCGCCGCCTCGGTCCTGCTGGTCGCCATGGCGGTCGTCCTGGTCGTCCGGCTCGCCAGCCGGACCTCCGTGCTCGTCGTCGGTGTCTACGGCCTCGCGATGATCCTGTGCGGCGTCGTCATCGAGCTCTCCCGCAACGGCCGCACCCGCCTGGGCACCTGGCTGCTCGCCGGCGGCCTGCTCGCCGCGCTGGCCGCCGACTGGCTGATACTTCCCTGAGCCCGCCCCGATCCTCCGGACAGGCCCTAGAGGTCGAGGACGAGCCGCTCGCCCGCGCAGCGCGAGACGCAGATCAGCATCGAGTCGGTCCGCTCCGCGTCGGTGAGCAGGTCGTCCCGGTGGTCGATCTCGCCCGCCAGCACCCCCTGTCGACAGGTGCCGCAGAAGCCCTGCTCACAGGAGTACGAGACGCCCGGGAGCTCCTCGCGGACCGCGGAGAGCACCGACCGGTCCGCCGCCACCTTCACCGTCCGCCCGGAGCGCCGCAGTTCGACCTCGAACGCGGTGCCGCCGGCCGTCGCGGCCGCCGAGAAGCGTTCGAGGCGCGGCGTACGGCCGTCGGGCAGCGCCGCGCCCACCGCGTCCATCAGGCCGTCGGGGCCGCAGCAGTACACCTCGGTCTCCGGCGGCACCTCGGCGAGGAAGCCCAGTTCGGGCAGGCCCGACTCGTCCTCGGCGACGACCGAGACCCGGTCTCCGCCCAGGCGCTCGACCTCGTCCAGGTACGGCATGGTCGCCCGGCTGCGGCCGCAGTACAGCAGCCGCCAGTCGGCGCCGGCCGCGGCGGCCGCGCGGACCATCGACAGGACCGGCGTGATGCCGATGCCGCCGGCCACGAACACGTACGCCGGGGCGTCGACAAGACCGAAGCGGTTGCGCGGCCCGCGGATCTCCAGCTCGACGCCCTCGTGGAGCTGTTCGTGCACCTCGGCGGAGCCGCCCCGGCCGCCCTGCTCCGCCCCGATCAGGCGGGTGGCGACGGTGTACGCGCCGGAGTCGGCCGGGTCGCCGCAGAGCGAGTACTGGCGGACCAGGCCGGACGGCAGGACCAGGTCGATGTGCGCGCCCGGCTGCCAGGCGGGCAGTCCGGAGCCCTCCAGACGGAGCTGGACGACGCCCTCGGCGGGCGCGGTCCGCGCGGCGACGAGGACCCGGCGCGGGACGGTGGTGTTGCGGCCGCGGCCGGACACCGGCTCGTCGAGCGTGGGCATCGGCCAGAGCGGGGACTCCTGGATGCGCCGGCGCATCGCCCGCTTGGCGAGCAGCGCCGCTCCGGCGACCAGGAGCACGGTACGCAGTCGGGGCATGGTCAGTGGCCTCCGTTGGCGCCGGGGGAGGAGGCCAGGTACGCGGCGGCCTGCGCGGTGTCGCCCTCCTGCGAGGGGTGGTAGTCCCGGCTGAGGTAGCGGGGGATGGAGCGCAGCATGTCGGGGGTGGAGGGCAGCACGCCCTCGCGGCCCTTGCGGACGAACTGGCCCACGGACGCCTTGCCGTCGAGCAGCGTCGGGTCGTTCTCCATGAAGAACCGGATGCCGCGCTGCCAGAAGAAGACCAGCGCGCTGAAGGCCAGCGCCCAGGTGCGCGCCCGGCGCCGGTAGCCGCCGTCGAGGTGCATGAACAGCTCGAAGGCGACGGAGCGGTGCTCGACCTCCTCGGCGCCGTGCCAGCGCAGCAGGTCCAGCATGGCCGGGTCGCAGCCGCGCCGGTCCAGCTCGTCGGCGTTGAGCACCCAGTTGCCGAGGAAGGCGGTGTAGTGCTCGATCGCGGCGATCAGCGCCACCCGCTCCATCAGCCACCAGCGGCGCGGCCGGCCGGGCGGCAGGGTCTTGTCGCCGAGCAGCTTCTCGAAGAACCAGTCGACCTGCGCCGTGTACGGCGTGGGGTCGAGGCCCAGCTCCTTCAGCCGCGGCAGCACGTCGTCGTGGGCCTGGGAGTGCACGGCCTCCTGGCCGATGAAGCCGATGACGTCCTCGCGCAGCCGGTCGTCGGTGATGTAGGGGAGCACCTGCTTGTAGACGTGGATGAACCAGCGCTCGCCCGCGGGCAGCAGCAGGTGCAGCACGTTGATGGTGTGGGTGGTGAACGGGTCGCCGGGAACCCAGTGGAGCGGGGTCTCACGCCAGTCGAAGGAGACCTTGCGGGCCTTGAGCTCTATGTGCTCCGACGCCACCGGTGCAGGCTGCGTATTAGACATGCTGTCAATGTACTGAGAAGTAAGGTCGCGTCAACAGAGGTGTGCAGGGGGATTTCGTGTGCGCGCCCGCCACCCGCACTGCGCGTCAGCGCAGCGCGGCCACCCGCATCCCGTTCGCCAGCTTCCCGATGAGCTGGGCCCGCGCACCGCGTTCGGCCTCGACCGCCAGGAACCGGCCGCCGCGCCGGGCGGCGACCCCGCCGGTGGTCGTCAGCGACACGAAGTCCCGGGTGCCGGCGGCCAGTACGTACCACTGGCCGGTACGGGCCTGCCACAGCACCCCCGCGAGCACCCGCGGCTCGCGCGGGCCGCACGCCGGGGAGACCTCGGAGCGGGCCGCGAGGGCCCCGGTCGTCGCGCCCGGGGCCTGGAACTGGGCGAGCACCCGCGCACCCGTGCCCCGCCAGGTCTCCGCCCGGGTGCACAGCCAGGCTGCCCGGCCGCCCCCGGCGGGCAGCCGCTGCTCCGCGTACTGCCAGGAGTTCACCGACCGCACCCCGTGCGAGCGCACCGCCGGCAGCAGACAGGCCGTCCGCGCCCAGGCCTCGCGCGCCGCCCGCCCCGTCACGTCCCCCGGCGCCCCGGGCGCGCCCCAGGTCAGCCGGGCCGGGGCCAGCTCGCCCAGGTCCGCGTACAGCCGCTCGCCGCGCTCGTCGCGCAGCTGCAGCACCGGCCACGCCGAGCAGTCCTTCGCCTGCGCCGGACTCAGCATCGGGTCGGTCACCCCGTGCTCGTCCCGGGTCAGCGGCAGCACCGGCTTCGCCGGGCGCAGCAGGTCCCGCAGCGCGGGCGTCCGGACCCAGGGGGCCGTCAGATAGCGCACGTTCGCGGAGGTGCGGGTGAGCACCAGGGCCGCCGAGCCGGCCGCGTCCGCGCCGTCCGTGCGAGCGAAGTCGAGCGCGGGGCCGCCGGTGCCGTCGACCGGCTCCGCGTACCGCACCGCCCGCAGCCCGTCGTGGAACAGCACGACCCGCGAGCCGTCCACCTCGCCCGCGAACAACAGCTGCGCCGGCCCCATCGGCGGGCCCGGCGGCGTCCCCGGCGTCGCCGAGGCGTGCACCCGCTCGCCCGGCCGCGCCCAGACCGCGAGCGCCCGGCGCAGCAGCGCGCTGTCGCCGGTGAGGCCGCCGCGCGCGGGCCAGACGGAGAAGTCGGTGCGGGCCGAGCTGCGCCAGACCGCCGGATCGATCCGGCGCAGCTGCGCCGGATCGAGCGCCGCCTCGGAGGCCGGGTTGCGGGCGTACGAGGGCGCCGCCGCACCGGCCGGACCCCAGTCGTCGCCCGGCAGCCCGAGCAGCGCGCCGCAGACCAGGGTGGCGACGGCCGCGGCCAGCGCGGCCCGGCCGTGTTGCCGGCGCCGCATCAGGTCCGTCGGCCGGGCCTGCAGGGAGCACGGGTCGAACTCCGGCGACTCCAGGAGCGCGTGCATGCCCTCCACCGAGTCCGCCTCGGCCAGCGCCGCCCTCGTGTCCCCGACCCCGGCGGCGGCCAGCACCCGGCGCGCCTCGGCGTCGCCCTGGCGTTCCAGGCCGCGCAGCACGTAGGCCGCCCGGCCGGCCGCGGTGAGCTCCGACAGCCGCTGGTCCAGGGTCAGTTCGTCGGTGCCGCCGGCCCGCGGGAAGACCCGCAGTCCCCAGACGCGCGGGAGCACGGCCGGCATCCGGGTCCGGTGCCGCAGCGCGAGCCGCAGCACCTCGCCGCGCACCCAGGCGTACCCCGGGTCGACCGCGTCCTCCGCCCGCCGCGGCTGCGGCACCGCGGACCCGGACGGTCGCCGGCGCGGCAGTGAGCGCTGCACCAGCGCGTGCGCCGACAGGACCCGCCTGTTCCGCCCGAGTGCGGCCGGCAGCACGAGATAGGCGATCCGCACCAGCCGCGGATAGTGCTCGACGAGGGCGGCCTCGGCCTGCTCGACGTCGAGCGGACCGTGGGCCGGTGTCCCGCCGGGGGACGAGGTGTCGGCTTCCTGGGTGCTCACATTCAGCAGAACGAGCGATTGATCCGATGGTCACCCTGCTGATTGATGTGTGCCGGTCAGGAGTCTCGGATGTCTCTCGGATGTCTCGGAGGTCCGCCGTCAGGACGTCAGATGCGCGCGGATGCGTTCCGCCTGCGCGTCGGAGACGCCCAGGCCGTCCCGTACGTACCCCTCCATCGAGCCGTGCCGCGCCGCGACCTCCTCCAGGCCCGCCGTCAGGTACTCCGGCGCCACCCCGATGATCGCCAGCGCCAGTTCCGGGTCGCCGCCCTGCGCCGTGAACCCCTCCACCAGCGGTGCGAACGCCTGCCGCACCGCCGGGTTCACCGACAGGAACTCCGCCCGCACCGTCTCCTCGTCCGCGCCGAGCAGCGAGAGCAGGACCGTCGCCGCCCAGCCGGTGCGGTCCTTGCCCGCCGTGCAGTGGAACAGCAGCGGCGTCGCCGCCGGGTCCGCCAGCTCCGTCAGGAACGCGCCGTACGAGGCCCGCGCCGAGTCCGTGGTCACGAACGCCCGGTAGGTCTTCTCGAAGGCCCGTCGCACCCGGCCCCCGCCCAGATGCTGCTCCGCCAGCGCCGGGTCGGCGAGCAGCTGCTTCAGCCGGGCCGCCGGCGGCAGCCCGCTGACCGCCAGATAGTCCGCGAGCACGTCCGCGACCACCACCCGGCTGCCCGCGAGCAGCCGGTCCGGCCGGTCCGCGCGCTCCCGGTCGGTGCGGAAGTCCACCACCGTCCGGATGCCGAGCCCGGACACCACCCCGTCCGCCGTGTCCAGCCGGTCCAGCTGCCCGGACCGGAACACCAGCCCCGGCCGGACCGCACGGCCCCCGGCGAGCGGCAGCGTCCCCAGGTCGCGGAGATTGGCCACCGTGGTGGCGGGGATGGCGGGCATCGGCGCCTCACTTCTCGTGCGTAACGTCCTCTAACGTCCACTAACGTACGAAACCGTAATGGATCCGGTCGTACCAGTCCCGGCGTTCGGCCCCCGAACACCCCCTCGACCCGGCACGATGACCCCATGCAGACGCAGCGAACCGCGGTGACGACGGCCCTCCTGGCCGTGATGCTGATGGGATGCGGGGCCGGGGAGCCGGACGTGCCGAAGGAGGCGAGCGGCACCCTGGAACAGCTCGCCGAACAGGCCCGGTGCGCGAAGCCGGACGTCCGCGCCGGCACGGCCGAGCTGCGCCAGGCGTCCTGCGCCACGGACGACGGGACGTACGTGCTGCTCACCTTCGCCACGGACCGCGGCCAGCGCGAATGGATCAACCAGGCCAAGGACTACGGCGGTTCGTACCTGGTCGGCCGCCGCTGGGTGGTCGCCGGCGACGAGCGCACCGTGACAGCCGTACGCGGCCGGCTCGGCGGGGCGGTCGAGACCGCCCCGTCGCACCGGCCGCAGAGTTCGCACGGCACGCATCACTGAGACATCAGGTGCAACGGCGGCCCTGGTTCAGGCAGTCGACCAGGCGCCGCATCAGCCGCTGGTCGAAGACGTTGATGAAGTCGCCGTGGTCCGTGATCGGCTTGTGCAGCTGCTCCGGGAACGAGTCCACCGCGAAGCCGGGGCCCGGCGGCACGTCGTACACGATCCGCTGCACCAGCTGCGGAATGGCCCGGAAGCCGTTCTGGCAGCGCCCGTTCCGGTCGGCGAACGCCACATGGGTGCGGTGGTTCGCGCTGTCGGTGTTCCGGCCGTCCCAGCAGCTCTGGAACTTGAACGTCCGGACGACCTTGCTGCCCTCGGGACAGATCGGGTACTTGTCCTTCAGCTGCCGGTCCTCGAACCCGGTGCACGACCACGACGCGTTGGCGTTGGCGTCCCCGTTGGTGAACGCCTTCGCGTCACCGGTGATGATCCGCAGGAACCGCGGCATCGCCGTCACCCGGGACACCGGACTGCCGACGAACTTCAGCGTGACCTGCGCAGGCGTCTGGATCTCGCCGACGTTCTGGTCCTTTCCGCCGCCGTCCGCCTGCGCGTCGGCCTCGTTCTGGCCGTTCTGCAGCCGCAGCACCGGCCAGTAGTAGGTGGAACGGTCGCCCTGGTTGCGGCAGGTGGTCGCGCCGCGGGCCAGGTCGTCGTCGCTCGCGAAGGCGTCGTTGGCCTGGTTGCCGACGTAGTCGTGCATATGGTGCGCGCCGTTGCTCACGCCCGGCGCGACGATCACGTTGTCCGGGTTGAACTTGCCGTTCTGGTTGCGGCCGCAGTCCGTCGTGAACGAGCCGCGGGACGCGCCGCTGCGCACCCGGGGCTTCTGCACGTTCGGCTGCACCGTGGTGATGTCGACGAAGTCGGACGCCTCGGGCCCGTTCCCCGCCTGGCCCGCACCCTGTCCGCCGTCGTCTCCGTCACCCCCTTCGTTCCCGCCGCCCTTCTCGTCGTCGGCCTGCAGGGTGCACGGAGCCAGCCGCTCCAGCTGCTTCGGCGGTTCACCCTCCCGGTCGATCAGCGCGACGATCCGCTGCAGGATCACCAGCCGTTCGTTCTCCAGCGGCTTCAGGATCTGCTGCTCGGCGAACTGCGGATCCTCCGCGATCCGCTCGCGGTTCTCGGCGAACCGCTGGTACGCGACCGTGATCTGGCCGTCCAGCGTGGCGAGTTCGCGGTCGACGTCGCCTCGTACCCCCTCCGGCACCTCGGTCAGCTCGGCGCCCACGTCGGGGCAGTCGATGGTGGACATCGTGGGCGCGGACGGGGGCTTGCTGTTCCAGCCCTGTCCGGCCGACGCGTAGGCGTTGAGGGCCACGAGGCCGCCACCACCCAGAACCAGTGCGGCCGACGCGGCGATCGCCCGGCGCGCGAGTGTCGAACGTTTGCGAGTCCTTCCCATGGGCCTCCATACGGACGGGACACCCGTGGCGTTCAGCGTCCCCCGGGATCGGTGAGAAAGAGGCAGGGCGTGCGAGCGGTCTCCCCCGCTCGGCGGCGGGGTGGCACTATGTGGCCGACATGACGAATTCCCGCTCCCCGATACGGGCCCTGCGCGCCGCACTCTTCGCGGCCGTCTGCGTGTCCTTGGCCGGTGCGGGGCATTCGTCCATGTCCGCTCACGAGATACCGGTACGCACCCTCGGACTCGCCTTCGCCGTGACGGGCCTGCTCGCCTGGGCCTGCTGCGGCCGGCGACGGGGGGCGCCCGCGATCGGCGCCGGACTCCTCGCCGTGCAGACGGCGCTGCACGCGAGCTTCTCGGCCGGTCAGGGGCACGCCGCCGCTCCCGGCTCCCACACGGGGATGGACAGGGGCGTGGGGATGGACATGGGCGCGGGGATCCCCGCGAGCGCCATGGACCTGAGCGCCGCCGCCGTGCCCGACCCCCTCGGCATGACCGCCGCGCACCTCCTCGCCGCCCTGGTGTGCGGCCTCTGGCTGGCCCGGGGCGAGGCCGCGCTCTTCGCCCTCGCCCGCACCGCCGGCGCGGCCGCCTTCGCGCCGCTGCGGCGGCTCCTCGCCGTCGTCCGCGTCCGCGTGCCCGAGCCGCCGCGCCCCGTGCGTCCGCGGCCGCGCACCCGGCGGCTGCACGGCGTCGTCCTCTCCCACGCCCTGTCCCGGCGCGGCCCGCCCCGGCTGTCCGCACCCCGCGCCACGGCCCTCGGAGCACACGTCTGACCCGGGGGTCCCTTCCCCCTGTCGACTTCGACTCCAAGGACAGCCATGACCCTTGACGGTTCCGTGCGCCCGGAAACGGCCGCCGACCCCACTCCCGCAGATCCGGACGAGGCCGCCCCGGACGCGCCCGGCGGCAGATCCACCTGGAGCGCGCTGCGCCCGCTCGTCCTGCGGCTGCACTTCTACGCGGGCGTCCTCGTCGCCCCGCTGCTGCTGATCGCCGCCACCAGCGGACTGCTCTACGCCCTCTCCTTCCAGGCCGAGAAGTTCGTGTACGCGCACGAGCTCACCGTCCCCGAGGGCGAGGGCACCGTCCCGCTCTCGCAGCAGGTCCACGCGGCGAAGAAGGTCAACCCGGACGGCACGGTCACCGCGGTCTGGCCCTCCGCCGAGCCCGGCGCGACGACCCGCGTCCTGATGGCCGACCCGGACATGGAGGAGGGCAAGTCCCTCGCCGTCTTCGTCGACCCGTACACCGGGGAGGTCCGAGGACAGCTGGCAAGCTACGGCGGCTCCGGCGCGCTCCCGCTGCGCACCTGGCTCGACGAGCTCCACCGCGATCTGCACCTCGGCGAACTCGGCCGGAACTACAGCGAGCTGGCCGCCAGCTGGCTGTGGGTGGTGGCGCTCGGCGGGCTCGCCCTGTGGATCGGCCGCCGCCGCAAGGCGAAGCGCGAGCTGTTCCTGCCCGAGCGCGGCCCCAAGTCCCGGCGCCGCACCCTGTCCTGGCACGGCGCGGTCGGCCTGTGGGCGGTCACCGGTCTCGTGCTGCTCTCCGCCACCGGTCTGACCTGGTCGCGCTACGCCGGCGAGAACATCGACGCGGTCCGTTCCCAGCTCGGCGGCGCGACCCCGACCGTCTCCGCCGTCATCGGCGCGGGCGACGGGGACGCGGCTGGTCAGGAGGGCCACGCCGGCCACGGCGGCGGCGCGCCCGCGCAGGCCGCCACCGGTCCCGACGTCGGCATCGACAAGGTCCTCGCCGCCGCCCGCGAGGCCGGTGTCGACGGGAAGCTGACCGTGACCCTGCCCGCCGAGGGCAAGGGCTATGTCGTCAAGGAGACCGACACCCAGTTCCCCGTCCACCTGGACTCGGTGGCCGTGAACCCGGCCGACGGCACGGTCATGGACGAGCTGCGGTTCGCCGACCACCCGCTGCTCGCCAAACTGACCCGGTTCGGCATCGACGCCCACACCGGTGTGTTCCTCGGTCTCGCCAACCAGCTGGCGCTCGCCGCCCTCGCGCTGGCCCTGATCCTGCTGATCGTCTGGGGCTACCGCATGTGGTGGCTGCGCCGGCCCGGCCGTCCCGTCGCCCGCGGGGCGTGGCGGAAGGTTCCGCCGACGATGCTGCTGCCGCTGCTCGCCGGGACTGCCCTGGCGGGCTGGTTCGTGCCGATGCTGGGCATCAGCCTGCTGGTGTTCCTGGCCGTCGACGGACTGCTGGGCCTGGCGGCCCGGGCGAGGGCCCGTCAGGACGCGTAGTCCCGGGCGCCCGGCGCAGGGCACGTACTCAGGGCACGTACTTGTAGCCGACCCGCCGCACGGTCTGGATCGTGCGGCGGAGTTCGCCCAGCTTGCGCCGGAGCCGGGCCACATGGACGTCGACGGTCCGGCCGTCGCCGACATGGCCGTACCCCCAGACCGTCGTGACCAGCTGGTCGCGGGTGTGCACCCGGTGCGGATGCGTCACCAGATGGGCGAGCAGCTCGTACTCCAGATACGTCAGGTCCAGCGGCCGTCCGTCCACGCGGGCGAGCCGCTGGGCCTGGTCGATCGCCACCGGCCCCGGGGCGGGCGTCGGCCCGGGCCCCTCGCCGTCGGCCGGCCGGCCGTCGGCCGGGACGAGCACCAGGTAGCCGACCATCGGCGGCCGGCCGGGCAGCGTGGGCAGGGACTGCGGTGGCGCGGGCAGCAGCGTGGCGCCGGGCGGCAGATACGCGGCGACCTGGGCGAGACCGTCGACCTCGTCGGGGGCGACGGCACGGAGGCGGGGGCGGAGAGGGGACGTGAGGGCGGCAGCCTGGGTGTGGGCCATGGAAGTTCAGCTCTTTCGCGCGAGTCACGGACGGACGGTGGTCGTCGTACGTCATGCGTCTTGCGCGTCGGCCGAAGGCCGGGGACCGGACACGGATCCGATCGGGGCTTTAGAGGGCCGACGCGTTCCTCACGCGTCGACAGCACCGGTCGTAGTCGTGGTGCTGCCGGGAAGGCCAGAACGGCTCGAGGTCGAAGCGCCTCGAAGCAGTGTCGTTCTGGATGCGGGCCATATCCCTATTAAACCAGCAGGGAATCTCCCCGCGCAGCCCCCATCCATCCACCGGACAGACCGTCAGCCCGTCAGCCGCTTCCGCCAGTCCAGTCCGGTGACCTGGATCGACGACTCCGGCGAGCCGTCCCACTCCACCGTCAGGCCCTGCCCGCGCAGCGCCTCGGTCACCTCCCGGCCCACCTCCGCGGCCGACTGGGCCGTGCCGTCGAAGCCTCCGTACAGCAGGAACAGCGGACCGCCGTTCGCCGCGCCCTCGGTGCACTGGGAGTGGAAGTAGACGAAGCCGCGGGCGTCCGCGCCGCCCTCGCCGCCGATCTCCGCCGTCCCGCAGTTGCGGCAGCAGGTGAAGTTCTCCCGCGCGGTGATCCCCGCGCCGTCCAGCGCCTCGAACGCGGCCGAGATCCGCTCCGGATCCGTGACGCCCTCCCAGTCCGCCGACTCCGCCACCCGCGCCAGCCACAGCCGGTCCACCAGCGCGGCCGCCTGAGCCCGGGTCACCGGCCGGACCTCCCCGTCGACGAGGTACTCCTCCGCGGTCTCGGCCAGCCGCTCCCGGTCGTCGTAGCCGCAGCGCAGCAGCTCCCGGACCCGCTCCTCCAGCACGGCCCGCACCTCGGCGTCCGGCTCCGGGACCGGCTCGGGCAGCGGCAGGTCGGCGGGCTTCCAGCCGAGCCCGCGGTCCCAGGCGGTCTCGCGGCGCGCCCAACGGGTCATCACCGCGGCGACCTTCTGCGCGTCGCCGCCCTCCGTCACGAAGTGCCGCTCCGGCCCGCCCGCCCGGTGCTCCAGCTGGTATCCGCCGCCGTCCTCGTGCCACACCTGGATGAACTCGTCTGGTATGTCCGGTATTCGCTGCACCACCAGGAAGCGGTCGCCGTCCCCGCCGATCCGCAGCGCCAGGTCGCGCAGCGTGTCCTCCGAGACGCGCACGTGCTTCTGCCAGTTCTCGGTCCTGACCGCGATGTCGAGCATGACCCCACTGTGACAGAGGCCACTGACAGCGACCGCGGACGGGGTCACGGACCACGGCGGCGACGGCGCCCCGCAACGCAACAGCACCCCCACCGTTCCCGGCAGGGGCGCTGGAGCGAGCGGTGCGGCGGATCAGACCTGGCCGGCCTTCGCCAGGGCCTCGCAGCAGGTGTCCACCAGCAGGCGGGTCACCGTGTACGGGTCCACGTTGGCGTTCGGACGGCGGTCCTCGATGTAGCCCTTCTGGTCCTGCTCGACCTGCCACGGGATGCGGACCGAGGCGCCGCGGTCGGAGACGCCGTAGGAGTACTTGTCCCACGGGGCGGTCTCGTGCAGACCGGTCAGACGGTCGTCGATGCCGGCACCGTAGTTCTTGACGTGGTCCAGCGGCTTCGAGCCCTCGCCCAGCGACTCGCAGGCGGTGATGATGGCGTCGTAGCCCTCGCGCATCGCCTTGGTGGAGAAGTTGGTGTGCGCGCCCGCGCCGTTCCAGTCGCCCTTGACCGGCTTCGGGTCGAGGGTCGCGGAGACGTTGAAGTCCTCGGCGGTGCGGTAGAGCAGCCAGCGGGCCACCCACATCTGGTCGGAGACCTCGAGCGGCGCCAGCGGGCCGACCTGGAACTCCCACTGACCCGGCATGACCTCGGCGTTGATGCCGGAGATGCCCAGACCCGCCTTCAGGCAGTTCTCCAGGTGCGCCTCGACGACGTCACGGCCGAAGATCTCGTCCGCGCCGACGCCGCAGTAGTAGCCGCCCTGCGGGGCCGGGAAGCCGCCGACCGGGAAGCCGAGCGGGCGCTCGCCGTCGAAGAAGGTGTACTCCTGCTCGATGCCGAAGATCGGCTCCTGCGCGGCGTACTTCTCGTAGGTCTCCACGAGGGCGGCGCGGGTGTTGGAGGAGTGCGGGGTCATGTCCGTGTTCAGGACCTCGCAGAGGACCAGGACGTCCTCGCCGCCGCGGATCGGGTCCGGGCAGACGAAGACCGGCTTGAGGACGCGGTCCGAGGCGTGACCTTCGGCCTGGTTCGTGCTGGATCCGTCGAAGCCCCAGATGGGGAGCTCGGCCAGGGTCGCGCCGCCGCTCGTCACTATCTTCGTCTTGGAGCGGAGCTTCGCGGTCGGCTCGGTGCCGTCGATCCAGATGTACTCAGCCTTGAAGGTCACGGGCCTCATCCTTAGGGCGTGCGGGTCTGCTGGCTGCCGCTCGCAGCGCTGCGAGAGACGCGGGTATGCGCGCAGCTTGGCAACAAGGGATTTCCCGGTGGTTGCCCGTTTGTGAACCCCGTGTTACTCAGCCTTCCTGCGATTCCCGCACCCGGCGTGCGACGACGTGCGCGTCGAGCAGCGACCCGAGGCCGGCCCGCTCGATCCGCCGCGCCACCTCGGCGTACGAGGTCCCGAGGGCCTCGGCCGTGCGCCCCAGGTGCCAGTCGCAGTCGGCGAGCCGCCGCAGCAGATAGCCCCGCCGGATCTGGTTCTCGGACAGCCGGAAGGTCTTCAGATACGCCGTGCGCCCCTTGTGGTCGGTGATCAGCTCGCCGATGTGCTGCTCCGCTCCGCCTTTCAGGAACGGCGGCAGGAAGCGCAGCAGTTCGAAGCCGCCCATCCGGTACACCCGCTCGAAGGCGTACGAGGTCCGAAGGAGGTCCCGCGCCATCAGCCCGTCGTGCGCCTCGGCCCACGCCCGCTCCTGGGCGAGCGCCGCCGCGCGCAGATCGGCCAGGCTCCGTACGCCGCCGGCCGCGTCCCGGATCCGGGCGGTGAACTCGGGCACGGGCGCGCCGTAGTACGCGTACTGGTGGATCAGCTCCCCGTACAGGTCCTCCACCAGGGTCGGGTGCAGCAGCCGGTAGTCGTCCGGGTGCGGCACGACGAAGGCCGCGGCCAGCGCGTCCGCGACGTACAGCATCAGCCCGCACTGCCCCGGATGGATCTCGAACACCCGCAGCGCCTCGCCGAGCCCCGGCACCGACCAGCCCGCGTACGCCGCCTCCGCCCGCGGCGACAGGCCCTCGCGCACGGCCTGCCGCGACCACTCCTCCCACACGACCTTCGGTCCGCCGAAGTGCAGCGCCAGATAGCCCTCCAGGGCCAGATGCAGCGGCAGGAACCGCAGCCGGGACTCGGGCCGGCCGGCGGACTTCCCACGCCCCCGCCCGCGCTTGGCGAGCCGGTGGTGCGCGCCGCGGACCGGGACCGTCTCGGGCACGCCGCCGAGCCGGGAGCCGAACGCCGCCGACTCGCGCGCCGCGTCCCCCTCGCCGGCGTTCCCGGACCAGTCCGCGACGAAGCCGTGCGGGATGTACGAGGTGTACGCCGTGCCGTCGCCGACGTCCACGACGTGGCCGTGACCCACGTACACCTCGCGGTGCAGCCGCAGCCCGGCCACCGGCTCCGCCCGCACCAGCGGGACCAGCCGGACACCGCCCCACACCTGCGCCGGACGCGTCTGAAGGCCGGTCAGGTCGATCCCGGTCATGCGCCGGCCTCCTTCAGGAACAGCTCCACCCGGCGGTCCAGATGCGCCCGCAGCTCCGCGAGGCCGGTCCGGCCCTCGGCGAACTGCGCGATCTCCACCAGCGCAGGCAGGTCCTCCGCGTCCCGCACCCCGGCCGTCGGCACGCTCGGCGCGAGCCGGCGCACGTCGAAACCGCCCGCGTCGTATACGGGGTTCAGGTGCACGGCGGCGGTGCGGCGCTCCGGGTCGAGGCGGCTGCGCCAGACCCGCAGCACCTCGCCCGCGAGCCCCGGCGGGGCGTTGTCCCAGCCGTCCGAGACGATCACCAGCCGGTCCGGCGCCGGGCCGGGGGCCTGCAGGGCGTCGAGGACGCGCAGGCCGAGCGGGGTCGGCCCGTACGGGCGGACCAGCAGCGGATCCGTGCCGCCCGAGGTCCAGTGCACACGGTACGACTCCGCCAGCGCCTCCAGCAGGAAATGGCAGCCGAGCGCCACCGCCAGCGGGCGGCGCCGCTTCACGCCGGAACCGGACGACGAGTAGCTGTCGTCGAGGACCGCGGCGACCCGGCCCCAGGTCCCCGCCTGCGGCCCCGCCGTCCGGCGCGCGGCGGCCCGCAGCGCGCCGGTCAGCTCCGCGCGCCGGGCCGCGCGCTCCTCGAAGGGGAGCGCGAGGACGTACAGCGCGAGCCGGGTCAGCGGCATCGTGGACAGGTCGGCCGCCACGCCCGGGCCCCGCTGGGTGCGCAGCCGCTCCAGGCGGGTCATCCGGGG
Organism: Streptomyces sp. NPDC048604; assembly: GCF_043199435.1. NCBI lineage: Bacteria > Bacillati > Actinomycetota > Actinomycetes > Kitasatosporales > Streptomycetaceae > Streptomyces > Streptomyces sp. NPDC048604. The sequence continues at coordinate 25,318 of NZ_JBICVX010000017.1, forward strand.
CGCGATCCGCTCCAGGAACACCCCGCGCGGCACGCCGTGCCGGGCGGCGAAGCCCTCCGCGACGGTGAACGGCAGCTCGTACACCGCCCGCTGGTCGTGGTGGGCGCGGCGGTACGCGTCGAGCAGGGCGTGGTCGTAGCGGGCCCGGCGGCGCGGCGCGAACAGGAAGTCGCCGGTCTCGGCGCCCGGCGTCAGGTGCAGGTGCCGGACGGCGGTCTTCAGGCCGGTGCGGTACTTCACCGCGTCCAGGCCCAGGTCGGGACGGGCGGCCAGCCAGTCGCGCATGATCGCGCGGGTGCGGCGGTTGTTGACCTTGGCGGCGCGCAGCGCGCCGAACAGCCGGTAGACCCGCTGCGGCGGCAGCAGCGCGAGCCGGGCCGCGATCAGCCGGCCCTCGTGCGGGCCCGCCTCGTGCGGGGTGCGCAGCAGATGCTCGGCGATCAGGGCCGCGTTGTGGTCGTTGATGTCGAGCGCGAGGCAGGAGGCGTACAGGGGGCGGTAGTTGACCCGTACGTACTCGTGCAGGAAGGCCAGGGAGAGCCGCTGCTCGGCGGCGGACGAGCGGAACTCGCGCTGGCCGGTGGCGGTGACGGCCGCGTTGACGAAGAGCAGCACGTCCTCGGCGGCGACGAGCTCGGCGAGCGAATCGGACATGGCTCCCCCCGGGGCCGAACGTCATGGAGCCGGCCGGGGAATGGGGGCACGAACAGCGAAAACGTTGCTTCAAAGGCAGGTCCCGGAAGTCGCACCGGAGTCCCGCGGCCGGCCGGATCAACGTAACACCGGGGGAGGGGCGGGGAGTACGGGATATCGGGTGCGGGGTCTCGGGGACGGTGCCGTGCGCGCCGCGGCACCGTCGGGGCGGGACCCGGGGTCAGCCCACGCGCTCGATGCGGGCCTTGCGGATCAGGAACTTGCCGGGCTCGCGGACCTGCTCGAAGGCCGCGTTGTTGAGCAGCACGCAGCTGCCGGAGGCGGAGGTGACCTCGACGGTGGTGGACTTGGCGTTGTCCAGGTTGGTGACCTTCAGCCGGGTGCCGGGCGGGAACTGGTTGCTGGAGGCGGCGGGGGCGCCGGCCTCGCCGGAGAGGGTCACGGTGGACCCCGGACAGACGACGTCACCGCCGGCGGCGGGCGGCTGAGCGGCCGGTGGTTGGGCGGCGGGGGGCTGGGCGGCAGGTGGCTGAGCGGCCGGGGGCTGGGCGGCGGGCGGCTGAGCGGCCGGGGGCTGCGGGGCGGCCGTGTCCGTGCAGCCCGAGGCCGCCTGCTTGCGCCGGATCTCCGCGATCACCGCCTCCCGGTTGGCGATCCGGGCCTGGGACAGCGCGTCGGGGTTGGCCCGCTGGCCGGCGATGAAGCTCTCGTTGTTGGCGAGCGCGGAGGCCAGTCCGTCGCAGGCGACCGACGCCTGGCTGGTCCCGGTCATCACCACCGCCGTCCCCCCGACCAGCGCGGCCGCACCGGCCAGCAGCGCGACCTTCTTCCTCCGGCTGAGCGTCCTCTTGCGTGACACGTGGGCTCCTCTCGGTTCCGTGTGCCGATAGGTACGAGGAGCCCCCCGGTTCTGCTCAACTGCCGCTGCGGTCACTTCCGTTGCCCCGTGCATCGAGCGCCTCGCGGAGCGCCGCGCACAGCGCGTCGAGCGCCGGTCCGTAGCGCCGCTCCGGTGCGGCCGCGTAGCCCACCACCAGGCCGTCCCGGTGGGCCGCGGTGCTCTTCGGATGGCGGTAGGCGGACAGGCCCTCCACCGCGACGCCATGCCGTCCCGCCGCCGCCAGGGCCGGCGCCTCGGCGCCCGGCGGGAGGTCGACCACGGCGTGCAGGCCCGCCGCGATGCCGGTCACCCGGACCTCCGGCACACGCTGCGCCAGGACCTCCGCCAGCCGGTCCCGGCGGGTCCGGTACCGCTGCCGCATGCGCCGGACGTGCCGGTCGTAGCCGCCGCCCGTCAGAAGCTCCGCGAGGGTCAGCTGGTCGATCACGGAGGAGTACTGCTCCCGTACCCCCTTGGCGGCCACGACCTCGCCGACCAGCGGCTCGGGCAGCACCATCCAGCCCAGCCGCAGCGCCGTCGACAGGCTCTTGCTGACCGAGCCCATCAGCACCACCCCGTCCGGGGCGAGCCCCTGCACCGCGCCCACCGGCTTCCGGTCGTAGCGGAACTCGGCGTCGTAGTCGTCCTCCAGGACCAGCGGCCCGCCCGACCGGGCCCGCTCGGCCACCGCCGCCCGGCGCTCGTGGTGCAGCGGCCCGCCGGTCGGGAACTGGTGCGCGGGCGTGAGCAGGACGGCCCGTCCCCGGACCCCGCCGACCACGGCCCCGTCCGCGTCGACCGGCAGCGGAACCGTCCGCACCCCGCCCTCCGCGAGCAGCCCGCGGTGGAACGGCAGCCCGTACTCCTCCACCGCCCAGGTCCCGCCGATCACCCGGGCCAGCAGCCGCAGCGCGTGCGCGGTGCCGGAACAGACCACGATCCGCTCCGGCGTCGTGCGCACGCCCCGCACCCGCGCCAGATACGGCACCAGGGCCTCCCGCAGCAGCGCGGACCCCTGCGGGTCGCCGGGCCCGAACGCCTCGTGCGGCGCGGCGGACAGCGCCCGGCGGGCGGCGGCGGCCCAGGCGGTGCGCGGGAAGGTCGCCGGGTCGGGCTTGCCCTGCACCAGGTCGTACGGAAGGTCCGGGGCGGCCCCGCCCGCCGCGCGCGGCCGCGCCGGGGCGACCGGCGGGGTGACGAGCGGCGAGACCCGGGTGCCCGAGCCCTGGCGGGCCGTCAGCCAGCCCTCGGCGACCAGCTCCGCGTACGCCTCGGCCACGGTGTTGCGGGCGATGCCGAGGTCGGCCGCGAGCGAGCGGTACGGCGGCAGCCGGCTCCCCGGCGGGAGCCGCCCCTCGCGGACCGCCTCCCGCAGCGCCCGGGTGACCGCCGCGCGCCGGCTGCCGCCGGAGGCCGGCTCCAGGTGCAGATCGATCTGGAGCCCCCGGGTCACCGTCCGTCCTGATCGGCGAGACACCCCCTACCGACCCAGCGCGTCCCGTACCGCGTCCTCGGACCGCGCCACCACGGCCGTTCCGTCGTCCGCCGTGATGATCGGCCGCTGGATCAGCTTCGGATGCGCCGAGAGCGCCGCGATCCAGCGGTCCCGGTTCTCGTCGTCCCGGCCCCAGTCCTTCAGACCCAGCTCCTGGGCGGCGGCCTCCTGGGTGCGGGTGATGTCCCACGGCTCCAGGCCCAGCCGGTCGAGCACGGCCCGGATCTCGTCCTCGGTCGGCACGTCCTCCAGGTAGCGGCGCACGGTGTACTCGGCGCCCTCCGCGTCCAGCAGGGTGATCGCGCTGCGGCACTTCGAACAGGCGGGATTGATCCAGATCTCCATGCCCGCAACCGTACCTCTCCGCAGCGGTCAAAGACCGTCTGGCCAGGGACGATTGTCAGTGGGCGGCACTAAAATAGAGGCTGAAGCGAGGGTCCCGGGGAGGGCCCCCGCACACCTGCGCCAGGAGGTCGCCGCATGGCTGTCGCCACGTTCACGACGCTGCCCCTCGAACCCTGGAAGCCCCTGACGAAGAAGCCGCTCCCGGCGGGCCTGCCCCGCGAGTGGTACATCACCCATAACCGCCGCCTGAAGGCCATGCGCCTCGCGATCGCCCTGATGGACTCGGGGGTCTACGCGCCCTCCCAGGCGGACGACGCCACGATACGCACCACCGCCGACCGCATCGGCATGCACGCCCCGTCCGGCATCACCTGCCGCATGGTCCGCACGCTGCTGCGCCGCTGAGCGACGGGTGCTCTCCGTACCGGGAAGGCCCCGGTACGGAGAGCACCCCGCCCGCTACCAGGCCACCGGGAGCCGCTCCGGCAGCCGCTTCATGAAGTTGGTGCGCCACACCAGCTGTTCGACCGGCACCGCCAGGCGCAGCCCCGGCAGCCGTTCGAGGACCGTCTCCAGGGCGAGTTCCGCGTGCCGCTTGCCGAGCGCGGTCGCCGGGCAGTAGTGCCGGCCGCCGCCGAAGGAGAGGTGGTCGGCTGCGTTCTCCCGCTCCGGCCGGAAGGCATGCGGCTCCGGGAAGTGCTCCGGATCGTGGTTCGCCGCCTCCACGAGCACGAGCACCAGCTCACCGGCCCGTACGTCGGTCCCGCCGAGCCGCACGTCCTCCAGTGCGAGCCGCGGCAGCCCGTCGCCGATCGACAGGTTCACCCGCAGCAGCTCGTCCATCGCCCCCGCGACGCCGCGCCCGCCGCCCCCGGCCGTCAGCGCCTCCCGCACGTCCGCCCGGGTCAGCACCGACACCAGCGCCATGGTCAGGAAGCCCGCGGTGGAGATCACCCCGGCCCCGAACAGCGTCACCCCGACCGTCGCCAGCATCTCGTCCGTCAGATGCGCGTACTCGGGGTCGTCGCGCAGCGCCGCCAGCTCCGCCATCAGCCCGCCGGTCGCCGGATCGTCCAGCCGCTCGGTCATGTACGCGATGTCCCGGTCCCAGTTGAGCCGGGCCGCCTCGATCTCGCGCGGCGCGTTCATGAACGCCACGTCCAGGCTGCGCAGCAGCCTCGGCCCGTCCTCCTCCGGGATGCCGAGCATCCGGCAGTGCAGCCCCGCCGAGTACGGATCGGCGAACCCGCCCCGCAGCTCCCCGGGCGCGCCCTCGTCGACCAGCGCGTCCAACAGCTGTCCGGCCCGCGCCCGCAGCCACTCCTCCAGACCGGGCGCCTTGGGATTGATCGCCTTCATCACGGCCTTGCGCAGCCCGGCGCCGGTGATGTTGCCCATGTTGTTCACGACGTGCGGCGGGATCGTCAGCGCGTACTGGCGCGGCGCTCCCGGGGCCGAGGTGTCCTTCAGACTGAACCGCGGGTCCTCGAGCACCTGCCGGCACAGCTCGTACGAGGAGACCAGCCAGGCCTCCGCCCCGGCGATCGTCCGCACCTTCCGCACGGGCTCGGCGCGCAGCGCCTCGACCTCGGCGGGCAGCCGGGTCCCGTCCCAGTCGAAGGGGAACGCGGGCAGGGTCTCGACGGCGACGCTCATCACGCGGCTCCCCCAACGGTCTCGGCGGTGTCATCGGATTCGGTGGTCCGGGGATTCCCGGGGGCTCCGGGAATCTCGAGGTCCCCGGGATTCTCGATCGGCGTGAGAATCCCGTGCCCCTGATTGCGCGAGGCCCGCAGCCCCGATCCCCGGGCGTACAGCAGATCGGCCAGCGGCAGCGCCTGGTGGTAGCAGTTGAGCGAGGACGGCACCCCGAGGATCGCGGGGGTGTCCAGGAACAGCGGCACCTCGGCGCATATGTACGCCCGGCACACCTCCCGCTGCCGCTCGCTCGTCTCCTGCCCCGGCGCCAATTTCCCGGCCAGGAAGATCCCGGTCAGCGCGTCGCACGTCTCCCGCACCACCGGATCCGTGTCGATCGTGGCCGTCACCGTCCGGTGCAGCTCCCGGTACGCCGGAACGTCGCCGAACTCCGACATCCCCCGCGCCCGCACCCGTACCCCTGTCGGATCGGCCTCTTCCACCGCCGCTCCGACCTTCGCCCGCACCCCCCGCAGATTCTTGACGGCCTTGCGCCGTGCCTCGTCGGCCCCGTACCCCAACGCCTCGTACATGTCCGCGACATGCAGATCCGTGTAGACGAGATCGACCTGATCGAAGTGATCCAACCCCCAGCGCGTCAGCTCGCGCAGTCGCCGGGCGGTGAAATAGCTGTTCCCTGGAGAGACGCCGATGACCACATGCGCGCCCTCGTCTGCGATGACGCGGCAATGGTCGGTGTACGGCTTGAGTAGGAGCGTCTCTGCAGGGGCGAAAGCCGCCAGAGTCACGTTCGAATCGTCCTCATCGCGCCGCTAGTCCCAGCGGAGCCCAGTGCTCCGGGTGTGGCGGCAACGACGACGTCACGCTATCGATCAGTCGCGCAGCGTGAACCCTCTACTCGTAGGTACGTCCGAAAGTTTTCCGTCTGTTCACGTGATCATGGCCGGAAAGCGACGAGGCCCGTCGCCCCGGGAAAGGGGCGACGGGCCTCGTCGGATGACGCGGATCCGGCTTAGAGGTCGTAGTAGAGCTCGAACTCGTGCGGGTGCGGGCGGAGCTGGATCGGGGCGATCTCGTTGGTGCGCTTGTAGTCGATCCAGGTCTCGATCAGGTCGGACGTGAAGACGCCACCGGCCTGCAGGTACTCGTTGTCCTCCTCCAGGGCGCGGAGGACGGCCTCGAGGTTGGTCGGGACCTGGGCGACGCCCGCGTGCTCCTCGGGGGCCAGCTCGTACAGGTCCTTGTCGATCGGCTCGGCTGGCTCGATCTTGTTCTTGATGCCGTCGAGGCCCGCGAGGAGCAGCGCCGAGAAGGCGAGGTACGGGTTCGAGGACGGGTCCGGGGCGCGGAACTCGACGCGCTTGGCCTTCGCGTTGGAACCGGTGATCGGGATGCGCATGGCCGCGGAGCGGTTGCGCTGCGAGTAGACCAGGTTGACCGGGGCCTCGAAGCCGGGCACCAGACGGTGGTAGGAGTTCACCGTCGGGTTGGTGAAGGCCAGCAGCGACGGGGCGTGCTTCAGGATGCCGCCGATGTAGTAGCGGGCGGTGTCCGAGAGGCCCGCGTAGCCGGTCTCGTCGTAGAAGAGCGGCTCGCCGCCGGTCCACAGCGACTGGTGGACGTGCATGCCCGAGCCGTTGTCGCCGAAGATCGGCTTCGGCATGAAGGTCGCGGTCTTGCCGTTGCGCCAGGCGACGTTCTTCACGATGTACTTGAAGAGCATCAGGTCGTCGGCCGCGGCGAGCAGCGTGTTGAACTTGTAGTTGATCTCGGCCTGGCCGGCGGTGCCGACCTCGTGGTGCTGGCGCTCGACCTGGAGGCCGACGTTCTCCAGCTCCAGGGAGATCTCCGCGCGCAGGTCGGCGAAGTGGTCGACCGGCGGGGCCGGGAAGTAGCCGCCCTTGTAGCGGACCTTGTAGCCGCGGTTGTTCTCCTCCGCACCGGTGTTCCAGGCGCCGGCCTCGGAGTCGATGTGGTAGAAGCCCTGGTTCGCCGAGGTCTCGAAGCGGACCGAGTCGAAGACGTAGAACTCCGCCTCCGGACCGAAGAACGCGGTGTCCGCGATGCCGGTGGACGCGAGGTAGGCCTCGGCCTTCTTGGCGATGTTGCGCGGGTCGCGGCTGTACTGCTCGCCCGTGATCGGGTCGTGGATGAAGAAGTTGATGTTCAGCGTCTTGTCACGGCGGAACGGGTCCAGGCGGGCCGTCGACAGGTCGGCGCGCAGGGCCATGTCCGACTCGTGGATCGCCTGGAAGCCGCGGATCGACGAACCGTCGAACGCCAGCTCCTCGGACGGGTCGAACGCCGTCGCCGGGATCGTGAAGTGCTGCATCACGCCCGGGAGGTCGCAGAACCGGACGTCGACCATCTTGACGTCGTTGTCCGCGATGTACTTCTTGACCTCGTCGGCGTTCTGGAACCCGTGCTTCTCGGACATCCAACTCCTCCTACTCCCGGCCCGGGGAGGGGCGGGCTTGCAGCTCGGTCGTGCGGCCAGTGCGGTGGCACACGCTGGACCCGACCATAGGCAGGCGGGATTTCTCAAGCATGACCCATTTGTTTCGCCCAAGTTAACCGGACCGGGGGCGACGCCGCCTGCCGAGCGCGGTCGGCACCCGGGCGGAAGTGATCGAAAACGGGCGCAGTACCGTGGTCGGGTGGACAACAGGCAAGCACTCGGATCATGGCTCTCCGGCCCGCGCGCGGCGGCCGAGGAAGCAGGCGTCGACTTCGGCTACCGGGGCGAGCAGCTCGGCCTGCCCGAGGAGGGGCCCGGCTCCATCGCCCGTCCCGGCCGGCGCATGGGCGCGCTCGCCGTCGACTGGGCGCTGTGCAGCCTGATCGCATACGGGCTCATCACCCACAGCTACGGCCAGACGAGCCAGACCTGGGCGATCGTCATCCTCGGCGTGATGAGCGTGCTCACCATCGGAACCATCGGCTCCACCCCGGGCAAGCGGCTCTTCGGGCTCCGCGTGGTCTCCGTGAACGGCGGACGGCTCGGGCTCCCGTGGGTGCTGCTGCGCAGCGTGCTGGTCTGTCTGGCGGTCCCGGCGCTGATCTGGGACCGGGACGGCCGCGGACTGCACGACCGCTTCGCCCGCGCGGTCCAGGTCCGCATCTGATCCGTATCCGAGAACTCGCACACTTCACGGAAACACGAGAAGGGCGGGGCGGGGCCGCCGGCGCGGGGGGGCCGGGGGGGGTTGGGGGTATTTTTGTGGGGGCGGGCAGTGGGCCCCCC
>NZ_JBICVX010000017.1:33604-151083 GCF_043199435.1 Streptomyces sp. NPDC048604
GTATCCGAGAACTCGCACAATCCCCGGAAACAGGAGACGGGCGCCCCGGCCATCCGGCGGGGGCGCCCTTCTCGTGTTTCCGTGAAGTGTGCGTCAGCGCATCTTGCCGCCGCCGCGCGGCATCTTCATGCCCTTGGGCATCGGGCCCTTGGGTAGCGGCATGTTGCTCATCAGGTCGCCCATCGCGCGCAGCCGGTCGTTGGCCGCGGTGACCTGGGGGCCGGTGAGCACCCGCGGGTACTTGAGCATGGTGGTGCGCAGCTTGCCCAGCGGGACCTGGCCCTCGTCGTTGCCGACGATGATGTCGCGGACGGGGACGTCCACGAGGACCCGGGACATCTTCTTCTTCTCGGCCGCGAGCAGCGGCTTCACCCGGTTCGGGTTGCCCTCCGCGACCAGAACGATGCCCGCCCGGCCGACCGCGCGGTGCACGACGTCCTGGCTGCGGTTCATCGCGACCGCCGGGGTGGTGGTCCACTGCCGGCCGATGTTCTGCAGCACCGCGGCCGCCGCGCCCGGCTGGCCCTCCATCTGCCCGAAGGCCGCCTTCTCGGCGCGCCGGCCGAAGATGATCGCCATCGCCAGGAGCGCCAGGATGAATCCCAGGATGCCCAGATAGACCGGGTGCCCGATCGCGAAACCGATCCCGAGGAGGGCACCGAGAACGACGATGCCCACACCCGCGACGACGAGACCGACCTTCGGGTCGGCCTTCTTGGTCATCTTGTACGTCAGAACGATCTGCTTGAGTCGCCCGGGGTTCTCAGCGGCACCAGCGGTGTTCGTGTTTGCCTTCCTCGCCATGTCCTGAAGTTTACGTGGCGCTGGAAGCGCGCCCCGCCACGGCCTCCAGTACGTGCTCCGCCTCCACCCGGTCCTTGGCGCGGCGGCGGTCCTCCAGGACGGAGGTCCAGGCGTTGCGGCGGGCGGTGCGCTGCCCGCCTCGGAGCACTACGGCCTCCACGGCCCGCAGGGCGTCGGTCAGGGACGGGAACGCGGTGGCACGGACGTGCGTCGCGGCCTGCATGTCGGGGTCCTCCCTCAAAGAGCGGCTGAGGTGGGGGGGGGTGGCGGTGGCGGCGGTGAGTGATGCCAGGCTCACAGATTGGTGTTACCAGCGTGTGAGCCGATGGTCAAACACTGGTGAAACCTTGATGCGGCCGTCCGTACCAGCCCGGGGAACGACGACGCGGCCCGTACCCCGCTCCGACCTGCGGAGGGTGTACGGGCCGCGTCTTCCAAGCCGTTACCCGTCGGTAATCACTTGTGAGTGGATTCACACGACCTGCGGGGATCCTCAGACGACCCCGGGGAGGGTCGTCGCCCCGCGCCGCTCCATCGCCTGCTGGTACAGCCGGCCGGCGCGGTACGAGGAGCGGACCAGGGGGCCGGACATGACGCCGGAGAAGCCGATCTCGTCGGCCTCGTCCTTCAGCTCCACGAACTCCTGCGGCTTCACCCAGCGCTCCACGGGGTGGTGCCGGACGGACGGGCGCAGGTACTGCGTGATGGTGATGAGCTCGCAGCCGGCCGCGTGCAGCTGCTGCAGCGCCTCGCTGATCTCCTCGCGGGTCTCGCCCATGCCGAGGATCAGGTTCGACTTCGTGACCAGACCGTAGTCGCGGGCCTTGGTGATGACCTCGAGGGACCGCTCGTACCGGAAGCCGGGACGGATCCGCTTGAAGATCCGGGGCACGGTCTCGACGTTGTGCGCGAAGACCTCGGGGCGGGAGGCGAAGACCTCGTCCAGGAGCTCCGGCACCGCGTTGAAGTCGGGGGCGAGCAGCTCGACCTTGGTGCGGCCGGCCGCGCGCTCGGCGGTCTGCTGGTGGATCTGGCGGACCGTCTCCGCGTACAGCCAGGCGCCGCCGTCCTCCAGGTCGTCGCGGGCGACGCCGGTGATCGTGGCGTAGTTCAGGTCCATCGTGACGACGGACTCGCCGACGCGGCGGGGCTCGTCGCGGTCCAGCGCCTCGGGCTTGCCCGTGTCGATCTGGCAGAAGTCGCAGCGCCGGGTGCACTGGTCGCCGCCGATGAGGAAGGTCGCCTCGCGGTCCTCCCAGCACTCGAAGATGTTCGGACAGCCGGCTTCCTGGCAGACCGTGTGCAGGCCCTCGCTCTTCACGAGGTTCTGCATCTTCGTGTACTCGGGACCCATTTTCGCCCGGGTCTTGATCCACTCGGGCTTGCGCTCGATGGGGGTCTGGCTGTTGCGGACCTCCAGGCGCAGCATCTTGCGTCCGTCGGGTGCGACTGCGGACACATCGGCTCCCTGTAGCTTCGATTCTTCGGCGCACACCAGAGTACGCCCGTTATTTCGTTTGCCTTGCTTCGCGTGCTTACGTGTGGCCAACCTGTGGCCGACGCAGCTCATTCCCTAGGCGGACGCGGGGGCCGTCTCCGGCTCGCGCTCGATCTCCCGCGGCTTCAGGTCCGCGTGCTCCAGCACGTCACGCAGGTGCTTCTCCACCACCGGCAGGACCTCCTCGATCGTGATGTCCCGGCCCAGCTCGTTCGCGAGCGAGGCCACGCCCGCGTCGCGGATGCCGCACGGGATGATCTTGTCGAACCAGGTGTTGTCCGGGTTCACGTTGAAAGAGAAGCCGTGCATCGTGACGCCCTTGGCGACCCGGATGCCGATCGCCGCCAGTTTCCGGTCCTCGCGGCGCTGGCCGGCGTTGGACGGGGCGTACTCCGGGCCGTTCAGCCGCGGGTCGAACTCGTCGTCGGTCAGCCGCGGGTCGAAGTCCAGGCTCAGTCCGCCGAACGACGGGCGCTGCTCGACCGGGTCGCCCAGGACCCACACGCCGCTGCGGCCCTCGATCCGGGTGGTCTCCAGGCCGAACTCGGCGGACGTGCGGATCAGCGCCTCCTCCAGCCGGCGGACGTGCGCCACCACGTCGACCGGGCGCGGCAGCTTCATGATCGGGTAGCCGACCAGCTGGCCCGGACCGTGCCAGGTGATCTTCCCGCCGCGGTCCACGTCCACGACCGGCGTACCGTCCAGCGGGCGTTCGCTGTCCGCGGTCCGCCGCCCCGCCGTGTACACCGGCGGGTGCTCCAGGAGCAGGCAGGTGTCGGGGATCTCGTCGGCGAACCGGGCTGCGTGCACCTCGCGCTGCTCGTCCCATGCCACCTGGTACTCGACGGCCTTCCCGCCGAAGCCCATGCGGACGAATCGCAGCTCACTCACGGCCAAGCCTCCTCAACTGGTGCCGAGTCCCGGGGATCGGCCCGGGGCCGGCGCGGCACCATGCGTCATTCGCGCCCATGCCACTGTACGGCGGTGCCGCGCGTCCCCGGCGGGCCGGTGCGGACGGACGCCGGGGGTGACGACGGTCCGTGATCGCCGCGCTCCGTCCGGCCACGGAACGTGACGGCGTGTCCCGTCCTGTCCGACGCCCGGGCGCCGGGTTGCCGCTGGTCACCGCCCGGCGGCAACCCTCCCTCCCGTTCCTCACACGATCGGATGAATGTGGGGCGAAGGCGGCGGCGCGGGCGGTACGGGCCGCTACATTCGCGCCGTTCCATGAGGGCTGCCACCCGCGCCCGGAAGGCAGGAGACCGCACAGCTGATGACGGAACGACCCCCGCAGCGCATCCCGAACCGACAGCTCGCCGCCCTGATCGCCGAGGCGGGCTTCTCCAACGCGGGGCTGGCCAGAAGGGTCGACCAGCTCGGCCTGGAACACGGCCTCGACCTGCGGTACGACAAGACCTCCGTGACCCGCTGGCTCCGCGGCCAGCAGCCGCGCGGCACCACGCCCGCGCTGATCGCCGAGGTCTTCACAAGGCGGCTCGGCCGCCGGCTCTCCGCGCAGGACCTCGGGCTCGACGCCTGCGCGCCGGTGTACGCCGGGCTCGAGTTCGCGGCCACCCCCGAGGAGGCCGTCGACATCGTCAGCGGCCTGTGGCGCAAGGACTCCGGCAGCCACGCCGAGCTGCGCAAGATCGCCTTCACCCCGGCCGGGCTCGTCGTGCCCAGCCGCGACTGGCTGATCGGCCGGGCCGACGAACGGGTCGGCCGCGGCGAACCGGTCCCCGCCCCGCAGCCCGGCGCCGCCGGCATCCGTGTGCCGTCCCAGGGCCGCCTCTCGGTGCCCCGCCAGCGCGGCACCGACCGCGGCCCCGGCCAGCGGGTCTCCGCCGGCGACATCGCCGCCCTGCGCTCCGTCGGCGAGCTGTTCCGCACCCTCGACCACGCCTACGGCGGCGGCCACGCCCGCCAGGCCCTGGTCCGCTACCTGGAGCACGAGGCCGAGCCGATGCTGCGCGGCACGTACGGCGAGAACGTCGGCCGCCGGCTGTTCGCGGCCGCCGCGGACCTGACCCGGCTGGCCGGCTGGACCTCGTACGACATCGCCGCGCACGGCCTCGCCCAGCGGTACTTCGTGCAGGCGCTGCGGCTCTCCCAGGCCGCCGGAGACCGCGGCTACGGCTCGTACGTGCTGATCACCATGAGCCGGCAGGCCGTCTACCTCGGCCACGGCCGCGAGGCCGTGCAGCTCGCCCGGGTCGCCCAGCAGGGCGTCGGCAGCTCCGTGCCGCCCGCGGTGCAGGCGCTGCTGCACGCGGTCGAGGCCCGCGGGCACGGCGTCCTCGGCGAGGTACGGGCCTGCAGCGCCGCCCTCGCCCGCGCCGAGCGCGCCCTGGAGACGGCCCGGCCCGGCGACGACGTGCCGTACTGGGCGCGCTCCTTCGACGAGGCGCACCTCGCCGACGAGTCGGGCCACTGCCACCGCGACCTCCAGCAGTACCGGGCCGCCGCCCAGCACGCCGAGCGCTCGCTGCAGCTGCGCGCCCCCGGGTACGCCCGCAGCCGCCTGTTCTGCCGGATCGTCCTCGCCTCCGCCCGGCTCGGCCTCGGCGAGCTCGACCAGGCGTGCGCGCTGGGCGCGGAGGCGGCCCAGCAGGCCTCCGAGATGCGCTCGGCGCGCGCCCTGGAGTACGTGCGCGACTTCGAGCGCCGCCTGGAGCCGTACCGCGACGCGGCCCCCGTCCGCACGTACCGGGACCGCGTCGCGGCGCTCGGCTAGGCCGCCAGCGGCGCCTCCTGCCGGGACGGCTCCGTCTCACGGACGCCGAAGTCCCCGAGCAGGGCGCGCGCCGCTCGGCGGGCGGAGGCCAGGGCGGCCTGCGGGGTGCCGGTGCTGCGGTGGTCGCCGCAGACGTACAGGCCGGACAGGATCCGCACGGTGCGCTGCGGATCGTGCGGCGGCGGCATCGCCGGGATCGCCTCCGGGTCGTGGTGCAGGCCGAGCAGCTCCCAGTCGTCCGTCGAGCAGGAGTACAGCGTCGCCAGGTGCTTGCGCACCCGGCGCTCCACGTCGTCCGGCGGCGGGCCGAGCACCGTCGAGCTGACGAGGACCCGGCCGGCGGGGGCGCGCGAGGGGTCCACCGCGCTCATCACGGCGGTGTGCGCGACCGGGCCGTCCGGGTCGGACTCCAGGAGCAGCGCCGGCTCGGCGAACGGCGGCGGCACCGGCGCGGTGTGGTGCAGCACCGTGACCGTGCGGAAGTCCGGGACCCTGAGCCCGGGCAGCAGCTCCGCCGCGGCCCGGCCGCCGGTGGCCAGGACCACCGCGCGACAGCGGAACACCCCGTGCTCGGCGGTGGCGACCCGGCTGATCGACATGTCGGTGACCCGTACGCCGGTCAGCACCGTGCCCGTCGGCAGCTCGGCCTCCAGGAGTCGGGGCACCGTCACCGCCCCGCCCTCCGGCACGCACAGCCCGCCGCGGGCGAAGGCCCGCAGGGCCAGATCGGCGCAGCGGCTGGAGGTGCCGAGGTCGGGGTCGCCGAGCAGTGCGGCGAGCAGCGGCCGCAGGAAGCCCTGCACGGTACGGGCCGGCAGCCGGGCGCTCAGCGCGTCGAGCGCCGTCCGCTCCGGCCGGGCGAGGAGCCGGGGCACCGGGGTGGCCGCGAGCCGGGCGAGGGCCGCGCCGAGGCGGGCCTGGTCCAGCGAGCGGGGGGCGCTCGCGAGGGCGCGCGCCACGGTGAGCGCGCCCCCTACGCCCCAGAGGCCGTGCGCGGGCCGCTTTCCCCAGCGGCCCTGGTGCGTCCCCACATGCGGTGGCTCCATGGTCCTGACGAGCCGTCCGTCGTGGTGGACCAGCACCCCGGACGAGAACGGACGCAGCGTCAGACCGGCCAGGCCCGGCGTGCCGAGCAGCTCGGGCGCGGACGCCCCGAGCAACTGCCCCACCCGGTCGAGACGGAAGCCGTCCACGACCTCGGTGTCCATCCGTCCGCCCGTCCGGGCCGAGGCCTCCAGGACGGTGACGTTCAGTCCCGCGGCGGTCAGCCGGTGGGCCACGGACAGCCCCCCGATTCCGGCTCCGACGACGACGACGTCCGTGTGGCGTGCGCTACTGAGCACGAGCCCCTCCCCAGGTCGGCGCGACTGGTGGGAAGCTCATGCCCCCAACAGCCCGACGGAATGCCCGAGTTCGGATCGATCCCGGAGATCGAGCCTAGGAGCCGCGTCACCGCGGTGACCCCCAAGCGTCCGGAAAACCCGGAGCACGGGGGTCGCACAGAAAAGTGCTAGGCGGCGCGGATCGACTCGTCGATGGTCGGGAACGCGAAGGAGAAGCCCGAGTCCAGGAGGCGGGAGGGCAGGACGCGCTGGCTGCCGAGGACGTCGGCGGCGAAGTCGCCGAGCACCACGCGCAGCGCGGCCGCCGGGACCGGGAAGGGGGTGGGGCGGCGCAGGACGCGGCCCATCGCGGCGGTGACCTCGCGGTTGGTCACCGGCTCCGGGGCGGTGAGGTTGAACGGGCCGGACAGGCCCTCCGTGTCGAGGAGATGGCGCAGCGCGGCCACCTCGTCGTGCAGCGAGATGAAGCTCCAGTACTGGGCGCCATCGCCCAGCCGGCCCCCGAGCCCGGCCCTGAAGAGCGGGAACAGCCGCCCCCAGGCCCCGCCCCGGCGCGCCACCACCAGGCCGGTGCGGGCGTACGCGACGCGGATCCCGGCCTGCTCCGCCGGGGCCGCGGCGGCCTCCCACTCCACGCACACCGACGGCAGGAAGCCCTCGCCCGCCGGGGCGCTCTCGTCCACCGCGCGCGCCCCGGTGTCGCCGTAGTAGCCGAGCGCGGTGCCGCAGACCAGGACCCGGGGCGGCTGCGCCAGCGAGGCGACGGCCTGCGCGATCGCCCGGGTGCCGAGCACCCGGCTGTCCCGGATCTCCTGCTTGTACGCCGCGGTCAAGCGCCGCTCGCCGACGCCTGCCCCGGCCAGGTGCACGACCGCCTCGCAGCCCACCAGGCCCGCGGTGTCCACGTACAGCCGCTTCGGGTCCCACTCCACCTCGTCCGCGGTCCGCGCGGGGCGGCGCACGAGGCGGCACACCTCGTGGCCGTCGGCGCGCAGGGAGCGCACCAGGGCCTGGCCGATGAGTCCGGACGCGCCGGTGACCGCAATACGGGAACGCTGCATGCGCCCATCCTGCCCCGCCCGTCCCTCGTGGCACAGTTGCGGGCATGGAAACGCCGTCGATACGGATCGCCCGCCCCGCCGACCAGGCCGCCCTCGGGGAACTCGACCGTGCGGTCTGGTCCCCGCTGCACGCCGTGGTGCCCGCTCCGCAGCCGCCGTACGACCCCTTCTTCGACTCCACGCACCGGCCCGAGCACTACCTCGTCGCCGAGGGCGAGCAGGGCGTGATCGACGGCTATCTGCGGCTGGTCCGGCCCACCCCGCTCGCCTGCAACGCGCACGTCCGGCAGATCCAGGGCCTCGCCGTGGCCGGCCACGCCCGCGGCCGGGGCGTCGGCCGGGCGCTGCTGCGGGCCGCGTGCGACGAGGCGCGGCGGCAGGGCGCGCGCCGGATCACCCTGCGGGTCCTCGGCCACAACGCCCCGGCCCGGGCGCTGTACGAGGCGGAGGGCTTCACCGTCGAGGGCGTGCTGCCGGGGGAGTTCTTCCTCGAGGGCGGGTACGTGGACGACGTGCTGATGGGTCGGGCGCTCTAGAGCCCCGCCCCCGCCCGACACGTCAGCGGCTCGCCCCCGCCCTCACGTCAACGGGCGCATGCCGCCCATCAGTTCGCGCAGACAGCGGACCGCCAGCTCGGCCGGCGCCCCCTTCCCGCGTACCGGCGCGTCGGTCTCGGCCCAGGCCTCCAGGGCCACCCGGATCGCGTCCGTGGCCGCCGCCGCGGCGAGCCGTACCGCCAGCGGGTCCGCGTCCGGGCCCGCCAGTCCGGCCACCACGGCCCGCAGCTTCTCCTCCGACTCCTGGTTGACGCGGTACCAGACCGCCCGCAGCGCCGGGTCCGCCGCGGCGGACCGCAGCAGCCCGCGGGTGCGGCGCAGGCCCTCCGCCGCCGCCTCGTCCGCCCCGGCGAGCGCCTCCGCGATGGAGCGCTCCAGCGCCTCCGGCACCGTCGCCCCGGGCCCTTCGGCGGCGAGGGACTCCCGCCAGCGGTCCGCGCCGACCGCGAGGAGCGGCGCGACCGCGTCCTGCTTGGAGCGGAAGTACCGGTAGAAGGTGCGCAGCGCGACCCCCGCCCGCTGGGCGATGTCCTCGGCCGTCGTGCCGTCCGGTCCGTGCTCGGTGAAGAGCTCGGCGGCCGCGCGGGCGATGTCGAGCTGGGTCGCGGCCTTGCGCCGCTCGGTGAGGGAGAGAGAGGGGGTTTTGGTGCTCACCGGGCGAAGCCTACGCCCGTGTCCCGGGATCGTGCCGAAGGTGCACATCATGCAGAGGTGGCAAAACGTGTCACCCAGGCGTACGGTGTCTTGCGTACCGAGACAGGTCCGGGGCACCGGGACACCACGACAGCGAGAGGCGGACAGGGACATGAACCGCTACGAAGGCCGACGCGCACTGATCACCGGCGGCGGTTCCGGCATCGGCCAGGCCACCGTGCTGCGTCTGCTGGCGGAGGGCGGCACCGTCGTCGCCGCCGACGTCAGCGAGGCCGGACTGAAGGACACCGCGGCCAAGGCCGCCGCCGCCGCCGACCGCCTGACCACCCTCGTCGTCGACATCGCCGACGAGAACTCCGTACGCGCCGGCGTCGCCGCCGCCGTCGAGGCGCTCGGCGGCCTGGACGTGCTCGTCAACGCGGCCGGCATCCTGCGCTCCTCGCACACCCACGAGACCGGCCTGGACGCCTTCGAGCAGGTCATCCGGATCAACCTGACCGGCACCTTCCTCGTCATCCGCGAGGCGATCCCGGCGCTGCTGGAGGGCCACGACGCCGCCGTGGTCAACTTCTCCTCCACCTCGGCGATGTTCGCCCACCCCTACATGGCGGCCTACGCGGCCAGCAAGGGCGGCATCCAGTCCATGACGCACGCGCTCGCCGCCGAGTACGCCAAGCAGGGCATCCGCTTCACCGCCGTCCAGCCCGGCTCCATCTCCTCCGGCATGACCGACGGCAGCGGCGCCAGCCGGCAGTCCGCCGGCCCCGGCCTGCCCGAGGACGCCGACATGAGCCTGTTCATGAAGCTCGCCCCCGCCCTCGGCCAGGGCTTCGCCGGGCCGGAGACCGTCGCCGGCGTCGTCGCCATGCTGGCCGGCGTGGACGGCAGGTTCGTCACCGGCACCGAGATCCGCATCGACGGCGGCACGCACTACTGAAGGCCCCCCGTACCGGGACCGCTTCGGGGGACCCGCCCCCTCCTCATCCCCCGAAGCGGTCCCACAGCCGGGGGTACCGCGCCGCCAGCTCCGCGTCGTCCGTCACGTCGAACGCCACGCCCTCCGGCTCTCCCGGCTGCGGCGGGATGCCCAGCTCCGGGGCCTCCGTGCCGGTCAGCCGCTCGTACGCCTCGTCCGCCGCGTACCCCAGCTCCTCGCCGTCCCCGTCCAGCTCCTCGTCGAAGTCGCCGAGCAGCTCCGCGAGCGCGTCCGGATCGTGCACCGCGCCCTCGAACACCTCCCGGCCCTGGCCGATCAGCCAGCAACGGAAGTAGTCGAACGACTCCTCGCCCGCGCCGTCCATCAGCACCGACGCCGCGCCCCACAGATCCCAGCGGTAGGCCCGGTTGTAGCGCGCCTCGAAGTGACGGGCGAAGTCCAGGACGGCGTCCGGGTCCAGCTGCAGGAGCCGCTCGGTGAGCAGGTCCGCATGCTCCTCCGGATCGCCCTCCGCGGCCGACCGGGTGGAGTCGATCATGTCCCAGAACTCCGTCTCGTCCATCACGGGAACCAGCATCGGGCCTCGCCCAGGGCGACGCACCCGGAGCGACCGAAATGAAACCGGACAGCAGATGACGCCATTCGCTGTCACCGTCGAGACATGACTGCAGGAACGAAGCCGCTCAGCGGCAGGATCGCACTGGTCGCCGGCGCCACCCGGGGCGCGGGCCGCGCCATCGCCGTACAGCTCGGGACCGCCGGCGCCACCGTGTACGTGACCGGGCGCACCACCCGCGCGAAGGTCAGCGAGGTCGGGCGGAGCACCGAGACCATCGAGGAGACGGCCGAACTGGTCACGGCCGCCGGCGGCGAGGGCGTCGCCGTGCCCACCGACCATCTGGAGCCCGGCCAGGTCGCGGCGCTCGTCGACCGGATCGACCGGGAGCGGGGCCGGCTCGACGTCCTGGTGAACGACATCTGGGGCGGGGAGCACCTCGTCGCCGCCGGCTTCGGCAAGAAGATCCACGAGGTGAACCTCGCCGACGGGCTGCGGATGCTGGAGCTCGGCGTGAAGAGCCACCTCATCACCAGCGCCGCCGTCGTGCCGCTGCTGATCCGGAACCCGGGCGCCCTGCTAGTGGAGGTCACCGACGGCACCGCCGACTACAACGGCACGCACTACCGCGAGAACGTCTTCTACGACCTCGCCAAGAACGCCCCGATCCGGATGGCGTTCGGGCTCTCCCGCGACCTGGAGCCGTCCGGCGGCACGGCGGTGTCGGTCACGCCGGGCTGGCTGCGCTCGGAGCAGATGCTGGAGACGTTCGGGGTGAGTGAGGAGAACTGGCGCGACGCGACGGAGAAGATCCCCGGCTTCGGGATCTCCGAGTCGCCGGTGTACCTCGGCCGCGGGATCGCCGCGCTGGCCGCGGATCCGGACCGTGCCCGCTGGAACGGGCGGTCGCTGTCCAGCGGGCAGCTGGCGAAGGAGTACGGCTTCACCGACGCGGACGGCTCGCAGCCGGACTGCTGGACGTTCCTGCTGGCGCAGGAGGCGGCCGAGGGCGTGTCGCCGGCGGACTACCGCTGAGCCGGGGCGCCCGACGCCTACCCGTAGAGCTTCGCCCATCTCCTCGCGGCGTCCGTGAAGCGTTCCCGCAGGCTCGCCGGGGTCAGTACCTCCGCCTCGGGGCCCAGGGCCAGCAGTTGGGAGAGCGCCACCTCCTCGCTCTCCACCTTCAGCGTCGCCGTGAGGCGGCCGTCCGCGTCCCGCTCGGCCGTCGCCAGGGCCTCTTCCGCCGCCGCGCGGTCCGTCACGTACGGAAGGCGGCGGGCACCCGCCTCCGACAGGCGCAGCGTCACCTCGGCGCGCAGCAGCGAGCGGGCGAAGTCGGCGGACCGGTCGGACCAGAACGCCGGGAGGTCGAAGTCAGGGGAGCGGTCGAAGCGGTCCCCGGTCGTCGTCACCGCCGTGAAGCGGTCCACGCGGTACGTGCGCCAGGTCGCGCCCGCACGGGCGCAGACGTACCAGACCCCGGCCTTCAGGACGAGGCCGTACGGCTCCAGGTCCCGCGTCACCTCGCCGTCCGGGCGGCGGTAGCGGGCCTCGACGCGGTGGTCGGTCCAGACCGCCTCGGCCAGCGCGGGCAGCAGGTCCGGAGTCCGCGGCTCCTGGTACCAGCCGGGGGCGTCCAGGTGGAAGCGCTGGGCCGCCGAACTCGGGGCGTCCTTCAGGGCGGGGGAGAGCGCGGCCGCCAGCTTCAGCCGGGCCGTCGACGACGCGTCCTCCAGGCCCATGTCGCGCAGCGCGCCGGGCAGTCCGGACAGGAACAGCGCCTCGGCCTCGTCGCGCGCGAGACCTGTGAGCCGGGTGCGGTACCCGCCGATCAGCCGGTAGCCGCCGGCCCGGCCCCGGTCCGCATACACCGGAACCCCCGCCTCCGAGAGGGCGAGGGCATCACGGGTGATGGTCCGTTCGGACACTTCGAGCTCCGCCGCCAGCTCGGCCGCCGTCATCGACGGCCGGGACTGGAGCAGCAGCACCATCTTGATCAGGCGGGCGGCACGCATCCCCCCATGATGCGTGCCGCCACCGACACGGCCGGGTCAGAGGCCGTAGCGCTCCCGCGCCTCCTTGACCGCCGAGGCCGGGACCTCGCCGCGGCGGGCGAGCTGGGCCAGGGCCGCGACGACGATGGACTGCGCGTCCACGCCGAAGTGGCGGCGGGCCGCCTCGCGGGTGTCCGACAGGCCGAAGCCGTCGGCGCCCAGCGAGGACCAGTCCTGCTCGACCCACTGCGCGATCTGGTCCGGGACCTGGCGCATGTAGTCCGACACGGCCAGGACGGGGGACTCCACGCCCTCCAGCGCCTTGCGCACGTACGGCACCCGCTCCTCGCCGCGCAGCAGCGCCGCGTCGGCCTCCAGCGCGTCGCGCCGCAGCTCGGTCCACGAGGTGGCCGACCAGACGTCCGCGCCGACGCCCCACTCCTCGGCGAGCAGCTTCTGGGCCTGCAGGGCCCAGTGGATCGCCGTGCCGGAGCCGAGCAGCTGGATCCGCGAGGCGTTCGCCGGCAGCTCCAGACCGGCGGACTCGGCGGTGTTGAAGCGGTACAGGCCCTTGAGGATGCCCTCGTCGACGCCTGCCGGCTTGGCCGGCTGCGGCATCGGCTCGTTGTAGACGGTGAGGTAGTAGAAGACGTTCTGGTCCTCGCCCTCGGCCGCCTCGCCGTACATCTTGCGCAGACCGTCCTTGACGATCGCCGCGATCTCGTAGGCGAACGCCGGGTCGTAGCTCAGGGCGGCCGGGTTGGTCGCCGCGATCATCGGCGAGTGGCCGTCGGCGTGCTGCAGCCCCTCACCGGTCAGGGTGGTGCGGCCGGCGGTCGCGCCGACGAGGAAGCCGCGGCCGAGCTGGTCGCCGAGCTGCCACATCTGGTCGGCGGTCCGCTGCCAGCCGAACATCGAGTAGAAGATGTAGAAGGGGATCATCGCCTCGCCGTGCGTCGAGTACGACGTCGAGGCGGCGATGAAGTCGGCCATCGAGCCGGCCTCGGTGATGCCCTCGTTCAGGATCTGGCCGTTGACGGCCTCCTTGTAGTACATCAGCTGGTCGCGGTCGACCGGCTCGTACGTCTGGCCCTTCGGCGAGTAGATGCCGAGCGAGGGGAACAGCGACTCCATGCCGAAGGTGCGGGCCTCGTCCGGGACGATCGGGACCCAGCGCTTGCCGGTCTCCTTGTCGCGGACCAGGTCCTTGACCAGGCGCACGAAGGCCATGGTGGTGGCCACGTTCTGCGAGCCGGAGCCCTTGTCGAAGGAGGCGAAGGTCCGGTCGGCCGGGGCCGGCAGCGGGGCCAGCGCGTGGGTGCGGCGGGCCGGGGCCGGGCCGCCGAGGGCCGCGCGGCGCTCCTGCAGGTAGCGGACCTCCGCGGAGTCGGCGCCGGGGTGGCCGTAGGGGACCTGGCCGTCGACGAACTGCGCGTCGGAGATCGGCAGTTCGAGCAGGTCACGCATGTTCTTGAACTCGTCCGTGGACAGCTTCTTCATCTGGTGGTTCGCGTTCTTCGACGCGAAGCCCTCGCCCAGGGTGAAGCCCTTCACGGTCTGCGCCAGGATCACCGTCGGCGCGCCCTTGAACTCCAGTGCGGCCTTGTACGCGGCGTACACCTTGCGGGGCTCGTGACCGCCGCGGGAGAGGTGGAAGCACTCGAGGATCTTGTCGTCGCTCAGCAGCTTCGCCATCGCGGCGAGCGCCGGGTCCTTGCCGAAGAAGTCCTCGCGGATGTAGGCGGCGTCGCGGGTCTGGTACGTCTGGACCTGCGCGTCCGGCACCTCGCGGAGGCGGCGGACCAGGGCGCCGGTGGTGTCGAGCGCGAACAGCTCGTCCCAGGCGTTGCCCCACAGCGACTTCACGACGTTCCAGCCGGCGCCGCGGAACTGGGCCTCCAGCTCCTGCACGATCTTGAAGTTGGCGCGGACCGGGCCGTCGAGGCGCTGCAGGTTGCAGTTGATGACGAAGGTCAGGTTGTCCAGACCCTCGCGGGCCGCGAGCGCGAGGGCCGCGGTCGACTCGGGCTCGTCCATCTCGCCGTCGCCGAGGAAGGCCCACACGTGGGAGGCGGAGACGTCCTTGATGGCGCGGTTGGTCAGGTAGCGGTTGAAGCGTGCCTGGTAGATCGCGGAGAGCGGGCCGAGACCCATGGAGACGGTGGGGAACTCCCACAGCCAGGGGAGGCGCCGCGGGTGCGGGTAGGAGGGCAGGCCTGCGCCGCCGGACTCCTGCCGGAAGTTGTCGAGGTGGCCCTCGTTCAGGCGGCCGTCGAGGAAGGCGCGGGCGTAGATGCCGGGGGAGGCGTGGCCCTGGATGTACAGCTGGTCGCCGGAGCCGTCGGCCTCCTTCCCGCGGAAGAAGTGGTTGAAGCCGGTCTCGTAGAGCCAGGCCGCGGAGGCGAAGGTGGCGATGTGGCCGCCGACGCCGTGCTTGGCGCCGCGGGTGACCATCGCGGCCGCGTTCCAGCGGTTCCAGGCGGTGATCCGGCGCTCCATCTCCTCGTCGCCGCCGAACTCGGCGATCGACGGCTCGGCGGAGGTGGGGATGGTGTTGACGTAGTCGGTCTCCAGCAGCTTGGGCAGGGCCAGGCCCGCGCCCTCGGCGTGCTGGAGCGTGCGGCGCATCAGGTAGGCGGCCCGGTGGGGGCCGGCGGCCTTGGTGACAGCGTCCAGGGAGGCCGCCCACTCGGCGGTCTCCTCGGTGTCACGGTCCGGGAGCTGGTCGAGCTCGCTCGGAATCTTGCCTACGGGATCGGTCATGATCGCCGCCTTCCGGACAGGGGGGGTCGGGGGTGGAGAGGGAGCCTTGTCTGGCAGGACAGGGCGAACGGGCCGGGTGAGGCCCGCCGAAGACTGTAAGCCGTCGATCGATGATCGATCAAAGGGTTGAAGGGGAAAACCTCTCCGGATCGAGAAAGTCGGCACAGGGTGCCGCGAAATCGGGCACCGGGTGCCTTATTTTCGCAGGTGGGGAGCCGGATGAGAGACGGATCACACGCATGAGCGGGCCCGCCGGGGAGGCGGACCCGCTCACGGGACGACGACGATGTTCACGCCCGGAGGTCCGGACGCTCAGGCCTCAGGGCCCGACGCTCAGGCCCTGGGGGCGCAACCGAGGACGTGGGCCTTCACCAGGGCGCCGATCTCCGGGTCGCGGCGGCGGAAGGCCTCCACGAGGTCCTGGTGCTCCTCCGCGTACGACTTCTGGACCGTGCCCAGCCAGCGGATCGACAGCGCCGTGAAGACCTCGATGCCCAGGCCCTCCCAGGTGTGCAGCAGCACCGCGTTCCCGGCCGCCTTCACCAGCTCCCGGTGGAAGGCCACCGTGTGCCGCACCTGGGCCGTCCCGTCGGCCGTGGCGTCCGCCTCGTACAGCGCCGTCACGTGCGGCTCCAGGGCCGAGCAGTCGGCCGCCAGGCGCTCCGCCGCCAGCTCGGCGGCGATCTGCTCCAGACCGGCCCGGACGGGGTAGCTCTCCTCCAGGTCGGCCGCGGTCAGGTTCCGCACCCGGACGCCCTTGTTCGGCGCCGACTCGATCAGCCGCAGCGACTCCAGCTCCCGCAGCGCCTCGCGGACCGGGGTCTGGGAGACCTCCAGCTCCGTCGCGATCCGCCGCTCCACGATCCGCTCGCCCGGCTTCCAGCGACCGCTGACGATGCCCTCCACGATGTGCTCGCGGATCTGCTCGCGCAGCGAATGGACGACGGGCATGGTCATGGAGGCCGCTCCTTAGGAGTCTTCGACTCTTAGACAATACGGCGGTGTCCCCGTCCGGAAACACATCCGGACGGGGACACCGCAGGTGAGGCTCGTTACGTTGCCCTTACAGGCCGAGGTCCACCTCGAACTCGCCGGCCTCAAGGATCGCCTTGACGGCCGTCAGGTAGCGGGCGGCGTCGGCGCCGTCCACCAGACGGTGGTCGTACGACAGCGTCAGGTACGTCATGTCGCGGACGCCGATGACGGTGCCCTCGGCGGTCTCGATGACGGCCGGACGCTTGACCGTGGCGCCGATGCCCAGGATGGCGACCTGGTTCGGCGGCACGATGATCGTGTCGAACAGCGCACCGCGCGAGCCCGTGTTGGAGATGGTGAAGGTCGCGCCGGCCAGCTCGTCCGGGGTGATCTTGTTGCCGCGGACCTTGGCGGCCAGGTCGGCGGTGGCCTTGGAGATGCCGGCGATGTTGAGGTCGCCCGCACCCTTGATGACCGGGGTCATCAGGCCCTTCTCGGAGTCCACCGCGATACCGATGTTCTCGGTGTCGAAGTAGCTGATCGTGCCCTCGTCCTCGTTGATCCGGGCGTTGATGACCGGGTGGGCCTTCAGCGCCTGGGCCGCCGCCTTGACGAAGAACGGCATCGGGGAGAGCTTGACGCCCTCGCGGGCGGCGAACGCGTCCTTGGCGCGGGCGCGCAGCTTCATCAGCTTGGTGATGTCGACCTCGACGACCGAGGACAGCTGGGCCTGGCCGTGCAGCGCCTTCATCATGTTGTCGCCGATGACCTTGCGCATGCGGGTCATCTTGACCGTCTGACCACGCAGCGGGGAGACCTCCAGGGCGGGGGCCTTCGGCGCGGCAGCGGCGGCAGGGCCTGCGGCAGTCACAGCCGGGGCGGCAGCGGCGGCCTTCTTGGCCTCGGCGGCCGCGAGGACGTCCTGCTTGCGGATGCGGCCACCGACGCCGGAGCCCTTGACGCTGGCCAGGTCGACGCCGTTCTCCGAGGCCAGCTTGCGGACCAGCGGGGTCACGTACGCGCCGTCCTCCGCCGGCTCGGCGGCGGCGGGGGCGGGGGCGGCCGGGGCCTGGGCGACCGGGGCGGCGGGTGCGACCGGGGCCGGAGCGGCGACCGGGGCGGCCGGAGCCACCGGGGCGGGCGCCGGAGCCGGAACCGCGGGGGCGGCCGGGGCCGGAGCGGCGGCAGCGGGAGCCGGGGCGGCCGGAGCCGGAGCGGCGGCCGGAGCCGCGCCCGCGGCGCCGATGACGGCCAGCTTCGCGCCGACCTCGGCGGTCTCGTCCTCGGCGACGGTGATCTCCAGGAGAACGCCGGAGACCGGCGCCGGGATCTCGGTGTCGACCTTGTCCGTGGAGACCTCGAGCAGCGGCTCGTCGGCCTCGACGGTCTCGCCGACCGACTTCAGCCAGCGGGTGACGGTGCCCTCGGTGACCGACTCGCCCAGAGCGGGCAGGGTGACCTCGGTGCCGGAGGCGGCGACCCCTGCGGGGACAGAAGGGGCGGGGGCGGCCGGAGCCTCGGCCACGGGGGCCGGGGCGGCGGGGGCCTCGGCGACCGGCGCGGGGGCGGCGGCCGGGGCCGGAGCGGCCGCGGCGGCCGGAGCCGGGGCGGCGGCGGGCGCGCCCGTGCCGTCGTCGATGACCGCCAGCTCGGCGCCGACCTCGACGGTCTCGTCCTCGGCGACCTTGATGGAGGCGAGGATGCCCGACGCCGGGGCGGGGATCTCGGTGTCGACCTTGTCGGTCGAGACCTCGAGCAGCGGCTCGTCGGCCTCGACGCGCTCGCCCTCGGCCTTGAGCCAGCGGGTGACGGTGCCCTCGGTGACGCTCTCGCCGAGCGCCGGCAGGGTTACGGAAACCGACATGGTTTCGGTTGCTCCTAACGAATTGCGGTAAGTGGTCGTCGCGCCCGTGTGATGACGTGAGCGTCAGTCGTGGGAGTGGAGGGGCTTGCCGGCCAGGGCCAGGTGGGCCTCGCCGAGCGCCTCGTTCTGCGTCGGGTGGGCGTGGATGAGCTGCGCGACCTCGGCCGGCAGCGCCTCCCAGTTGTAGATCAGCTGCGCCTCGCCGACCTGCTCGCCCATGCGGTCACCGACCATGTGGACGCCGACCACGGCACCGTCCTTGACCTGGACGAGCTTGATCTCGCCCGCGGTCTTCAGGATCTTGCTCTTGCCGTTGCCCGCGAGGTTGTACTTCAGGGCGACGACCTTGTCCGCGCCGTAGATCTCCTTGGCCTTCGCCTCGGTGACGCCGACGGAGGCGACCTCGGGGTGGCAGTACGTCACCCGCGGCACGCCGTCGTAGTCGATCGGCACCGGCTTCAGACCGGCCAGGCGCTCGGCCACCAGAATGCCCTCGGCGAAGCCGACGTGAGCCAGCTGGAGGGTGGGGACGAGGTCGCCCACGGCCGAGATCGTCGGCACGTTCGTGCGCATGTACTCGTCGACCAGGACGTGACCGCGCTCCATGGCGACGCCCTGCTCCTCGTAGCCGAGACCCGCGGAGACCGGGCCGCGACCGATGGCGACCAGGAGGACCTCGGCCTCGAAGGTCTTGCCGTCGGCCAGCGTGACCTTCACACCGCTGTCGGTGTACTCGGCGGACTGGAAGAAGGTGCCGAGGTTGAACTTGATGCCCCGCTTGCGGAAGGCCCGCTCGAGCAGCTTGGAGCTGTTCTCGTCCTCGACCGGGACGAGGTGCTTCAGGCCCTCGATCACCGTCACGTCGGCGCCGAAGGACTTCCACGCGGAGGCGAACTCGACGCCGATGACGCCGCCGCCCAGGATGATCGCGGACTGCGGGACGCGGTCCAGGGTCAGCGCGTGGTCCGAGGACAGGATGCGGTTGCCGTCGATCTCGAGGCCCGGCAGCGACTTCGGCACGGAACCGGTGGCGAGCAGGATGTGACGGCCCTCGACGCGGCGGCCGTCCACGTCGACCGAGGTCGGGGAGGAGAGCCGGCCGTGGCCCTCGATGTACGTCACCTTGCGGGAGGCGACCAGACCCTGCAGGCCCTTGTACAGGCCCGAGATCACGTCGTCCTTGTACGCGTGCACGGCCTTGATGTCGATGCCCTCGAAGGAGGCCTTGACACCGAACTGCTCCGCCTCGCGCGCCTGGTCGGCGACCTCGCCGGCGTGCAGCAGCGCCTTCGTCGGGATGCAGCCGTTGTGCAGGCAGGTGCCGCCGAGCTTGTTCTTCTCGATCAGTGCGACGTCCAGGCCCAGCTGCGCTCCGCGCAGCGCCGCGGCGTAACCGCCGCTACCGCCGCCGAGGATCACTAGGTCGAAAACGGTGCTGGCGTCGTTCGCCACGTCACGTCCTCCATGCATGTGCGCCGTTCGCCGGTCGTCGACGACCGGGCGGCGGCTGGTGTCCGGCCGCTTTATCTCGGCCCTGTGGTGGGGGCCCTGTCCTGCCGAGAACCCATCTTCGCACTTGTTGCCGGAACACGGGACGCGGGGCCGCGCTCTGAGACCGGTGTGGGCGAAAACACCCCGCCCCCGGCCGTCGGGACCGGGGGCGGAGTGTGTCACCTGTGCGCGGGGACTCAGCCGAGGTCGCCCTCGGCGGTGTGCTCCGCCAGCTTCACCAGGGTGCGCACCGAGGAGCCGGTGCCGCCCTTGGGGGTGTAGCCGTACGGCGCGCCCTCGTGGTAGGCGGGGCCCGCGATGTCCAGGTGGGCCCAGGCGATGCCCTCGCCGACGAACTCCTTCAGGAACAGGCCGGCGACCAGGCCGCCGCCCATCCGCTCGCCCATGTTCGCGATGTCCGCGGTCGGCGAGTCCATGCCCTTGCGCAGGTCGGCCGGGAGCGGCATCGGCCAGGACGCCTCGCCGACCTCCTCCGCGATCTCGTGGATCTCGGTGCGGAAGGCGTCGTCGTTGGCCATGATCCCGAAGGTGCGGTTGCCGAGCGCGAGGACCATCGCGCCGGTCAGCGTCGCGACGTCGACGATCGCGTCCGGGTGCTCCTCGGAGGCCTTGGTCAGCGCGTCGGCCAGGACCAGCCGGCCCTCGGCGTCGGTGTTGAGGACCTCGACGGTCTTGCCGCTGTACATGCGCAGCACGTCGCCCGGGCGGGTGGCCGAGCCGGACGGCATGTTCTCGGCGAGCGCCAGCCAGCCGGTGACGTTCACGGCGAGGCCGAGGCGGGCGGCCGCGACGACGGCGGCGAACACGGCGGCCGCGCCGCTCATGTCGCACTTCATCGTCTCGTTGTGGCCGGCCGGCTTCAGCGAGATGCCGCCCGAGTCGTAGGTGATGCCCTTGCCGACCAGGGCCAGGGTCTTCTCCGCGTCGGGGTGCGTGTACGCGATCCTGACCAGGCGCGGGCCGCGCACGGCGCCCTGGCCGACGCCGAGGATGCCGCCGTAGCCGCCCTTCTCGAGCGCCTTCTCGTCGAGCACCTGGACCTTCAGGCCGTGCTCCTTGCCGGCGGCCTGCGCGGCCGCGGCGAAGGTCGCCGGGTACAGGTCGTTCGGCGGCATGTTGATCAGGTCGCGGGCGCGGTTGATCTCCTCGGCGACGATCTGCGCGCGCTCGGCCGCGGCCTTGAACGCCTTGTCGCGGGGCTTCGCGCCGAGCAGCGCCACCTCGGCCAGCGGCTTCTTGCCGTTCTTGCCGCTCTGGTCCTGGTACGCGGTGTAGGCGTACGCGCCGAGCAGCGCGCCCTCCGCGACCGCCTCGGCGTCCTCGACGGAGCCGGCAGGCAGCGCGAAGCCGGCCTTCTTCGAGCCGTGCAGGGTGCGGGAGGCGACGCCGGCGGCGCGGCGCAGGGCCTCGCCGGCGTAGTCCGCGCCGTCCTCGGGGGCGGAGCCGAGGCCGACGGCGAGCACGACGGGGGACTTCATGCCGGCGGGGGCGGGCAGCTTGGTCGCCTCACCCTCGGCGCCGGTGGCACCGAGCGTCTCCAGGACGGCGGCGAGCTTTCCGTCGAACGCCGCGTCCACGGCCTCGGCGCCGGGCGCGAGGACGAGGCCCTTGCCGGACTTGGCGACGCCGACCACGAGGGCGTCGGCGCGCAGCGTCGCCGCGCCGGCCGTGCTGAGAGTGAGAGCAGTCACGGTGGTGAATTCTCGCTTCCATTGAGTTCTGTGGCGGTCGAGGGATGGGCCGACCGTGCCCGCCGCATGGTATTTCGGCCGGGCAACCGCCGTGAACGAGCCTACGCTCGCTCGTCCGGTTCGCTCACGGGGGCAGCGGTTCACTCATCCGTGGTGTCTGTTCCATGTTTACCCCGCGGGCCGTACGGGCTCGGCCACACTCGCCTCGTCCACGCACCTGTCCGAGGGGGGAACCAGCCGATGGACCCGTCCCGCCTGTCCAGAACGGCCGTCCGCATGCCGCGCACCGCGTCCCGTGCACCCGGTGCCGCCCGCCGCGCGGCCCTGGCCGCCGCCGCACTGCTCGCCACCGTCGTCCCCACCGCGGGGCCGGCCGTCGCCGCGCCCGTCCCGCGGATCGACCTCACCGTCCTCGTGGTCGACGACGGCAGCGGCACCGTCGGCGCGATCACCGCCGAACTGCGCGACGCCGGCGTCCCGTACCGCACGCTCGACCTGAACGACCCCGGCCGTCCCGCCGTCGACGCCGGGTTCCTCAGCGACACCGTCGACGGCCGGCCGCGCGCGAAGTACCAGGGCGTGGTGCTGCCGCACGAGGCGCCGTTCGGCCCCGACTCGCCGGAGCAGGCCGCCCTCGCCGCGTACGAGCGGACCTACGGCATCCCGCAGGTCGACGCGTACACCTGGGCGCACCCCGGGGTCGGCCTCGACTACACCAGCGAGGGCGGCTGGTCCGGCGTCCTCGACGGCGTCACCGCCAGCCTCACCGCCGCCGGCCGGTCCGGGCCCTTCCGGCACCTCGACGGCCCGGTGACCTTCGAGGACAACGACCCGGCGGTCTCCGAGAGCTACGGCTACGCCGGCCGCCCCCGCGAGGGCTACACCAGCTACCTCGACCTGCCCGTGACCGGCGGCGGCCGGGCCAGCCTGATCGGCGAGTACGCCCGCGACGGCCGCCGCGAACTGGTCGTCACCTTCGCCTACAACCAGCACCAGCGGCAGTTCCGGGCGCTGGCCCGCGGCATCGTCGAATGGCTCACCCAGGGCGTCCACCTCGGCCGCAGCCGCAGCTACTTCTCCGTGCACGTCGACGACGTCTTCGCGCCGGACGCCCGCTGGAACACCGTTCGGAACTGCACTCCCGGCGACCTCGACTGCGCCGGCGGCGACGGGGCGGACGCCGACGCCATCCGCATGACCGCCGCCGACGCCGGGTACGCGGCCGCCTGGCAGAAGTCCGCCGGCTTCACCCTCGACCTGGTCTACAACGGCGGCCAGGGCGAGCAGTGGAAGACCGAGCACGGAGGCCGGGACGAGCTCAGCACCCGGCTGATCGCCGACCGGGCCCAGTACCGCTGGATCAACCACACCTACACGCACCCCTTCCTGGGCTGTGTGCAGGACAGCAGCACCGTCCCCTGGCAGTGCGCCAAGAACACCGCCGGCGCCACGCTGTGGACGAGCCGCTCGGAGATCTCCGCGCAGATCCGCAACAACCACAACTGGGCCGTCGGCAAGGGCATCTCCGTCGACCGCGCCGAACTCGTCACCGGCGAGCACTCCGGACTGAAGACCCTGCCGCAGCAGCCCGTCGACAACCCGAACCTCGCCGGCGCGCTCGCCGACAACGGCGTCCGGTGGCTCGCCTCCGACAACTCCCGCGAGCCCGCCCAGCGGACCGTCGGCGGCGCGAAGACCGTGCCCCGGCACCCGATGAACGTGTACTACAACGTCGGCACCGCCGCCGAGATGACCGACGAGTACAACTGGATCTACACCTCGCGCGCCGACGGCGGCAGCGGGATCTGCGAGTCGAACCCCAGCTCCACCTGCCTGCCCGCGCCGCTCGACCCGGCCACCGGCTACGCCCGGTACATCGTCCCGCAGGAGGCGCGCATCGCGCTCTCCCACGTCGTGGCGAACGACCCCCGCCCGCACTACGTCCACCAGTCCAACCTCGCCGAGGAGCGGCTGCTCTACCCCGTCCTCGACCGGGTCCTCGCCGACTACCGCGCCCTGTTCGCCGACAACACCCCGCTGGTCAACCCGCGCCAGCGCGACGCCGGGCTCGAACTGGAGCGCCGCGCGGCCTGGGCCAAGGCCCTCGCCGACGGCAGGGTCACCGCGTACCGGATCGGCGACACCGTCACCGTCCGCACGCCCTCCGGCGTCCTCGCCCCGCTCACCGCGCCCGAGGGCACGCGCAGGCAACTCCTGCTCGGCACCGCGGCGTTCGGGAC
The DNA here is from genome assembly GCF_043199435.1 of Streptomyces sp. NPDC048604. Taxonomy (NCBI): domain Bacteria; kingdom Bacillati; phylum Actinomycetota; class Actinomycetes; order Kitasatosporales; family Streptomycetaceae; genus Streptomyces; species Streptomyces sp. NPDC048604. The sequence goes on from NZ_JBICVX010000017.1 coordinate 56,788, forward strand.
GCCGTACGCCGGGGCCCGCTCGGACTGGACCGGTCCCGAGCCGCTGCAGGGCGCGATCACGCTCAAGCTCCCGACCACCTAGCAGCGCACGTACGTCCTGGGGGGACACGCACATGCCGGGCAGTGGCCGTCACGTCACCATGCTCACCGAAGGCACCTATCCGCACGTCCACGGGGGAGTCAGCACCTGGTGCGACCAGCTCGTCCGGGGCATGCCCGAGGTCGACTTCTCCGTACTCTCGCTCACCGGCAGCGGCCGCGAACCCGTCGGCTGGGAACTGCCGCCCAACGTCCGCCGCCACACCGTCTTCCCGCTCTGGGGCCCGCCGTCCGCGGCGGGCCCCCGCCGGCCCCTCGTCGGGCGGGAACGGCGCCGCTTCGTCGAGGCGTACGAGCGGTTCCTGCTGGCGCTGCTCGACCCGTCCGCCGGCTGCGACTTCGGCGAGGGCCTGTACGCGCTGGCCGCGCTCGCCCGGCGCGGACGGCTCACCTCCGCGCTGCGCAGCGAGGCGGTGCTGCGCTCCCTGATGTGGATCTGGTCCATGCCGCACCTGCCGACGGCCGCGGCCCGGCCCACCGTCCACGACGCCCTCACCGCCAACGACCTGCTGGAGCACGCCCTGCGGCCGCTGGCCGCACGGCTGTCGCCGGACGGGGTCGCGCACGCCGTCTCCAGCGGCCTCGCGACCCTGCCGGCGCTCGCCGCCCAGCACTTCGAGGGCGTGCCGTTCCTGCTCACCGAGCACGGCATCTATCTGCGCGAGCGCTACCTCGGCTACCGCACCGAGGCCCAGCGCTGGCCGGTGAAGGCGCTGCTGCTCGCGTTCTACCGGGAGCTCAACACCCTCGGGTACCGCAGGGCCGACCTGATCACCCCCTGCAACCAGTACAACCGGCGCTGGGAGGAGCGCGGGGGCGCGCCCGCCGAGCGCATCAGGACCGTCTACAACGGCGTCGACCCGCGGGCCTTCCCGTACGCCGGACCCGAGCCGGAGACGCCCACGCTGAGCTGGGCCGGGCGGATCGACCCCATCAAGGACCTGGAGACGCTGATCCGGGCGTACGCCATCGCCCGCGCCGAACTCCCGGAGCTGCGGCTGCGGTTGTTCGGCCCGGTGCCGGCCGGCGGCGAGGACTACCGGACCCGGCTGGAGAAGCTCGCGGCCGAACTGGGCGTGGCGCACGGGATCAGCTACGAGGGGCGGGTCACGGACGTGGCCCGCGCCTACGCGGCCGGGAACCTCGTCATGCTGTCCTCGATCAGCGAGGGCTTCCCCTTCTCGCTGATCGAGGCGATGTCCTGCGGCCGGGCCACCGTCTCCACCGACGTGGGCGGGGTGCGGGAGGCGGTCGGCGACACGGGCCTCGTGGTCCCGCCCCGCGAACCGGCGGTCATGGCCGCGGCCGTCGTGGACCTGCTGTGCGACGACGCCCGCCGGGCGGAGCTCGGCCGGCGGGCCCGGCAGCGGGTGGTCGACCGCTTCACCCTGCACCGCTCGGTCGACGGCTTCCGCGCCATCTACCGCGAACTGAGCGGCGAACCCCCGGCGCCCGAACGGGAGGTGGAGGACTGGACCGTGCGCCTCACCGACCCCTGGCGCGCGGACCTCGTCGGCGAAGGGAGCCTCGCATGAGCGGCTCCCTGTGGCTGGGGCCGCCCGGCGTCCGGCAGGACTCCCTGCCGGCGATCCCACGGCCGCGGGGCGGCGCGGAGGACCGCGGGCGCCCGGGCGGGAGCGACGACCAGGGGGCGGATCAGCGCCCGCTCGCCGCCGATCCCCTCGACGAACTCGCCGACCGGATCGGGCCGCTGGCGGCCGTCGCCGTGCACCCCGACGAGATCGCCGCGATCCTCGAGTCGGACGGGATGACCGACGAGCACATCCGGCTCACCTACGGGCGGCAGGACTCCTTCGCCCTGGGCGAGGAGTTGTACGTCCGGGTCGAGCGGCGCCACCCCGAGCCCGAGGCGCCGGCCGCCGCGCCCTGGTACGCCGGGCTCGGGGGCTGTCTGCTGCGCGGGCTTGTGTTCGCGCTGCCGGGACTGGCGTACGTGCTCGGCGGACCGCTGCTCGCCGGCCCGCCCGGCCGGTTCGCGCTGCCCGCCGGGACGGTGCCGCTGCTCGCCGGGGCCCTGGCCGGCTGGGTGTGGAACCAGGCGCTGTCCCACCGGGCGTACACCTGGCTCGGCCTCGGCGACCGGCCGGCCGCCGTGCGGACACTGCTCACCGGCGCGCCCGCCGGGGCGCTGGCCGGCGCCGTCGTCGCGGTCGCGGCGACCGGACCGGGGGAGTGGCGGGCGACCGCGTTCGCCGCCGGACAGTCGCTGTACCTGGCCGGGGCGACCGTGCTGCTGGTCCTCGGCCGCGAACGCGCCCTGCTGTACGCGCTCGCACCGCTCGCCGGGGCGCTGTTCTCCTTCCGGTACGACCTGCCGGACGCGCTCCGCGTCGCGCTGCTGCTCGCCTCGCTCGCCGCGACCGTCGTCTTCGCCGCGGTCGTGCTGCTCCCGGGCGCCCGCCCCGACCCGTCCCGCCGCGCCGGGCCGCCGCTCGCGGCCTCCCTGCCGTACGGCCTGTTCGGCCTCGGCACCGGCATGCTGGTGCTGTACGCGGCCGTCGGCGACGTGCTCGCCTCCGACGGCCCGGCCGACGTCGTCGCCGCCCCCTCGGCGGTGGCGCTCACGCTCTCGATGGGACCGGCCGAGTGGCTGCTGCACCGGTTCCGCGGCGAGAGCAGCGCCGGGCTGCGGCTCACCACGACCGCCCGCGCGTTCCGCCGGACCGCCGCGGTGACCCTGGCGCTCTGCCTCGTCGGCTACCTCGCCGTCCTGCTGGCGCTCGCCCTCGCCGGGACGCTCGCCTGGCCGGGCGCGGGCCCGCCCGACGCGGGGCGGCTGCTCGGGCTGCTGCTCGTCGGCGTCGCACTCTGGCTGGGGCTGCTGCTCCAGGCGTACGGCGCGGTGCTCGGCGCCGGGCTGGTCTGTCTGCTCGCCGCCGCCGCGCAGATGACCGCGCCCGCCGCGGCCGGACCGGCGATCACCGCGGCGGCGGCCGCTGTGCTCGGCGCCTGGAGTTGTGCTCTGCTGGTACGGCCGACTGCCCATCGAGCGTAGGGGGAGCCCGCCGTGATCCCGACCCTCCTGGTGCCGTACTACGAGCACCCCGCCGAACGCCCCGAGGCGTGGGCGGCGCTGGTGGCCGCCGCGCCCCGGCTGTACGGGGTGGTGCTCAACCCGGAGAGCGGTCCCGGCCGCGCCGCCGACCCGGCGTTCGCCGACGTCGCCGGCCGGCTGCGGGCGGCCGGGGTCCGGGTGCTCGGTTACACGGACGCCGACTACGGCCGCCGCCCGCACGGCGAGGTCGTCGCCGACCTGCTGCGGCACCGCGACTGGTACGGCGCCGACGGAGCGTTCCTCGACCAGGTGCCGACCGGGCCGGAGGCCGTCGCCCACTTCCGCCGGATCGCGGTGGCCGCCCGCGCCGCCGGGGCCCGCACCCTGGTGTTCAACCACGGGGCGCAGCCCCACCCCTCGTACGCGCCGCTGGCCGATCTGTTCGTCACCTTCGAAGGCCCCTGGGACAGTTACCGGGATCTGGACCTGCCGTCCGGCGACCGGCACTGCCACCTCGTGTACGCGGCCCCGGCGGACGCCCGGCTCACCTCGGCCGTGCAGTGTGCGGTGCCGGGCGGCGGGGCGCACCCGTGGGGCACGCTGCCGCACGCCCTGGAGGGCACCCGGTGAGACGTTTCCTCACTCTGCTCGCCGTCCTGCTGCTCGCCCTGACGGCCTGCACCTCCGCCCCGGACGACGACCGCTCGGGGGACCGCTGGCGCCCGGCGCCCGGCCTGGACTGGCAGTGGCAGCTCAGCGGCCGGCTCGACCCGGCCGTCGACGTCCCGGTGTACGACGTCGACGGCTTCGACCAGTCCGCCGCGACCGTCGCCGACCTGCACCGGCGCGGCCGCAAGGTGATCTGCTACCTGTCCACCGGCGCCTGGGAGGAATTCCGCCCCGACGCCGCGAAGTTCCCCGCGGCCGTGCTCGGGCGGGGCAACGGCTGGCCGGGCGAGCGCTGGCTCGACATCCGCCGCACCGACGTGCTCGAACCCCTGATGGCGGCCCGGATCGACATGTGCCGCGCCAAGGGCTTCGACGCCGTCGAGCCCGACAACATGGACGGCTACGCCAACCGCACCGGCTTCCCCCTGACCGCCGCCGACCAGCTCCGCTACAACCGGCTGATCGCCCGGCTGGCCCACGAGCGGGGCCTCGCCGTCGGGTTGAAGAACGACCTCGACCAGATCCCCGAACTGCTCCCGGACTTCGACTTCGCGGTCAACGAGCAGTGCGCCGAGTACGAGGAGTGCGAGCTGCTCGTTCCGTTCGTACGGGCCGGCAAGGCCGTCTTCCACGTCGAGTACGAGCTGCCGACCGGCGCGTTCTGCCCGCAGTCGCGCAAGTTGGGGCTGAGCTCGATGCTCAAGCGGTACGACCTGGGGGCCTGGCGCCGGCCCTGCTAGCCGCTACGGCCGGGCGAGGGTCAGCGCCACCAGCGCGGCGGTCGCCGCCGTCTCCTCCACCGCGCCGAACACGTCGCCGGTCACCCCGCCGAACCGGGCCACGCAGCGCCGCAGCAGCAGCGCCGCGGCGGCGAGGGCGGCGGCCGCGGCCAGCACATGGCGCAGCGCGTCGTACGGGGAGAACAGCCCGCCCGCGGCCGCGCAGCCGGCCAGGACCGCGGCGGTCGTCAGGGCGGCCGGGCCGGCCGGCACGGTGCCGGCGACCATCGCGCCCAGGCCCTCGGGCCGGGCGGCCGGGACACCGGAGCGGGAGGCGTGGGTGAGGGCGAGCCGGGCCACCACCGCGGCCAGCACCGCGGCGAGCGCGCCGCGCGCCCAGCCGTCGGCGTACAGCGCGGCCAGCGCGGCCACTTGGGCGAACAGGACGAACAGGAGGGTGATCACGCCGAACGGGCCGATGTCCGACTGCTTCATGATGCGCAGCGCGTCCTCGGCGGGCTTGCCGCTGCCGAGGCCGTCCGCGGTGTCCGCGAGCCCGTCGAGGTGCAGCCCGCGGGTGAGCAGTGCGGGGACGGCGGCCGAGGCCACGGCGGCGAGCAACGGGCCCGCGCCGAGCAGCAGCAGCGCCGCGCCGAGCCCGCCGGCGAGCAGCCCGACGACCAGGCCGGGCACGGGGGCCCAGAGCATGCCGGCCCGCGCCGCGTCCCGGTCCCAGCGGGTGACGCGGGCGGGGAGCACGGTGAGCGTGCCGAAGGCGAACCGTATGCCGACCATGTGCGGCACAGTAGCCGCCGCCCCCGACCGGTAAGTTACGCACAACACGGCAAAGGCGCACAAACGTGGGCGGAAGGGCTGGGCGTGGCATGGATCACTGGTTCCAACGCAACATCGTCGAGCCCGGAAAACTCCCGCTGCTGCTCGCGCTGGCCTCCTTCGTCCTGACCTTCGTGATCACCCGGACGATCACCCGGCTGATCCGGGCCGGGAAAGGGCCGTTCCGCAATGTCTCCGGCGCGGGCGGAGTGCACATCCACCATGTCGTCCCCGGCGTGGTCCTCACGCTCGTCGGCGGCTTCGGCGCGGTCGCCACCGGCCGGGAGGGCGTCGCCGCCGCCGTGTTCGCGGTGCTCTTCGGGATCGGGGCGGGCCTGGTCCTCGACGAGTTCGCGCTGATCCTGCACCTGGACGACGTGTACTGGAGCGACGACGGCCGCAAGAGCGTCGAGGTCGTCGTGCTCACCTTCTCCCTGGTGATTCTGACCCTGGCCGGCTTCTCGCCGCTGGGCGTCAACGAGGCCACCACCGAGGAGCGGGAGAACCGGGGGCTCTTCGCGCTCACCCTCGCGGTGAACTTCCTGTTCGTGCTCATCGCCCTGCTGAAGGGCAAGTTCCGGATGGCCGTCATCGGCACGCTGGTGCCGTTCGTGGCGATCGTCGGGGCGCTGCGGCTCGCCCGGCCCGGTTCGACGTGGGCCCGCAAGGCGTACCGGCGGCGGCCCAAGGCACGGGCGAAGGCGGGGCTGCGGGCCTACCGGCACGACCGGCGCTGGAACCGGGTCGTGCGGCGCTTTCAGGACGTGGTCGGCGGCTTCCAGGAGCGGGTCCCGCTCCGGTCCGGGCACGGCCCGGGCGGCGACGGCGGTCCGCCGGACGCCCGCTGACGCAGGGTCCGCACCGCGCAGACGGCCGCGATCGCGGCGATCGCCGCCAGGTGCTCCTTGCCGGCGAGGTTGCTCTTCACCAGCACCTCGACCACCATCGCCAGGACCACCAGGCCCCCGGTGAACCAGGCCCGGTACGTCCAGCACACGTACACCGCGAGGCCGACCACCGCCGCGGACGGGCCGGTGTCCACCACCTGCGCGTCCGAGGCGGGCAGCCCCAGCGGCGTGTCCGGGCCGAGGGCGATGCCGACCCGTGCGTACAGGGTCCCCGCCAGGGTCGCCAGATAGGCGACGCCCAGGGTCCGCCGTCGGCCCAGGCAGATCTCCGCGATCCCGAAGACCACCAGGATCTGGGCCAGCGCCCCCCAGACCGGCAGGTCGAGCGCCGGCACGAACAGCGACAGCGGGGTCCGCAGCAGCGCGAGCCACAGCGGGTCGGAGGCGCGTACCGCCCCGATGTTCTGGACGGGCTGGTAGCCCCAGTCCTGGTTCTGTATCAGCTGGAACAGGCCGGTGAGGCAGACCGCGGCCAAGGTCAGGGGTATCGCCCTCCATCGCCCGGTGACCAGCGCCGCGCGCACCGTCCCGTACAGCGGCCCCCATTCCCGGCGGGCGAGGTCCCCGGCGGACCGGGTCAACGGCTGCCTTCCAGGTGTCTGCGGTGCAGCCACTTCGGCAGCCCCGGGGCCTCCAGGAAGCCCTCGGCGCGGCCCGCCGCCAGGCCGATGCGCAGCAGGTCGGCGCTCTTCTCGAACAGCATGAATCGGGGCTCCCAGATCGGCCGGTACTTGGCGTTGGCGCGGTACAGCGACTCGATCTGCCACCAGCGGGAGAAGAAACTGAGCAGCGAACGCCACATCCGCAGCACCGGTCCCGCGCCGAGCCTCGCGCCACGTTCGAAGACGGAGCGGAACATCGCGAAGTTGAGCGAGACCTGCGTGATCCCGATCTCCTGGGCGTGCTGGAGGAGTTCGATGACCATGAACTCCATCAGGCCGTTGTCGGAGTCCCGGTCCCGGCGCATCAGGTCGAGCGACAGGCCCTTCGGGCCCCACGGCACGAAGGACAGCAGTGCCCGCAACTCGCCCTTCTCGTCCGTGCACTCGAGCATCACGCAGCGCCCGTCGGCCGGGTCGCCGAGCCGGCCGAGGGCCATGGAGAAGCCGCGCTCCGTCTCGCCGTCGCGCCAGTCGTCCGCCTTCGCCAGCAGGACGGTCATCTCGTCGTCGGGGATGTCCTCGTGGCGGCGGACCCGGACCTCGTACCCGGCCCGCTTGACGCGGTTGTACGCCTGCCGGACCGTGCGCATCGCACGGCCCTCCAGGGTGAACTCGGCGGTGTCCACGAGGGCCTCGTCGCCCAGCTCCAGGGCGTCGAGTCCGTGCCGGGCGTAGATCGTGCCGGCCTCCTCGCTCGCGCCCATCACGGCCGGGATCCAGCCGTGCTCCCTGGCCTCCGCCAGCCACGGCTCGATCGCGCCGGGCCAGGCCTCCGGGTCGCCGATCGGGTCGCCCGAGGCGAGCGAGACCCCGCCCACCACGCGGTACGCGACGGCGGCCTTCTCGCTCGGCGACCAGACCACGCTCTTCTCGCGGCGCAGCGCGAAGTAGCCCAGCGAGTCACGGTCGCCGTGCCGGTCGAGCAGCGCGCGCAGCTTGCGCTCGTCGTCCTCGGTGAGCGGGTCGACGGCCCGGCGGGACCGGAACGCGGCGAACAGTACGGCGAACAGCAGCAGGGTGGACAGCACGTTGATGGTGACGTCGACCCAGCCGGGCGTGGAGATCGCCGGGAACCGGGAGTCGTCGGCGGCCAGGGTGATCAGCCGCATCACACCGTACCGCCAGCGCTCCAGGAAGGTGGACGAGCCGGCGGCGGTGTTGGTGACGGTGACCAGGAAGGCGGCGAACAGCGAGGTCACCAGGAGGCCGACGAGGGCGACGACGGTGGCGAGCAGCGGGTTGGAACGGTCGCCCTTCGCGTAGAACTCCGTGCGGCCGAGGAGCAGTGCGACGACGAAGGCCGCTGTCAGGACCAGCGAGATCCAGTTCTGCGTGTGCTGCCGGATCTCCGGCAGGAACATCGCCAGCGCGAACAGCACCAGGAACAGGCCGCTCAGCACGAGGTTCAGGATCCAGGCGGCGCGCTTGCGGCGGCGCATGGTGACGGCGAGGAACAGCGTGAGGACGCCGGAGGCGAAACCCGCGGTGAGCAGGTACGGCGTGAAGTAGTCGTCCGTGTTGTGCCGGCGGAGGTCCTGGCCCAGCGAGACCCAGACCGCGCTGAGGAAGTTCACGAACGTGACCGCGCGCAGGTACCAGACGGCGAACGCGGCGGCGCGGCGCGAGCGCACGGTGCCGCGGGGCGCTGAATCGGTGGACAAACGGACCTCTCCCATGAAAAGCGAGCATATGGGGCACCGTCGGTCATGGCCGAGTGCCGCCGCGGCCCGTCACAGCGAATGTGCGACGGGCCGCGGCGGTACGCCTGAGCTGGCCTTTCGGTCAGCCCTCCTCGTCCGCGACCGGCACGTCGGCCGGACGCTCCGGCAGCTCGGCGGCGAGCGCCGCCGCGGCCTGGACGAGGGGCAGTGCGAGCAACGCCCCGGTTCCCTCACCCACTCGGACGCCGTGGTCGAGCAGAGGGTTGACCGCCATCCGGTCCAGCGCCTTGGCCTGCGCCGGCTCGCCGGAGAGCTGGCCGGCCAGCCACCAGTCCGGGGAACGGAACGCGGCCCGCTGCGCGACGAGACCGCAGGCCGCGCCGACCACGCCGTCCAGGATCACCGGCATCCGGCGCACCGCGCTCTGCAGCAGGAAGCCGGTCGTGGCGGCCAGGTCCGGGCCGCCGACGGCGGCGAGCAGCGCGAGCTGGTCGCCGAGGACGGGACGGGCGCGGCGCAGCGCGTCGCGGATCGCCGCGCACTTGCGCATCCACGCCAGGTCGTCGATCCCCGCGCCGCCGCGGCCGGTCACCACGGAGGCGTCCGTGCCGCACAGGGCGGCGACGAGGGTCGACGCGGCGGTGGTGCCGCCGACGCTCAGATCTCCCAGCACCACGAGATCGGTGCCCGAGTCCGCCTCCTCGTCGGCGATCGCCATGCCCAGCTCGACGGCGGCGTTCGCCTCCTCGAGGGTCATCGCGTCCTCGACGTCGATCCGCCCGGTCCCGCGGCGCACCCGGTGCCGTACGACCTCGGCGGGCAGCAGGGCGGGATCGCAGTCGAGGCCCGCGTCGACGACGCGCACCGGAACGTTCATGCGCCGGGCGAGCACCGCGACCGGGCTCGCTCCGTCCAGCACCTCCCGCACCAGCTCGTACGCGGTCCCCGCGGCCCGCCCGGACACCCCGAGCCCGGCCACCCCGTGGTCGCCCGCGAACAGCACCACACGCGGTTGCTCCACGGGCCGGACCGGCACCGCGGCCTGCGCGGCCGACAACCACTCGCCGAGCTCGTCCAGCCGCCCGAGCGCCCCGGCAGGAAGGCTCAGCCGCTCCCGGCGCGCCTCGGCGTCGTACCGTATCCCGCCGTCGGGTCGCTCGATCAGATCGGAGAAGTCGTCCAGGTTCAAGGGTCCGCCTTGTGCCGTCACTCGTCGTGGTCCAGGTCCGTAGCGTGAACGGTACCGTCAGAAAGTCGCTAGCCCCGCAGGACCACCGGCTGGCCCGCCGTCACCAGGACGAGCTGCTCGCACTCGTCGCCGAAGGCGGCGTTCAGACGGCCCAGTTCGTCGCGGAACCGGCGGCCCGAGGCGGTGGCCGGGACCACGCCCGCGCCGACCTCGTTGGTGACCGCCACGACCGTGCGGCGGGTCTCCCGCACCGCGGCGACCAGCTGCGCGATCCGCTCCCGCAGGGCCTCGCGGCCGCCGGACGACCAGCGTTCGTCGTCCCAGGCCCCGACCCGGTCCATGGCGTCCGTCAGCCACAGCGCCAGACAGTCGATCAGCAGCGCCGGGCCCTCCTCCGCGAGCAGCGGCACCAGGTCCGTCGTCTCCACGGTCCGCCAGGCCCCCGGGCGGCGATCCCGGTGCACCCCGATCCGCTCCGCCCACTCCGGGTCGCCCTCCCGCGTCCCGGAGGTCGCCACGTACACGACCTCCGGGAACGACTCCAGACGCCGCTCCGCCTCCAGGGACTTCCCCGACCGCGCCCCGCCGGTCACCAGCGTGCGCCGCGGGACCTCCGGGACGGTGCGGTACGCGCCGACCGTCACCGTCGTCCCGTCCGGCACCGCCCGGGCCCCCGCCGCCGCGAGCCGCCGGTCCAGCTCCGCGCCCGGCGGCACGTCGTGGTCCAGGTGCACCGCGACCACGTCCGTCGCCGGCCCCACCGCGCCCGAGGCCCGCAGCCGGGCCAGCGCGTCCGGCCGCCCGGTCACGTCCACGCAGACCGTGTCGTACGGCGGCCTGCCCCGCTCCGGCAGCCCGGCCGGCGCGCCGCCCGGCGGCAGGTACAGCAGCCGGTCCCCGTCCGGCGAGATCACCTCGTACCCCGTGCCCGGCGCGTCCATCGACACCGCCCGCACCGTATGCCCGCTGATCAGCGTCAGCTCCCGCCCGTCCGGCACCCGACCCGCCGTCGGCAGCCCCGGCGGCAGCTCCACCGCCGGCCCGTCGTGCGGATGCGTGAGCAGCACCTGCCGTACGCCGGTCAGCGAGTGCCCGGTCCGCGCCGCGGCCAGGGCCGCTCCCGGGGTCAGGTCGAGCAGCAGCGCCCCGTCGACGAGCAGCGCGGTCGCGGCCCGCGCGTACGGGCCGCGGGACAGGGCGCAGCGGGCGCAGGGGCAGTCGGGGCGGGGGAGCCCTTCGGGGGCTCCGGTGCCGAGCAGAGTCAGTTCCACGGTCACGATCCTCCCGCGTCCCCTGCGGGGGTGCGCGCCCGGCTACGCTGCGGGCAGGAAACCGATCATCCGGTGAGCTCCGGGAGGCGCGCATGGCATGGACGTGGCGGTTCGAGAAGACCGACGGCACCGAGGTCGAGCCCTCGGTCGTGCCGGAGGAGTTCACGACCCAGGGTGATGCCGAGTCCTGGATCGGCGAGTACTGGCGCGACCTCCTCGCGGGCGGCGCGGAGCAGGTCGTGCTCTTCGAGGACGCGACGAAGATCTACGGCCCGATGTCCCTGGACGCGGAGGCGTAGACACGGAGCCGGGGCGGGGGGGGGGGGGGCGGGGCCCCCCCCCCCCCCCCCCCGGGGGCCCCCCCCCCCCCCCCCCCCCCGCCCCGGCTCCCGGCTCAAGCCGCTCGCCGTCAGCCCGCGTCCGCCGCCAGGAACTGGGTCGCCGCGAGCTCCCCGTACAGGGCGTCGCCGGCCACCAGCTCCGCATGGGTGCCCACGGCCCGCACCCGGCCCGCGTCCATCACCACGATGCGGTCCGCCAGCGTCACCGTCGACAGCCGGTGCGCCACCACCAGGACCGTCGTCTCACGGGCCGCCTCGGCCACCGCGTCCCGCAGCGCCAGTTCGTTGACCGCGTCCAGCTGCGAGGTCGCCTCGTCCAGGAGCAGCAGCCGGGGCCTGCGCAGCAGCGCCCGGGCGATGGCGACGCGCTGCCGCTCACCACCGGAGAGCTTCGAGCCGCGATGGCCGACCACCGTGTCCAGGCCCTGCGGCAGCCGCTCCACGAGCCCGTCGAGCCGGGCCCGCACCAGCACCTCCGCCAGCTCCGCCTCCGTGGCCTCCGGCGCGGCGAACAGCAGGTTCTCGCGCAGCGTGCCGGACAGCACCGGCGCGTCCTGCTCCACGTACCCGATCGCCGCCCGCAGCTCCGCCAGCGGCCAGTCCCGCACATCCTTGCCGTCGACCAGGATCCGCCCGCCGGTCGCCTCGTAGAACCGCTCGATCAGCCCGAACACGGTCGTCTTGCCCGCGCCCGACGGCCCGACGAACGCGGTCATGCCCGCGCCCGGCACCGTGAACGAGACGCCCTGATGGACCGGCGGCAGATCCTCACGGTACGCGAACGACACGTCCTCGAAGACCACCGACGCCGAGGGCCCGCTCACCGCCGGCGCCCGCGGACCGGCACCTTCCGCCTCCTCCGTCTCCAGCCGCTCCGCCTCCAGGATCCGGGCGATCGCCGCCGAGCCCACCTGGTACTGCGTCGCCGCCTCGACCAGCTTCGAGACCGGCTCGATCAGGTAGAAGAGAAACAGCAGGAAGGCGATCAGCGAGGACACCGATATCGCGCCCGACGCGACCCGCGCCCCGCCGATCCCCAGCACCGCCAGGAACGACACCTGCACCGCGAGCCCGATCGACGAGCCCGCCAGCGACTGCCACTTCGCCGACTTCACGCCGTGCCGCCAGGCCCGCTCGGCCGCCGCGTCGACCACCGCCGTCTCCCGGACCTCCGCCCCCGACGCCTTGATCGTCCGGAACGCGCCGAACGCCCGCTCCAGCACGGTGGAGATCTCGCCGACCGCCTCCTGCGAGCGCCGCGTCGCCGCGGAGATCTTCGGCATCAGCAACGCCACCGCCCCGCCGATCAGCACGATCACCCCGAGCGTCACGCCCAGCAGCACCGGGTCCATCAGCGCCATCATCACGAGCGTGGCGAGGAACGCCAGACCGCCCGTCGCCGCCGACACCACCGACTGCGTCGTGACGGCGCGCAGCAGCGTCGTGTCGGAGGTGACCCGGGACATCAGGTCGCCGGGCTGGGTCTTCTCCACCTCCGGCAGCCGCAGCCGCAGCAGCCGCCCGATCAGGGTGCGGCGGGCGGCGAGCACCACGGACTCCGCGGTGCGCTCCAGGACGTACGAGCCGAGCGCCTCCACGGCCGTGCCGAACACCACGAGGGCGGTGAGGGCGAGAATGACGGCCGTGATCGACCGGCCCTCCCCGAGCCGGTCCACCAGTTCCTTCGCCGCGAGCGGCTGGGCGAGCCCGCTCGCCGCCCCGATCAGGGCCAGCAGCGCGCCGAGCGCCACGGCCCCGCGGTGCGGCCGGAAGTGCCCGTACAGGGCACGCCACACCTCGCGGGCGGGCACGTCGGGCGAGGCGGAGGGGTCTGCGGGGCGGCCGGGATCTCCGGCGTACTCGATGCTCACACGCGTCAGGACGCAGAACCCGTCCCCGTGCCTGACGCCGGGTGAGGACGGGTCAGCCGCGCACTCCGCACAGGTGCAGCAGCGCCGCGACCCGGCGGTACGGGTCCGTGCGGGCGGCCCGCTCCTCGGCGGCCAGCAGCCGCTCCAGCTCGTCCGCGGCCGGCAGTCCGGCGTCGTGCGGCAGGCCGTCGGTGAAGACCCGCACCCCGTACCAGGCGTGCAGCGGCGCCGCGATGCCGGCGAGGGTCGAGGTCAGCGCGCCGAGCCGGTCCGCGCGCACCGGCGCGCCGTACCGGTCCGCGTACGCGTCCGACTCGAAGGCCGCGAGCGCGCCCGGCCAGTCCCCGGCGAGCCCCGGCCGCATCGCCAGGGCCTCCGCGTTCCGCACCACGAGGGACAGCAGGCCGCCGGGGGCCAGCATCCGGGCCAGGCCGGCGAGCAGACCGTCCGGCTCCGGCACGTACATCAGTACGCCGTGGCAGAGCACCACGTCGAAGCTGCCCGGCAGGAAGTGCACGCCGGTGTCGCGGCCGTCGCCCTCGATCAGCCGGACCCGCTCGCGGATCCCGGCCGGCTCGCCGGCCAGCGCCTCACGGGCGGTCTTGAGCAGCTCGGGGTCGGCCTCCAGGCCGGTCACGGTGTGGCCGGCCCGGGCCAGGCGCAGCAGCTGCGCGCCGTGGCCCATGCCGACGTCGAGGATCCGCAGCCGCTGCCCCACGGGGTAGCGGGCGGCGAGCTGCTCGTCGAGCTGCCGGGCGATCAGCTCGTGCCGGACGGCGTCACGCAGCCCGGCACGGCCGAGGGCGGCCGCGTTCGGGTCCGGCGGGAAGTCCTCCGCGCTCAGGGCCGCTCTCCGCGCTTGACCTGAGGCTTCGGAAGCCGCAGCCGGCGCATCTGGAGGGTGCGCATGAGGCCGTAGGCCACCGCGCCGCGCTTCGGCTCGTTCGGGAAGCGCTCGTTCAGCTGCTTGCGCAGCCGGAAGGAGAGGAACACCGAGTCGATCACGATCATGACGATGATGCCGAGCCACAGCACCAGCGAGATCTGCTGGAGGTTGCCCGCGCGGATCATCGACAGCACGAGGATCACCACGGCCATCGGCAGGAAGAACTCCGCGACGGCGAAGCGCGAGTCGACGTAGTCGCGGACGAAACGGCGGACCGGGCCCTTGTCGCGGACGGGCAGGTAGCGCTCGTCACCGCTGCTCAGGGCCTCGCGCTGCTTCGCCAGCTCCTGGCGGCGCACCTCGCGCTGACGCTTCATGGCGTCCTTGCGGTCCGTCGGCGCTGTCTGCGCGCGTCGGCGCTGGGTCTGGGCCTCACTCCGCTTCGGGGTCGGGCGGCCCTTCGGGGCCTCGGGGTCGCGGGGCTGCTTGGAGAGGTCCGCCGTCACCTGGTCGGTGGGGGCCTTCTCATCCTTCGAACGGCTACGGAACACAAGGCCAAGGGTACGTGCTGACAGGAGTAGACCCCAGTGCGGGCGGGAACGATCCGCTAACGGCGTGCGTCTGTCCATGTAAGTCCGGACGACCCGTGCGCTTCCCTGACCCGTTCCTCCACCCTGGGCGGGATACGGGGCCCGCGCAGTCGTCCTTGGGGAGGAGCGCATCCGGCCCCGAACAGTGCGGTAATGGAGGCAGGAACCGTACTGTGGGTTCTGTTGGAGTGCTTGAGCCGAGTCCGTCAGAAGGGGGCGCGCGAAGCCCATGAGCGGTGTCATGAAGCGTATGGGGATGATCTTCCGCGCGAAGGCAAACAAGGCCCTTGACCGGGCCGAGGATCCGCGCGAGACCCTCGATTACTCCTACCAGAAGCAGCTGGAGCTGCTGCAGAAGGTGCGCCGGGGCGTGGCCGATGTCGCGACCTCGCGCAAGCGCCTGGAGCTGCAGCTGAACCAGCTCCAGAGCCAGTCCGCCAAGCTGGAGGACCAGGGCCGCAAGGCGCTGGCGCTCGGCCGCGAGGACCTCGCCCGCGAGGCGCTGTCCCGGCGGGCCGCGCTGCAGCAGCAGGTCTCCGACCTGGAGGTGCAGCACCAGACGCTGCAGGGCGAGGAGGAGAAGCTGACGCTCGCCTCCCAGCGGCTGCAGGCCAAGGTCGACGCCTTCCGCACCAAGAAGGAGACCATCAAGGCCACCTACACCGCGGCCCAGGCCCAGACCCGGATCGCGGAGTCCTTCTCGGGCATCTCCGAGGAGATGAGCGACGTCGGCGTGGCGATCCAGCGCGCCGAGGACAAGACCGCCCAGCTGCAGGCCCGGGCCGGCGCGATCGACGAGCTGCTGGCCTCCGGCGCCCTGGACGACCACTCCGGGCTCGCCAAGGACGACATCCAGGCCGAGCTGGACCGGCTCTCCGGTGGCACGGACGTCGAGCTGGAGCTCCAGCGGATGAAGGCGGAGCTGGCCGGCGGACCTTCCGCCTCGCAGCAGGCCATCGAGGGCGGTACGCAGGACCAGGCGCAGTCCCAGTCCTCGCAGCAGTCCTCCCGGCCGCGGTTCGACAAGCAGTAGCCCCGACACGAGCGTAAGGACGCGTCATGATCGTGAGGATCATGGGGGAGGGCCAGTGGGAAGTGGCGGACAGCCACTTCCCCGAGCTCAACAAGCTCGACGACGAACTGCTCGCCGAGATGGAGAGCGGCGACGGGGAGGCCTTCCGCCGCACCCTCGCCGCCCTCCTCGACGCGATCCGCCGGCTCGGCGAACCGCTGCCGGACGAAGCCCTCGAACCCTCCGAGCTGATCCTTCCGTCCCCGGACGCCACCCTCGCCGAGGTCCGTGAACTCCTCTCCGACGACGGCCTGATCCCAGGCTGACGCCGGCAGCCCCGCACTCCGGCCCGACGCCCCGCCCGCCCCCTCCGGGGCGGCGGGGCGTCGGCGCGTTCCGCCCCGCGGCCCGTGCCCCGTACCGTTGCTCGACGTGACGCCAATCGGAAGCGGGCTCTCCCGGAGTCGGGACTGGCTCCGCGCGCATCCCACCGCCTTCGACGCGGGCCTCGCCCTCGCCGTGCTCATCGCCATGATCACCGGCTCCTTCGCCGACCCGCACGGCGGCCCCAACGGCCCCACCTTCGGCACCCGCAGCCCCTCGGCGGTCAGCGTGGCGTTCATGGTGTGCGGCGCCGCCGCGCTCGTCCTGCGCCGGCGCGCACCGCGGGCCGTGCTCGCCGCGACGGTCGCCATCAGCCTGGCCGAGCTGGTCGTCGAGGACCCGCGGGCGCCCGTCGCGATGAGCGCGGTGGTCGCGCTGTACACCGTCGCCTCGCGCACCGACCGGCCCACCACCTGGCGGGTCGGCCTGGTCACCATGACCGTGCTGACCTGCTCGGCGATGTCCTTCGGCTCCTCGCCCTGGTACTCCCAGGAGAACATCGGGCTGTTCGCCTGGACCGGCATGGCGGCCGCCGCCGGCGACGCCGTGCGCAGCCGGCGGGCCTTCGTCGCCGCCATCCGCGAGCGGGCCGAGCGCGCCGAGCGCACCCGCGAGGAGGAGGCCCGGCGGCGGGTCGCCGAGGAGCGGCTGCGCATCGCCCGCGATCTGCACGATGTGGTCGCCCACCACATCGCCCTGGTCAACGTGCAGGCCGGGGTCGCCGCGCACGTCATGGACAAGCGCCCCGACCAGGCCAAGGAGGCCCTCGCGCACGTACGGGAGGCCAGCCGCTCCGCGCTCGACGAGCTGCGCGCCACGGTCGGGCTGCTGCGCCAGTCCGGCGACCCGGAGGCCCCCACCGAGCCGGCCCCCGGCCTCGCCCGCCTCGACGAACTGCTCGACACCTTCCGCAACGCCGGACTGCCCGTCGAGCTGGCCCGCACCGACGACGACGGCGGCCTGCCGGCGGCCGTCGACCTCGCCGCGTACCGGATCATCCAGGAGGCCCTGACCAACGTGCGCAAGCACGCCGGGCCGGACGCCCGCGCCGAGGTCAGCGTCGTCCGCGTGGGCCGCACCGTGGAGATCACCGTCCTCGACGACGGCGCCCCGCAGCCCGCCGCCGAGGACGCCGTCCCGGTCGGCGGCCACGGCCTGGTCGGCATGCGCGAACGGGCCGGCGCCCTCGGCGGCGCGCTGACCGCGGCCCCCCGGTACGGCGGCGGCTTCCGCGTGCAGGCGATACTGCCGGTGACCGCCCGCACCGGGGCGGACGGGGAGGACGCATGACCATCCGGGTACTGCTCGCCGACGACCAGGCCCTGCTCCGCAGCGCCTTCCGGGTCCTGGTCGACTCCGAACCCGA
Source organism: Streptomyces sp. NPDC048604 (assembly GCF_043199435.1). Taxonomy (NCBI): domain Bacteria; kingdom Bacillati; phylum Actinomycetota; class Actinomycetes; order Kitasatosporales; family Streptomycetaceae; genus Streptomyces; species Streptomyces sp. NPDC048604. Next base: position 74,266 of record NZ_JBICVX010000017.1, read on the forward strand.
CATGGAGGTCGTCGGGGAGGCCGCCGACGGCGCGCAGGCCGTCGTGCTCGCCCGCTCCACCAAGGCCGACGTCGTCCTGATGGACATCCGGATGCCCGGCACCGACGGACTGGCCGCCACCCGCGAGATCACCGCCGACCCGGAGCTCTCCCACGTCCGGATCGTCATGCTGACGACCTTCGAGGTGGACGAGTACGTGGTGCAGTCGCTGCGCGCTGGCGCGTCCGGCTTCCTCGGCAAGGGCGCCGAACCGGAGGAACTGCTCAACGCCATCCGGATCGCCGCGGCCGGCGAGGCCCTGCTCTCCCCGGCCGCCACCAAGGGGCTGATCGCCTCCTTCCTCGCCCAGGGCGGCGGGACGGACGGCGCCGACGGCGCGCGGGCGCACTCGGCGCGGCTGGCCGCGCTGACCGGCCGCGAGACGGAGGTGCTGGTCCTCGTCGCGGGCGGGCTGTCGAACGACGAGATCGCCGACCGCCTCGAGGTCAGCCCGCTCACCGTCAAGACGCATGTGAACCGGGCGATGGCCAAGCTGGGCGCCCGCGACCGGGCGCAATTGGTGGTCATCGCGTACGAATCGGGCCTGGTACGTCCAAGGGTGGAGTAGCCCGAGCGCCCGGCGTACTCCGAACGCGGTATGCGCGGGATAAGGATCTGGACCTGGGGCCGACGGAACGGCCCGCTCCGTGGCCGAGGGTATAAGCGGGCACCTGACTGAGCGCTTCGGGCGGGGCGCCCGCTTCCTGCGTACGTACGCCACAGAAGAGAGACCCCATGTCCTGGCTGTCCAGATTCAGCCTCGCGCAACGGGCCCTGATAGGGCTGATGTCGATCGTGGCGATCGTCTTCGGTGCGATCGCCATCCCGCAGCTCAAGCAGCAGCTCCTGCCCTCCATCGAACTGCCGATGGTGTCGGTCCTCGCCCCCTACCAGGGCGCGTCCCCGGACGTGGTCGAGAAGCAGGTCGTCGAACCGCTCGAGAACACCCTGAAGGCCGTCGACGGCATCAAGGGCATCACGGCCACCGCCTCCGAGGGCAACGCCGTCATCATGGCCACCTTCGACTACGGCGACGAGGGCACCAAGCAGCTCGTGGCCGACGTCCAGCAGGCCGTCAACCGGGCCCGGATCGCCCTGCCCGACTCCGTCGACCCGCAGGTCGTGGCCGGCTCCACGGACGACATCCCCACCGTCGTCCTCGCCGTCACCTCCGGCAAGGACCAGCAGGCGCTGGCCGACCAGCTGCAGCGCACGGTCGTCCCCGCCCTGGAGGACATCGACGGCGTCGGCCAGGTCTCCGTCGACGGCGTCCAGGAGCTCCAGGTCTCCGTCACCCCCGACGACGCGAAGCTCGCGGCCGCCGGGTTCAACGCCATGACCCTCGCCGAGGCCCTCAAGGCCGGCGGCGCGACCATCCCGGCCGGCTCCTTCTCCGAGGCCGGCAAGAGCCGCACCGTGCAGGTCGGCGGCGGCTTCACCTCGCTGCAGCAGATCCAGGACCTGCGGCTCACCCCGCCGACCGGCACGGTCGGCAGCCGGGCCGACGCCGACAAGGCCCCGCAGCCGGTCCGGCTCGGCGACGTGGCGACCGTGAAGCAGCAGGAGTCCGCCCGCGCCTCCATCACCCGTACCAACGGCAAGCCCAGCCTCGCCGTGATGGTCACCATGGACAAGGACGGCAGCGCCGTCGCCATCTCCGAGGCCGTCAAGGACACGCTGCCCGAGCTGCGGGCGGACCTCGGCTCCGGCGCCGAGCTGACCGTCGTCTCCGACCAGGGCCCGGCGGTCTCCAAGTCCATCTCCGGCCTCACCACGGAGGGCGCGCTCGGCCTGCTCTTCGCGGTGATCGTGATCCTGGTGTTCCTCGCCTCGATCCGCTCCACCCTCGTCACCGCGGTCTCCATCCCGCTGTCGGTGGTGCTGGCGCTGATCGTCCTGTGGACCAGGGACCTCTCCCTGAACATGCTCACCCTGGGCGCGCTCACCATCGCCATCGGCCGCGTCGTCGACGACTCGATCGTGGTCCTGGAGAACATCAAGCGGCACCTCGGCTACGGCGAGGAGCGCCAGGCGGCGATCATCACCGCGGTGCGCGAGGTGGCCGGCGCGGTCACCTCCTCCACCCTCACCACCGTCGCCGTCTTCCTGCCGATCGGTCTGGTCGGCGGCATGGTCGGCGAGCTGTTCGGCTCGTTCAGCCTGACCGTGACGGCGGCGCTGCTCGCCTCGCTGCTGGTCTCCCTGACGGTCGTGCCGGTGCTGTCGTACTGGTTCCTGCGCGCCCCCAAGGGCACCTCCGAGGACCCGGACGAGGCGCGCCGCGTGGCGGAGGAGAAGGAGGCCCGGAGCCGCATGCAGCGCATGTACGTCCCGGTCCTGCGCTTCGCGACCCGCCGCCGGCTCACCAGCGTGGCGATCGCGATCGTCGTCCTGATCGGCACCTTCGCCATGGCCCCGCTGCTGAAGACCAACTTCTTCGACCAGGGCGAGCAGGAGATCCTCTCCGTCAAGCAGGAGCTGGCCCCCGGCACCAGCCTGAGCGCGGCCGACGAGGCCGCGAAGAAGGTCGAGAAGGTGCTCGGCTCCACCAAGGGCGTCGAGGACTACCAGGTCACCGTCGGCTCGTCCGGCTTCATGGCCGCCTTCGGCGGCGGCACCGGCGCCAACCAGGCCTCGTACCAGGTCAAGCTGGCGGACTCGGCCTCGTACGAGAAGGTCCGCGAGGCGATCGACACCGAGCTGGCCAAGCTGGACGGCATCGGCGACACCACCATCGCGGCCGGCGACGGCTTCAACAACCAGGACCTCAGCGTCGTCGTCAAGGCGGGCGACCGCGACGTCCTGCAGAAGGCGTCCGAGGCCGTGCGCGCCGAGGTCGCGAAGCTCGACGACGTCACCGACGTCCAGAGCGACCTGGCCCAGTCCGTCCCGCGGATCTCGGTCAAGGCGACCCCGAAGGCGGCCGAGGCCGGCTTCAACGACACCACCCTCGGCCTGGCCGTGGCCCAGGCGGTCCGCGGCACCCCGGCCGGCACGGCGACCCTCGACGACACCGAGCGGGACGTCGTCATCACCTCGGCCAAGCCCGCCACCACCATGGCGCAGCTCAAGGCGCTGCCGCTCGGCCCGGTGAAGCTCGGCGACATCGCCGAGGTGAAGCTGGTGCCGGGCCCGGTCTCGATGACCCGGATCGACGGCGCCCGCGCCGCGACGATCAGCGCCAAGCCGACCGGCGACAACACCGGCGCGGTCAGCACCGAACTCCAGTCGAAGATCAACGCCCTGGATCTGCCGGAGGGCGCGACCGCGTCCATCGGCGGCGTCTCGGAGGACCAGTCGGAGGCCTTCCTCCAGCTCGGCCTGGCGATGCTCGCGGCGATCGCGATCGTCTTCATGCTGCTGGTCGCGACCTTCAAGTCGCTGATCCAGCCGCTGATCCTGCTGGTCTCCATCCCGTTCGCGGCGACCGGCGCGCTCGGCCTGCTGGTGATCACCGGCACCGCGATGGGCGTCCCGGCGATGATCGGCATGCTGATGCTGATCGGCATCGTGGTCACCAACGCGATCGTGCTGATCGACCTGATCAACCAGTACCGCGCACAGGGCCTCGGCATCGTCGAAGCGGTCGTCGAGGGCGGCCGGCACCGGCTCCGCCCGATCCTGATGACGGCCCTGGCGACGATCTTCGCGCTGCTCCCGATGGCGCTCGGTGTCACCGGTCAGGGCGGCTTCATCGCCCAGCCGCTGGCGGTGGTCGTGATCGGCGGCCTGGTCACCTCGACCCTGCTGACCCTCCTCCTGGTCCCGACCCTCTACGCGATGGTGGAGCTCCGCAAGGAGCGCCGCGCGAAGAAGAAGGCGGCCAAGCGCGCCAAGAAGAACGGCGACGGCCTCGACAACCCGGAGCAGCCGGAGACGACCCCGCTGGAGGGCTCGCTCCTGGACGCCTGACCCGCCGGCGCACACGACGGTGCCCCGCAGCCGCCCGGCTGCGGGGCACCGTTCGTTCCCGGGTGACGTCGTTCCCCGGGGTGACGTCGTCCCGGGGTTACGGAAGCGCCAGCATCCGCTCCAGGGCGAGCTTGGCGAAGCTCTCCGTCTCCTTGTCGACCTCGATGCGGTTGACCAGGTTGCCCTCGGCCAGCGACTCCAGGGTCCAGACCAGGTGCGGCAGGTCGATGCGGTTCATCGTGGAGCAGAAGCAGACCGTCTTGTCGAGGAAGACGATCTCCTTGCCCTCCGGGGCGAATCGGTTCGCCAGGCGGCGGACCAGGTTCAGCTCCGTGCCGATCGCCCACTTCGAGCCGGCCGGGGCCGCCTCCAGGGTCTTGATGATGTACTCCGTCGAGCCGACGTAGTCGGCCGCGGCGACGACCTCGTGCTTGCACTCCGGGTGGACCAGGACGTTCACGCCCGGGACCCGCTCGCGGACGTCGTTGACCGAGTCCAGCGAGAAGCGGCCGTGCACCGAGCAGTGCCCGCGCCACAGGATCATCTTGGCGGCGCGCAGCTCCTCGGCGGTCAGGCCGCCGTTCGGCTTGTGCGGGTTGTAGACCACACAGTCGTCCAGGGACATGCCCATGTCGCGGACGGCGGTGTTCCGGCCCAGGTGCTGGTCCGGCAGGAAGAGCACCTTCTCGCCCTGCTCGAAGGCCCAGTCGAGCGCCTTCTTCGCGTTGGAGGACGTGCAGATGGTGCCGCCGTGCTTGCCGGTGAAGGCCTTGATGTCGGCCGAGGAGTTCATGTACGAGACGGGCACGGTGACGTCGGCGATGCCGGCCTCGGTCAGCACGTCCCAGCACTCGGCGACCTGCTCGGCGGTGGCCATGTCGGCCATGGAGCAGCCGGCGGCCAGGTCGGGCAGCACGACCTTCTGGTCGTCGTCGGTGAGGATGTCGGCCGACTCGGCCATGAAGTGCACACCGCAGAAGACGATGTACTCGGCCTCCGGACGGGCGGCCGCGTCACGGGCGAGCTTGAAGGAGTCGCCGGTGACGTCGGCGAACTGGATGACCTCGTCGCGCTGGTAGTGGTGGCCGAGGACGAAGACCTTGTCGCCGAGCTTCTCCTTGGCCGCGCGGGCGCGCGCCACCAGGTCCGGGTCGGACGGCGAGGGCAGGTCGCCCGGGCACTCCACGCCACGCTCGCTCTTGGGGTCGGCGTCACGGCCGAGCAGCAGCAGGGCGAGCGGCGTCGGCTGGACGTCCAGGGGCTGGGCGGTGGTCACGTCACGCACCCTTTCTTCTTCGGCGGAGATCGTTTCTGCGACAGACGCAGGTCGTCGGCGGCGGTTTCGCTTATCGTCGAAATGACGCTATCTATCATAACTGCTTCACGTCACTTTGACGATGGCCATAGTGTCGGTGTGACGAATTCCCCGTCGCCGTCGCGGTGCCTCTACTTCCGGCGGTGTGCGAGCATGAAGGGGAAAGACTAGGGCTCCACCCGGAATGGATCCGGGGCCCCGCCGGTTGCAAACGTCGGCAAGCAGTCTCCGTACAAACCGGGAGAGAAGCAGATGTCCGTATCGGACGAGAAGACCACTGTCAGCGACGGCATCCTCCTGTCCGACGCCGCCGCGGCCAAGGTCAAGGGCCTGCTCGAGCAGGAAGGCCGCGACGACCTCGCGCTGCGCGTCGCCGTACAGCCCGGTGGCTGCTCCGGCCTCCGTTACCAGCTCTTCTTCGACGAGCGCTCGCTCGACGGCGACGTCGTCAAGGACTTCGACGGCGTCAAGGTCGTCACCGACCGCATGAGCGCCCCGTACCTCGGCGGCGCCTCGATCGACTTCGTCGACACCATCGAGAAGCAGGGCTTCACGATCGACAACCCGAACGCCACGGGCTCCTGCGCCTGCGGCGACTCGTTCAGCTAGGCCGTACGTACGCCGAAGGCGGCGGTCCGGGGATCCCGGGCCGCCGCCTTCGGCGTGTCCGCGTGCTGCTTCCGCGTGCTACTTCGGTCCCTGCCGCGGTACCAGCGCTCCGCTCGCCGCGTCCACGACCTGCCGGTCGCCCAGCGGCGCCTTCAGCGTCACCGACTTGGTGATCTCCACGGCCATCATGATGCAGGCCCGGTCAGGCTGCCGCGGGGTCTCCGTGATCGTCAGCGTCACCCTGCCGGCGCTCTCCGCCGCCGTGAGCCCGTAGTCGCTGCACACCCCGCCCCAGAAGGTCGCGCTCAGTGTCCGCCCGGCGCCGTCCACCGCGTACGACTGGAGCTGCTGCGGCGGGGCCGCGTCGTCGGAGGGGATCGGCACCGGCTTCGTCGGGGCCGGCTTCGGCTTCGGGGTCAGGAACTCCGGCGCCACCGCCGTCTGCACCACCGTGTGCGTGGCCTCCGTGCCCTTCGGGGCGACCTCGAACAGCCAGGACGGCACCAGCGCCTCCCGGCCGCCGGCGAACTGCGCGGCCAGCCCGAGCACCGCCTTCGTCACGGTCAGCTCCTGCGCGGGGGCCCGTTCGAACGTCACCTGGCAGGGGGCCTCGGGCTTCGCCTTCCGCCCGTCCGAGGCGGCCGGCGGGTCCGTGGCGCAGCCGCCGATGTCCACCGGGCCCGTGCCCCGGGACGCCTCGTTCAGAGCGGCCAGGGCCTTCTCCGCGCCGATCACCGGGTACGTCGCCGACTTCACCGGCTCCTTCAGCCGCCCGCTGCCGCCGGCCAGCTCGCCGTCCGGGCCCACCCGCAGTCCGGTCGCCCAGCCGTACGTGGGCAGCCCGCCGAACACCGGGTCGGCGTTCACCACCCGCTCGTCGCCCATCACCTGGCCGGCGCGCACCTTGGCGTCGTCCTGGCCGAGGGCCTTGAGGACCGGCGCCGCGGCCGCCTTCGCCTGCGCCTCGCTCACCGGCGCGCCGCCGGGCAGCCGCTTCGCGCCCGGAGGCGCGCACTTCGTGCCCTCCAGACACGCGTCACTCCGCTGCGTGCCGCCCACCCGGGTGAACGTCCACGAACCCGGCGCGTCCACGGCCACGTCGAGCCGCGCGCCCGTGCCGTCCTTCTCCGGGGCGATCCGCCACTGCCCGCCGCTCAGCCGGGGCGTGCCCGAGACGCCCAGCGCCTTCGCCAGCTCGCTCACCTCGGCGGCGGTCACCTTGCCCTGCGGGCGCAGCACCGGAGCCTTGTCGGGGCCCTTCGGCAGGGTGCCGGACGCCTTGTACACCGAGCCGCTCGGGTCCGGTTCGCCCGGGGCGATCCCCGGGCCGCCCGGCGTGCCGCCGCGGGCGTCGAGCGCCAGGGGCGGGGGATCGCCGGCCGCGTCCGCGAGGGCCGCCTTGTCGTCCGCGGCGCCGCCCGCCGCGGTGCTCGCCCAGTACGCGCCGCCGCCGCCGACCAGCAGCGCGGCCGCCGCGACCGACGCCACGACCAGCCGGGACCGCCGCCGGGGCGCGTCGTCCGTGCCGCTCGCGACGGTCACGTCAGGTGTGTCGGGCGTGCCCGGCGTGTCCGGTGTGGGGTCCGTACCGCTCACCGCATCGCTCCTTCGTCCTTCGTGCTCCTCCGACAGGAGACACCGGTGGGACGGAACGGGCGGGCGAGCGGTTCCCTCGGACCGTCCGCTAGCCGCCGATCACGGCGTCGGCCAGCCGCGCCGAGGCGGGCGAGACGACAATCCGGTGGATCAGCGCGGGGGAGACGGGGGAGGGGGCGGCGTCCGAGGGGGTGACCCAGTGCGGGGCCATCCTGGCGCAGTCGCCGCGGAGCTCGGCCAGAGTGATCTCGGACTCGTCGCGCTCGCGGGGAGCGGTGTGGTTCGCCATAGGCGCACCGTAAGCATGTCCGGGCCGTCGAAAAAAGACCTACTCTGGGGTAGTTTCCGCTGTTCGGCGCGAACCCTCTCACCGGATAGCGTGGATCGTCAACGCCTTTTCGTATCCGTCAGGAGCGCCAGCCGTGCGTATCGCAGTCACCGGCTCCATCGCCACCGACCACCTCATGACCTTCCCCGGAAGGTTCGCCGACCAGCTCGTCGCGGACCAGCTGCACACGGTCTCGCTGTCCTTCCTGGTCGACAACCTCGATGTGCGCAGGGGAGGCGTGGGCCCGAACATCTGCTTCGGCATGGGCCAGCTCGGCGGCAACCCCATCCTCGTGGGCGCGGCCGGGTACGACTTCGACGAGTACCGCGCCTGGCTCGACCGGCACGGCGTGGACACCGACTCGGTCCGGATCTCCGAGGTGCTGCACACCGCCCGCTTCGTCTGCACCACGGACAAGGACCACAACCAGATCGGCTCCTTCTACACCGGCGCGATGAGCGAGGCCCGGCTGATCGAGCTCAAGGCCGTCGCCGACCGGGTCGGCGGGCTCGACCTGGTGCTCATCGGCGCGGACGACCCGGAGGCGATGCTCCGCCACACCGAGGAGTGCCGCACCCGGGGCATCCCGTTCGCCGCGGACTTCTCGCAGCAGATCGCCCGTATGAACGGCGACGAGATCCGCACCCTGCTCGACGGCGCCGCCTACCTCTTCTCCAACGAGTACGAGAAGGGCCTCATCGAGTCCAAGACCGGCTGGACCGAGCAGGAGATCCTCGGCCGGGTCGGGTGCCGCGTCACCACCCTCGGCTCGCGCGGCGTCCGCATCGAGCGGGTCGGCGAGCCGGCCATCGAGGTCGGCTGCCCGGAGGAGGAGGCCAAGGTCGACCCGACCGGCGTCGGCGACGCGTTCCGCGCGGGCTTCCTGACCGGGCTGCAGTGGGGCGTCGGCATGGAGCGCGCGGCTCAGGTCGGCTGCATGCTCGCCACGCTCGTGATCGAGACGCTGGGCACGCAGGAGTACACGCTGCGGCGCGCCCACTTCATGGACCGCTTCACCAAGGCGTACGGCCACGAGGCCGCGACGGAGGTCCGCACCCACCTGGGCTGACGCCCGGAGCGGTACGGGGCGGGCGCGGGGCGCGGAGGCGTTGCGGCCGATCGCGCGTCCCCGCGCTCCTGCGGCCGCTCACGACACGCGGCGGACGACGTAGGCCCTGCCGCCCTTCGGGGACGGCTGCTCGCCCACGTACTCCTGGCCTCGCATCTCGCACCAGGCCGGGATGTCGAGGCGGGCCGCCTCGTCGTCCGCCAGGACCGTGACCGTCGCGCCCACCGGGACGTCGCCGATCACCTTCGCCAGTTCGATCACCGGGATCGGGCAGCGCCGGCCCAGGGCGTCCACCACCAGGGTGTCCTCCGCCGGGCGGACCTCCGCCGCGGGGGCGCCCAGCTGCTCGCGGATCCCCGCCACCACGCCCGGCAGCACCTCCAGGAACCGGTCCACGTGCGCCTCCGTCGTGCCCGTCGGCAGCGACACGCGGACGTTCCCCTCGCTCAGCACGCCCATCGCGCGCAGCACATGGCTGGGCGTCAGCGTCGAGCTCGTGCACGAGGAACCGGACGAAACGGAGAAGCCGGCCCGGTCCAGCTCCGAGAGCACGGTCTCCCCGTCGACATAGAGACAGGAGAAGGTGACCAGGTGCGGCAGCCGCCGCACCGGGTCGCCCACCACCTCCACGTCCGGGACCAACTGCGGGACCCGCGTCCGGATACGGTCGACGAGGGCCCGCAGCCGGGCCGACTCCGCCGCCGCCTCGTCCCGTACCGCCCGCAGCGAGGCCGCCGCCGCCACGATCCCGGGGATGTTCTCGAAGCCCGGCGCCCGGCCCGACTCCCGTTCGTCCGCCGGGCCTTGGGCCGCGAACCGCACTCCCTTGCGCACCGCGAGCAGCCCCACCCCGGCCGGCCCGCCCCACTTGTGCGCGCTGCCCGCGAGCAGCGACCAGCCCTCCGCGACCCGGCCCCAGCCCAGCGACTGCGCCGCGTCCACGAGCAGCGGCACACCCGCCTCCCGGCACGCCGCGGCGACCTCGGCGACCGGCTGCTCGGTGCCCACCTCGTGGTTGGCCGACTGGAGGCAGGCCAGAGCGGTGTCCGGGGTCAGTGAGGCCGCGAAGGCCGCCGCGTCCACCGTCCCGTACCGGTCCACCGGCACCTGCGCCACCGACCCGCCGGCCGCCTCGTGCACCTCGCCGGCGTGCAGTACGGAGGAATGCTCCACCGCCGAGACCACCAGCCGGGACCCGACGCGCCGGCGGCCCGCGAGCGCCCCCGCGATCCCGGAGTGCACCGCGCGCGTCCCCGAAGGAGTGAACACCAGCTCGTCGGGGCGGCAGCCCACCGCCTCCGCCGCCGTCTCCCGCGCCGCGTCGAGCAGCAGCCGGGCGCGCCGCCCCTCCCGGTACAGCCGGGCCGGGTCGGCCCACCCCTCGTCCAGGGCGGCCTGCAGCGCCTGACGGGCGACGGGGTGCAGCGGAGCGGCGGAAGCGGCGTCGAAGTAAGGCATCCGGACACGCTAGCCCGCACCGGGCGAGGGGTCGTCAGTTGCCCTCGCCGCGCCGCCGATCCGTCCCCCGAAGGGGCACCTGCACCCCTCCCCGGAACGCGGCGGTCCACCCCTTCGGGGACTCGGACGGCGCGTTGGGCACCCTCCCCGCGCGACCCCAAATAGCGTCCAGTAGGGTTTGGTCCGCATAAACATCCAAACCCCTGCCCGCGGCCGGGGCGGCGACCGACCAGCGAGACGGACGGCCGTGGCCGACCTACGCGGGCCGAGACTCTCGGGAAGGCGCTACGTGAGTCCCAACGGCTCCGACCGCTCGTCGCGGCGCCCGATGCGGCGGAAGCTGCCGCAGGTGCTGACTGCGGGCCTGATCCTGGCGACAGCCACCGGCTGCTCGTACAACTGGGAAGACTTCCCCCGCCTGGGCATGCCCACCCCGGTGACCGAAGAGGCACCGCGGATCCTCTCCCTCTGGCAGGGCTCGTGGGCGGCAGCGCTCGCCACGGGCGTGCTGGTCTGGGGCCTGATCCTGTGGTCGGTCTTCTTCCACCGGCGCACGCGCACCAAGGTCGAGGTTCCTCCGCAGACCCGTTACAACATGCCCATCGAGGCCCTGTACACGGTGACGCCTCTCATCATCGTGTCGGTGCTCTTCTACTTCACCGCGCGCGACGAGTCGAAGCTCCTCTCACTCGCTCCCAAGCCCACCCACACCATCAACGTGGTCGGCTACCAGTGGAGCTGGGGCTTCAACTACATCGAGAACGTCCCCGGTGTGAAGGGCGATGCCCAGAAGGCCCCGAACCTGGCGGCCATCCCGGACAAGTTCCGGGAGGACTTCCCGGCCAACGCCGGCGGCGTCTACGACTTCGGCATCCCGGGCACCCGGAACCCGCAGACCGGCAACCCGGGCCCGACGCTGTGGCTGCCGAAGGGGGAGAAGGTCCGGTTCGTCCTGACCTCCCGTGACGTCATCCACTCCTTCTGGGTCGTCCCCTTCCTCATGAAGCAGGACGTCATCCCCGGGCACACCAACGCCTTCGAGGTGACCCCGACGCAGGAGGGCACCTTCATGGGCAAGTGTGCCGAGCTGTGCGGTGTCGACCACTCCCGGATGCTCCTCAACGTCAAGGTGGTCTCCCCGGAGCGCTACCAGCAGCACCTGAAGGAGCTGGCGGAGAAGGGGCAGACCGGCTACATCCCGTCGGGCATTGAGCAGACGGACCCGGCCAGGAATGCGGAGACGAACAAACTGTGAGCATCCTCAACGAACCCCAGGGTGCCGCCGCAGCGACCGACTCGTACGAGAACGAGCTGCCGGTACGGCGTAAGCAGCCCGGCAATGTCGTGGTGAAGTGGCTCACCACCACCGATCACAAGACGATCGGCACGCTCTACCTGGTCACGTCGTTCGTGTTCTTCTGCATCGGCGGTCTGATGGCGCTCTTCATGCGCGCCGAGCTGGCCCGTCCGGGTACGCAGATCATGTCGAACGAGCAGTTCAACCAGGCGTTCACGATGCACGGCACGATCATGCTGCTGATGTTCGCGACGCCGCTGTTCGCCGGTTTCGCGAACTGGATCATGCCGCTGCAGATCGGCGCGCCCGACGTGGCGTTCCCGCGGCTGAACATGTTCGCCTACTGGCTGTACCTCTTCGGCTCGATCATCGCGGTGGCCGGCTTCCTCACCCCGCAGGGTGCCGCCGACTTCGGCTGGTTCGCCTACTCCCCGCTGTCGGACGCGGTCCGCTCGCCGGGCGTCGGCGCCGACATGTGGATCATGGGTCTGGCCTTCTCCGGCTTCGGCACGATCCTCGGCTCGGTCAACTTCATCACCACGATCATCTGCATGCGCGCCCCGGGCATGACGATGTTCCGCATGCCGATCTTCGTCTGGAACGTGCTGCTGACCGGTGTCCTGGTCCTGCTCGCCTTCCCGGTCCTCGCCGCGGCGCTGTTCGCCCTGGAGTCGGACCGCAAGTTCGGGTCGCACATCTTCGACCCGTCCAACGGCGGCGCGCTGCTCTGGCAGCACCTGTTCTGGTTCTTCGGTCACCCCGAGGTGTACATCATCGCGCTGCCGTTCTTCGGCATCGTCTCGGAGATCATCCCGGTCTTCAGCCGCAAGCCGATGTTCGGTTACATCGGTCTGGTGGCCGCGACCATCGCGATCGCCGGTCTGTCCGTGACCGTGTGGGCCCACCACATGTACGTCACCGGCGGAGTGCTACTGCCGTTCTTCTCCTTCATGACGTTCCTCATCGCCGTACCGACCGGTGTGAAGTTCTTCAACTGGATCGGCACGATGTGGAAGGGCTCGCTGTCCTTCGAGACGCCGATGCTCTGGACGATCGGCTTCCTGGTCACCTTCACCTTCGGTGGTCTGACCGGCGTCATCCTGGCCTCGCCGCCGATGGACTTCCACGTCTCCGACTCGTACTTCGTGGTGGCCCACTTCCACTACGTGGTCTTCGGCACCGTCGTCTTCGCGATGTTCGCCGGCTTCCACTTCTGGTGGCCGAAGTTCACCGGCAAGATGCTGGACGAGCGCCTCGGCAAGATGACCTTCTGGACGCTGTTCATCGGCTTCCACGGCACGTTCCTGGTCCAGCACTGGCTGGGTGCCGAGGGCATGCCGCGCCGTTACGCGGACTACCTGGACGCCGACGGCTTCACCGCCCTGAACACGATCTCGACGATCTCCTCGTTCCTGCTCGGTCTGTCGATCCTGCCGTTCATGTACAACGTCTGGAAGACCGCCAAGTACGGCAAGAAGATCGAGGTCGACGACCCGTGGGGCTACGGCCGCTCGCTCGAGTGGGCGACCTCCTGCCCGCCGCCGCGGCACAACTTCCTCACCCTGCCGCGGATCCGGTCCGAATCCCCGGCGTTCGACCTGCACCACCCCGAGATCGCCGCTCTCGACCAGCTCGAGAACCACGGCAGCGAGAAGGCTCTCGCGGGTGAGAAGGAGACCGGCAAGTGAAGATCCAAGGCAAGATGTTCATCTGGCTGAGCGTCTTCATCCTCGCCATGGCCGTGCTCTACGGCGTGTGGTCGAAGGAGCCGGCCGGTACCACCGCGCTGTTCCTGGCGTTCGCCCTCTGCATCATGGTCGGCTACTACCTGGCCTTCACGGCCAAGCGGGTCGACGCCATGGCTCAGGACAACAAGGAGGCCGACGTCGCGGACGAGGCCGGTGAGGTCGGCTTCTTCGCGCCGCACAGCTGGCAGCCGCTGTCGCTGGCCGCCGGTGGCGCGCTGGCCTTCCTCGCCGTCGCGGTGGGCTGGTGGATCCTGTACTTCTCCGCTCCGCTGATCCTGGTCGGCATCTTCGGCTGGGTGTTCGAGTTCTACCGGGGCGAGAACCAGAACCAGTAGCACCGCGCAGTACCACCCCCGCGGCACCGCGGGTCCCCGAGGGGCCCGGACACTTCGTCAACGAAGTGTCCGGGCCCCTCGTTTGCACCACTGGGCGCGCTGCCGCGAAGGAATGTTCTTACGGTGATGTCATGAACGACACGCCGCGCATTCGGACTGTTTTCAGCTGCACCCTGCTCGCCGCCGCGGTGACCGCCGTGGCGAGCGGCTGCAGCGGTGCGGACGGCCATCCGCTGTCGGCGAAGCCTTACGACGCCACCAGCCAGGTCACCTTCAACACCCCCTCGGGGACCGGACGGGTGAACCCGGCCAAGCCCCTGGAGGTGACCGCCAAGGGCGGCGACGGCCGGATCACCGACGTCACCGCCGTCGACGAGGCGGGCCGCCATCTGGCCGGCGAACTCTCCGCGGACGGCGCCCGCTGGCGCTCCACGGCCTCTCTGACGGCCGGGACGCGTTACACCGTCCGGGTGGCCACCGAGGACGGCGACGGCGCCCCAGGCGTCCGTACGCTCGTGTTCGAGACGTCCCCGACCAAGGGGGCGCTGGTGGTGAAATTCGGCCCGGAGGCGGGCAAGTACGGCGTCGGGCAGCCGCTCACCGCCGAGCTGAACCGCCCGGTGAAGGGCAAGGCCGCCCGTGCGATCGTCGAGCGGGCCCTGAAGGTCCGCTCCAGCCCCGCCGTCGAGGGCGCCTGGTACTGGGTCGACGACAAGAAGCTGCACTACCGGCCGAAGGCGTACTGGCCCACCGGCACGGCGATCGAGGTCAGCGGCAACCTGGCAGGACTGAAGGTCGCCGACGGGCTGTACGGCGCCCCGGCCAAGCCGCTGAAGCTCACCATCGGCGACCGCATCGAGGCCGTCGCCGACGCCGGCTCGTACTCCATGACGGTCCGCAAGAACGGGAAAGTGATCAAAACCATTCCGGTGACCACCGGCAAACCGGGCTTCTCCACCCGCAACGGCATCAAGGTGGTGCTGGGCAAGGAGTACTTCGTCCGGATGCGCAGCACCACCGTCGGCATCGCGGACGGCAGCTCCGAGTCGTACGACCTGCCCGTCTACTACGCGACTCGGGTCACCTGGAGCGGTGAATACGTGCACGCCGCGCCCTGGTCCGTCGGCTCGCAGGGCTACGCCAACGTCAGCCACGGCTGTGTCGGCATGTCGACCGGCAACGCCCAGTGGTTCTTCGAGACCGTGCGCCCCGGCGACATCGTCCGCACGGTCAACAGCGCCGGCGCGACCATGGACACCTTCGGCAACGGCTTCGGCGACTGGAACATGCCCTGGGAGACGTGGGTCAAGGGCAGCGCCCTGACCGGGAACGCCGGAATCCAGGTGATCCCGGCCTCCACCGCCCGCCTGAAGCCCTCCGTCTGACCCCCGAAAGGGTTACGCGTCCACCGAGAGCCGGGCCCGCAGCAGCCCCGCCAGGGCGTCGGTGAAGTCCACCGGCTCCACCGGCAGGGTGACCGCCGCGTCCGCCCGGCTCCACGTGGCCAGCCAGGCGTCCTGGGGGCGCCCGATCAGCAGCAGCACCGGCGGGCACCGGAAGATCTCGTCCTTGATCTGCCGGCAGACGCCCATGCCGCCCGCCGGGACGGCCTCGCCGTCCAGGACGCAGACGTCGATCCCGCCCGCCTCCAGCCTCTTGAGGACCGCGGGCAGCGTCGCGCACTCGACGAACTCCACCGGGGGGACGTCGGAGGCGGGCCTGCGCCCGGCCGCCAGCCGCACCTGCTCCCGCGTGTTCGCGTCGTCGCTGTAGACCAGGACCGTGGCGCTCGACTGCATCGTTCCTCCGTGAAGGTCATCAACCGATGCGCCGGATGCTACTCCGACCCACACCCCGTCAACAGCCGTTCAACACCTGTTCGAAGGGTGCTTCGCTGGGCCGTTCGGGCTGGACACGAGGGCCTGACACTCCGAACGGCACCCCCCGGAGTGAGGGCGGGATAAGCGACCGACATAATGTCGGTCGTGGCGACAGCAACGACAGTAGATACCGGGCACGCGCACCCGTCGGTCAATCGACCGAACCTCACCAGCGTCGGAACCATCATCTGGCTGAGTTCCGAGCTGATGTTCTTCGCGGCCCTCTTCGCGATGTACTTCACCCTGCGATCCGTGATGGGTGCCGAGTTCTGGACGGAAAAGGCCGACGCCTTGAACTTCCCGTTCTCGGCGACCAACACCACGATCCTGGTGCTCTCCTCCCTCACCTGCCAGCTCGGCGTCTTCGCCGCGGAGCGGGGCGATGTGAAGAAGCTCCGGACGTGGTTCATCATCACGTTCGTGATGGGTGCGATCTTCATCGGCGGCCAGGTCTTCGAGTACACCGAGCTGGTCAAGCACGAGGGGCTCTCGCTCTCGTCGGACCCGTACGGCTCCGTGTTCTACCTGACCACCGGCTTCCACGGCCTGCACGTGACGGGCGGTCTCATCGCCTTCCTGCTGGTCCTGGGCCGGACGTACGCCGCCAAGAGGTTCACTCACGAGCAGGCAACCGCCGCCATCGTCGTGTCCTACTACTGGCACTTCGTCGATGTCGTCTGGATCGGCCTCTTCGCCACGATCTACATGATCAAGTAGTCGGGTCGCCGCCTCAGGCGAACCGAGACATCCAGCAACATCGACGCAGAAGATCCTGACACCGGGGTAATCCGTGAAAAAGCTCTCCGCACGACGACGCCATCCGCTGGCGGCGCTCGTCGTCCTCATCCTCGCGCTGGCGGCCACTGGGGGGCTGTACGCCGCGTTCGCGCCCGCGGACAAGGCACAGGCCGAAGAGACCTCCCAGTCCCTCGCCATCGAGGAGGGCAAGAAGCTCTACGCCGTAGGCTGCGCCAGCTGCCACGGAACCGGCGGTCAGGGCACCTCTGACGGCCCGTCCCTGGTCGGCGTCGGCTCCGCGGCCGTGGACTTCCAGGTCGCAACCGGCCGTATGCCGGCGCAGCAGCCGGGCGCCCAGGTGCCCAAGAAGAAGAACATCTACTCGAACGCCGAGATCGACCTGCTGGCGGCGTACATCGCCTCCTTCGGCGCCGGTCCGATCACGCCGACCGAGAAGCAGTACAGCCCCGAGGGCGCCGACATCGCCAAGGGCGGCGAGCTGTTCCGCTCGAACTGCGCCCAGTGCCACAACTTCACCGGTGAGGGCGGCGCGCTGACGCACGGCAAGTACGCCCCGAACCTTGAGGGCGTGAGCCCGAAGCACCTCTACGAGGCCATGCAGACCGGCCCGCAGAACATGCCCTCCTTCCCCGACACGACCATGCCGGAGAAGGAGAAGAGGGACATCATCGCGTACGTCCAGGCGGTCAACAGCGACCAGACCGACAACCCGGGCGGCCTCAAGCTCGGCGGCCTCGGCCCGGTCTCGGAGGGCCTGTTCGCCTGGGTCTTCGGGCTGGGCGCCCTGATCGCCGTTGCCGTCTGGGTCGCGGCCCACACCGCTAAGGCCAAGAAGTCATGAGTAGCCAAGAGATTCCAGAAGAGAACCTGCCCGTAGCGCAGGACACCGCGCACGGCGCGGTGAAGGTCGCCGACGACCCGTTCGCCGACCCGGGCCTTCCGCCCCACAAGCCGCGCATCCAGGACATCGACGAGCGGGCCGCCCGGCGGTCCGAGCGTGCGGTCGCCTTCATGTTCGTGCTGTCGATGCTGGCCACCGTCGCCTTCATCGCCTCGTACGTGATCTTCCCGGTCGACCAGATCGTCTACATCTGGCCGTTCGGCCGGGTGAGCGCGCTCAACTTCGCGCTCGGCTGGAGCCTCGGCCTCGCCCTGTTCTTCATCGGCGCGGGCGCGGTCCACTGGGCCCGCACCCTGATGTCCGACGTCGAGGTGGCCGACGAGCGCCACCCGATCGAGGCCTCGCCGGAGGACAAGGCGAAGGTCATGGCGGACTTCGCGGCCGGCGCCGACGAGTCCGGCTTCGGCCGTCGCAAGCTGATCCGCAACACCATGTTCGGCGCGCTGACGCTGGTGCCGCTCTCCGGCATCGTGCTGCTGCGCGACATGGGCCCGCTGCCCGAGAAGAAGCTCCGGTCCACCCTGTGGGCCAACGGCAAGCAGCTCATCAACATGAACACGCACGAGCCGCTGCGTCCCGAGGACGTCGCGGTCGGTTCGCTGACCTTCGCGATGCCCGAGGGCCTGAGCGAGCACGACCACGACTTCCAGGTCGAGATCGCCAAGGCCGCCCTGATGATCGTCCGGATCCAGCCGGAGGACATCAAGGACAAGCAAGAGCTCGAGTGGTCGCACGAGGGCATCGTCGCCTTCTCGAAGATCTGCACCCACGTGGGCTGCCCGATCTCGCTGTACGAGCAGCAGACGCACCACGTCCTCTGCCCGTGCCACCAGTCCACCTTCGACCTGTCCGACGGTGCCCGCGTCATCTTCGGTCCGGCCGGACACGCCCTGCCGCAGCTGCGGATCGGCGTGAACGAGAAGGGCAACCTCGAGGCGCTCGGCGACTTCGACGAGCCCGTCGGTCCTTCCTTCTGGGAGCGCGGATGAGCACTGTGACGGATTCGAAGAAGAAGGCCCCCGCCGGTGAGCGGATGGCCGACTGGGCCGACGGACGCCTGGGGATCTACACGCTGGCCAAGGCCAACATGCGGAAGATCTTCCCGGACCACTGGTCCTTCATGCTGGGCGAGATCTGCCTCTACAGCTTCATCATCATCATCCTGACGGGTGTCTATCTGACGCTGTTCTTCCACCCGTCGATGAACGAGGTGGAGTACCACGGCAGCTACATCCCGCTTCAGGGACAGCTGATGTCCGAGGCGTTCAACTCGACCATGCACATCTCCTTCGAGGTGCGCGGTGGTCTGCTGATCCGGCAGATCCACCACTGGGCGGCGCTGATCTTCCTCGCCGGCATGTTCGTGCACATGATGCGCGTGTTCTTCACGGGTGCGTTCCGCAAGCCGCGTGAGATCAACTGGCTGTTCGGCTTCCTGCTGTTCTTCCTGGGCATGTTCACCGGCTTCACCGGTTACTCGCTCCCGGACGACCTGCTCTCCGGCACCGGTGTCCGCTTCATGCAGGGCGCGATCCTGTCGGTGCCGATCGTCGGCACCTACCTGTCGATGTTCCTGTTCGGCGGCGAGTTCCCCGGCGGCGACTTCGTGGCCCGGTTCTACTCGGCCCACGTCCTGCTGCTCCCGGGCATCATGCTCGGCCTCGTGGTCGCGCACCTGATCCTGGTGGTCGTGCACAAGCACACCCACTACGCGGGTCCGGGCCGCACCAACAAGAACGTGGTCGGCATGCCGCTGCTGCCGGTGTACATGGCCAAGGCCGGAGGCTTCTTCTTCCTGGTCTTCGGCGTCATCGCGGTCATCGCGGCGATCGCCACGATCAACCCGATCTGGGCGATCGGCCCCTACCGTCCGGACCAGGTGTCCACCGGCGCCCAGCCCGACTGGTACATGGGCTTCGCCGAGGGTCTGATCCGTGTCATGCCGGGCTGGGAGATCAACTTCTGGGGCCACACGCTGGTCCTGGGCGTGTTCATCCCGCTGGTGATCTTCCCGCTGGTCCTCGCGGCCATCGCGGTGTACCCGTTCATCGAGTCCTGGATCACCGGCGACAAGCGCGAGCACCACATCTCGCAGCGTCCGCGCAACGCGCCGACCCGCACCGGCTTCGGCGTCGCGTGGATCACCGCGTACATGATCATGCTCATCGGTGGCGGCAACGACATCTGGGCCACGCACTTCAACCTGTCGATCAACTCGATCACCTGGTTCGTCCGGATCGCGTTCTTCGTCGGCCCGGTCCTCGCCTTCATCGTGACCAAGCGGATCTGCATGGGTCTCCAGCGCCGCGACCACGACAAGGTGCTGCACGGCCGCGAGTCGGGTGTCATCAAGCGCCTGCCGCACGGTGAGTTCGTCGAGGTCCACACCCCGCTCAGCCAGGGCGAGCTGCACCTGCTCACCGCCCACGAGCAGTACGAGCCGGCCGAGCTGCCGCCCGCCGTCGACGAGAACGGCGTCGCGCGCAAGGTCGGCCGCATGGAGAAGCTCCGGGTCAAGCTGAACAAGGGCTACTACGGCGAGGACAGCCAGATCGCGAAGCCCACCGTCGAGGAGTACAAGGAGATCCAGAGCGGCCACGGCCACCACTGATCACCTGACCTGCTCGACCTGAGGTCGCCACGGCGAGAGCCCCGTCCATTCGCTGGACGGGGCTCTTTGCCGTCCCCGGGGATCGATAGGGTGGGAGACACCTTTCCGGTACACCGGCCGGTACGACACCAGGAGCGACCATGAGCGCTGTGACCCCCGCTGGAGGCATCACCACGGCGGACCGCTCCTGGCCCGTCCTGCTGAACGGTCTGCTCGACGGCCGTGACCTCTCCGCCGACGACACCGCCTGGGCGATGGACCTGATCATGCGCGGCGAGGCGACCGACGCCCAGATCGCCGGCTTCATGGTGGCCCTGCGGGCCAAGGGCGAGACCGTGCAGGAGATCACCGGCCTGGTGCGCACCATGTACGCGCACGCCAATGTGATCGAGGTGCCGGGCCCCGCCGTCGACATCGTCGGCACCGGCGGCGACGGCGCGAAGACGGTCAACATCTCCACCATGGCCGCGATCGTGGTGGCCGGCGCCGGCGCGAAGGTCGTCAAGCACGGCAATCGCGCCGCCTCCTCCGCCTCCGGCTCCTCCGACGTCCTGGAGAAGCTCGGCATCAATCTGAACCTCACCCCCCGGCGGGTCGCCGAGGTCGCCGAAGAGGCCGGCATCACCCTCTGCTTCGCGGTGAAGTTCCACCCCTCGCTGCGGCACGTCGCCGCCGCCCGCGGCCAGCTGGGCATCCGCACGACCTTCAATGTGCTCGGCCCGCTGACCAACCCGGCGCAGGTGAAGGCCCAGGCCGTGGGCGTCGCCGACCCGCGCATGGCGCCGATCGTGGCCGGCGTGCTCGCCGAGCGCGGCAACTCCGCCCTGGTGTTCCGCGGCGACGACGGCCTGGACGAGCTGACCACCACGGCCACCTCCCGGGTGTGGGTGGTCCGCGACGGAGCGGTCCGTGAGGAGCGGTTCGACCCGCGCGACGTGGGCATCGAGCTCGTCCCGGTGGACGCGCTGCGCGGCGGGGACGCCTCGTACAACGCCGACGTGGCCCGCCGGCTGCTCGCCGGGGAGACCGGCCCCGTACGCGACGCCGTCCTGCTCAACGCGGCGGCGGCGCTGACCGCCCTGCACCCGGGCGAGGGCACTCTGGCGGAGCAGCTGCGCGCCGGCGTCGCGAAGGCCGCCGAGTCCGTCGACTCCGGGGCGGCACGGCAGGCCCTGGACCGCTGGATCGCCGCCAGCAACGCCTGAACGCCGGTCCGCGCGGCCCCGTCCGGATGACGGACGGGGTTGCGCGGACAGCGAGCGGTGGCATACGTTCGGCCACAGGTCATGAGTGACAGCCTCGAAGCCCCGGCTGGCTGTCCGGCAACCCTCCGTCCGTGGCGGGGTGCCCCGGGTGAAGACCAGGCCGTGGACAGCAAGGTCCACGGCAAGCGCGGACCCCTGCGCGAACCCTGGGGTCCTGGTCCTCAAGGGAGCAGTCTCGTGAGCAAGCGAATGCGATAGGGCCCTCAGGCCCCTTTCCCGCACCCCTTTTCTGCTTTTCCCTCGCACGCCTCCGCGGTGACGCATTCCTGCGTCCGGCCGCGTCGAGGCGTCGAGTTCGCCTGCCTCGTACGGGAGTTCGCCATGTCTGTTGCCGCCGTCGCCACCGCCACCGCCACCGTCGTCTGCGAGCCGCTGCCCGTCCTCGGCCGGGACGTCACCGTTCCGCTCGTCACCGGCGGGGAGGTCGCGTACGCCGCGCTCGACTACGCCGCCAGCGCCCCGGCCCTGCAGCGGGTGTGGGACGACGTCGCCGCCTACGCCCCGTACTACGGCAGCGTGCACCGCGGCGCCGGGTACCTCTCGCAACTCTCCACCGACCTGTTCGAGAACAGCCGGGCCACGGTCGCCGAGTTCCTCGACTGCCGGGACGGCGACCAGGTCGTCTTCACCCGCTCCACCACCGACTCGCTCAACCTGCTCGCCGCCGTACTGCCCGCAGACTGCCAGGTGTTCGTCTTCGAGACCGAGCACCACGCCTCCCTGCTGCCCTGGCACGACAAGCGCGTCACGTACCTCGACGCCCCGCGCACCCCGCAGCAGGCCGTCGACACCCTGGAGCGCGCCCTCGCCGACCGGGACCCCCACGGTCCGGCCCTGGTGTGCGTGACCGGCGCGTCCAACGTCACCGGCGAGCTGTGGCCGGTGCGCGAACTGGCCGCCGCGGCCCATGCGCACGGCGCCCGGATCGTCCTCGACGCCGCGCAGCTCGCCCCCCACCACAAGGTGTCCGTGCGCGAACTGGACGTGGACTGGGTCGCGTTCTCCGGCCACAAGCTGTACGCGCCCTTCGGCTCCGGCGTCCTCGCCGGCCGTGCCGACTGGCTCCAGGCCGCGGAGCCGTACCTCGCCGGCGGCGGCGCGTCCCGCACGGTCGCCCGGCGCGCCGACGGCGGGGTGCACGTCGAGTGGCACACCACCGCCGCCCGGCACGAGGCGGGCTCGCCCAACGTCATCGGCGTCCACGCCATCGCCGCCGCCTGCAAGGCGCTCACCGAGGCCGGCTTCGACACCCTCGTCGCCCGCGAGCAGCACCTGATCGACACCGTCCGCGCCGGCCTCGCCGAGGTGCCCGAGGTGAAGGTGCTCTCCCTGTTCGGCGACGACGCGCCCCGGGTCGGGGTGATCTCGTTCGTCGTCGAGGGCTGGAACAGCTCGCACTTCGCCGCCGCGCTCTCCGCCGAGTACGGCATCGGCGTCCGCGACGGCCTGTTCTGCGCCCATCCGCTCGTGCGCACCCTGCTGGGCAGCGACCCGCAGGACGTCGGCGAGTGCGGCGCGCCGGAGGCCGAGCCGGGTGTGGGGGTCCCCCCGGCCGAAGGCTGGGGGAGGTCGCTCAACGCGATCCGGGTGAGCTTCGGGGCCGGGACGCCGGACGAGCACGTGGAGCGGTTCGTCGGCGCGGTGAAGGAGCTGGTCCGCGACGGCGCCCGGTGGAAGTACCGCACCGAGGACGGCCGCTGCGTCCCCGACCGCGGCTGATCGCCACTCGTACGGGTGAAGGGGGTCCCTGCGGGGACCCCCTTCGTTCTTTTGTGGCTGTGCGGCCTGTCCTACGACTCCAGGCCGATGGCGAAGGCCGCCTCCAGGTCGTGCTGGGAGTACGTGCGGAACGCGACGTGCGTGTCCGTGGCCTCGACGCCGGGGATCTTGCTGATGCTGCCGGGGATCACGTCCGCCAGATCGTCGTGCCGGGCCACCCTGACCATGGCGATCAGGTCGTATGTGCCGGTGACCGAGAAGACCTCGCTGACGCTGTCCAGCGCGGCGATCGACTCCGCGATCTCGGGGATGCGGTCCACGCTGGTCTTGATGAGCACGATCGCGGTGATCATGGCTGGCGTTCTCCCTCGGTCGCCGCGGCTGGAGGCTTCACCCTATCTCTCCTGGCGAAGCGGCCCCATGCGTAGAGGAAGCCGAGTGCGAAGCCCACCACGTGCGCCAGATACGCCACGCCCGGACCGGGCCCGGCGGCGCGGGCCGCGAGCCACTGCAGCACGAACCAGAAGACCAGCACGATCCAGGCCGGGAAGCGCAGCGGCAGGAACAGCAGGAAGGGGAACAGGCTGGTCACCCGGGCCCGCGGGAAGAGGAACAGGAACGCCCCGAGCACCGCCGAGATCGCCCCGGACGCCCCGACCAGGGTCTGCTCGCTGGTCGCGTGCGCGGCCGCGTAGGCCAGCAGCGCGAGATAGCCGCAGCCGAGATAGAAGAGCAGGAACTCCAGCCGGCCCATCCGCTCCTCCGCCATCGCGCCGAAGACGGACAGGAAGAGCATGTTGCCCAGCAGGTGGAGCCAGCTGCCGTGCACGAACAGCGCGGTCAGCGGGGTGAGCAGGGTGTGCGGCTCGCTGCTCATCAGCTCCGCGGGGACCACGCCCCAGCGGCGGAACCAGTCGCTCTGCGCGGCAAGCAACCGGTCGCCGGTCCCGTACGCCGGGTTGAACCCGGAGACCGGGCCGATCAGGAAGACCAGGCAGCAGGCGGCGATCAGGCCGTACGTCATCGCCGGTCCGTGCACCGCGCCGCGTGCCGTCGTCCGCCAGTCGATCATGCACAGATCATGGCGTAACCGGACCGAGCGGGACAGAGCGCCTCGCCGCGTCGCCCCGGACCCGTGCCGGAGACCCGCTCCGGGGGTGCCGGGGGAGACTAGGGTGACGGGCAGTACTTCCGCAGTTCGACGGCGCACCGCGGGATCCTCGACACGAACAGGAAGAAGGACGGCACGATGACGACGGTTCCCCAGCCGACCGCCGAGACCCGCTGGCGCTGCACCCTCTGCGGCAACCTGACCCGCTTCGACGTGACCCGCTCCTCGAAGGTCGTCGAGTACGTCCATCTAGACCTGGCCGGGGAGCCCACCGTGGAGGAGCGCGAGGTGCTCAGTGAGACCATCGAGTCGGTCCGCTGCCGCTGGTGCAACGCGGTGGACCAGATCGAACTGGTGGACAGGCCGGGTACGGCTTCCTGAGGCACGGCGCGGACGACGATGAGGTGACGGAACGTGGAGCAGCCCGCACGGGACGGTGAGCCGGCCGGTGCGGCGGGCGACGCCGCCGAGGCGCTCGACCGACCGCTGCCGGAGGGCGTGCGGCGGAGGGTCGTCGCGCTGGTCGCCGACGCCTTCGGCGAGCTGACGGTCGCCGAGCTCCCGTCCGCCCTGCGGCAGTACGCGCGTTTCACGCCCAGTCGCCGCGCCAAGTTCGCCGGTACGGCGATGGCCGCCGCCCTGGAGACCGACGCGCTGTTCCGGCAGCGGATCGGCGAGCGGCTCAAGGAGGCCGAGCCGGAGCTGGCCGCGGCCGTCGAGTCCGGCAGCCCTCCGGCCGCCGCCGACCCGGTGGACGTGGCCGCGGCCGCGTACGTACTGCGGCCGGCCGGCTGGGTGAAGCTGGTCGCCGCCGCCGGCGAGGAGGTCCAGCGGGCCGACGCCGAGCGGGCCGACGAGGCCGGCCGGCGCGAACTGGAGCGGCTGCGCGAGGAGGTGGCCGCCGCCAAGGAGCGCGGCCGCACCGAGACCGAGCAGCTGCGCCACGACCTGGAGGCGGCCCGGAAGGAAGCGGAATCGCTTCACCGCAAGCTGCGCAGCGCCCAGAGCGACGTGAAGCGCGGCGAGGCCGCGCTGCGCCGCGTCCACGGCGAGATCGACGGGATCAGGGCGGAGGCCGCCGCCCAGGTGTCGGCCGCCGAGAGCGAGACCCGCCGGCTCAAGTCCCGTCTCGGGGAGGTCGAGGCGGCCCTGGAGGGCAGCCGGCGCGCCGCCCGCGAGGGCCGCTCGGTGGAGGACATGCGGCTGCGGCTGCTGCTCGACACCGTGCTCGACGCCGCGCAGGGGCTGCGCCGCGAACTGGCGCTGCCGCCGGTGTCGGTGCATCCGGCGGACCTGGTGGACGCGGTGGAGCCGGGGCGGATGTCGCCGAAGGACATCGCGGCCCGCGCGCTGTCCGAGACCGATCCCGCGCTGCTCGACCAGCTGCTGGCGCTGCCCCAGGCGCATCTTGTGGTGGACGGCTACAACGTGACCAAGACCGGCTATCCGACGATGCCGCTGGAGAAGCAGCGGCTGCGGCTGCTCGGCGGGCTGTCCGCGCTCGCGGCGCGTTCCGGCGCGGAGATCACCTGTGTCTTCGACGGGGCCGAGCTGGCCGCGCCGGTGCTGCTCGCGCCGCCGCGCGGTGTGCGGGTGCTGTTCTCGAAGCCGGGCGTGACGGCGGACGAGCTGATCCGGCAGCTGGTCCGGGCCGAGCCGCCGGGCCGGCCGGTCGTGGTGGTCTCCACCGACCGCGAGGTCGCGGACGGCGTCGCCAAGTCGGGGGCGCGGCCGGTCGCGTCCGCCTTGTTGCTGAAGCGCCTTTCGCGCCTCTCGTGAAGGTCGGCAACTCCTGGGCGCAATGCCCGAATTCTGATCCGCTCAGGGTCAAGTACTCATCACTGCCCGTGTGCTGTATGTAAATAATGTGCCGCCTGGGCGAGATTTTTCGCATGAGGATTTGAACTGATCACAAGTTGGTCACTAGGGTCGGGCCTCGAACCTTCGCGCGGTTGATCATCCAACCCGGATGGCAGTGAAGGGACCCGCCTGCCTCCCCGTGCGGCCAGGCGGCCTGAGGCAGAAGGAGCTCGCCTTCGTGGCGTCCCACCGTCGTCCCAAGCAGCCGAGCCGCACCCGCGTGACCGTGCTCACCGCGACCGCCGCAGCGGCCGTCGCCCTCTCCGCGAACGCCGGCGCCCAGGCCGCGCCCAAGCCGAAGGTCGACGAGGTCAAGTCCAAGGTCGACAAGCTGCACCACGAGGCCGAAGAGGCCACGGAGCAGTACAACCTCGCCGAGGAGCGCCGCGGCAAGCTGCAGAAGGAGATCAGCGCCCTTCAGGACAAGGTGGCCCGCGGCCAGGGCGAGCTCAACGCCCTGCGCGACAGCATCGGTTCGGTCGCCAGCGCCCAGTACCGCTCGGGCGGCATCGACCCCTCGCTCCAGCTCTTCCTCTCCTCCGACCCGGACACCTACCTCGACAAGGCGTCCGCCATCGACCAGCTGACGGCCAAGCAGGCCGAGGTCCTCCAGTCGATCCAGGAGAAGCAGCGCACCCTCGCCCAGCAGCGCGCCGAGGCCACCACGAAGCTGGCCGACCTGGAGAGCGTCCGCAAGACGCTCGGCGCGAAGAAGAAGACCTTCCAGGGCAAGCTCGCCGACGCCCAGAAGCTGCTCAACACCCTGACCGCCGCCGAGCGCGCCAAGATGCAGGCCGAGGAGCAGCGCGCCAGCCGCGCCGCCGGCGACCGCGTCGACCTCGGCAACGAGGTCCCCGCCTCCCAGCGCGGCGCGGCCGCCCTCAACGCCGCCGCCACCCAGCTCGGCAAGCCGTACGTCTCCGGCGCCGAGGGCCCCAACTCGTACGACTGCTCCGGTCTGACGCAGTGGGCCTACCGGCAGGCCGGCGTCGGCCTCAGCCGCACCACCTACACCCAGCAGAACGACGGCGTGAAGATCGGCCGCAGCCAGCTCAAGCCGGGCGACCTGGTCTTCTTCAACAGCCTGTCCCACGTGGGCCTGTACGCGGGCAACAACACGATCCTGCACGCCCCGAAGCCGGGCGCGGTCGTCCGCTACGAGTCCATGGACTACATGGGCACCTTCCAGTTCGGCGTCCGCATCTGACGTCCGTTCGGGCGAAACGCCCCGACCTCCGCTGACTCCACGCCCCGCCGGTGACCTGTGATCTCCGGCGGGGCGTCACTGTGCGTGCCCGGCGCCTTCGTTGGCGTTGCGTGGTCGACGGGTTACTGTCTGCCGTCGCGACAGCTACCCGGAAGGAGCGCCGTACGTGGCGTCCCATCGCCGGCCCTCCAAGGCCACCGTTCTGTCCGCCGCCGCGGCCACGGCCGCAGCGGCCCTCGGCGGCGCCGCACCCGCCCTCGCCGACCCGCACGGCGGCCCCGAGGCCACCCGGGCCGCCGTCGACCGGCTCTTCGAGGAGGCCGAACGCGCCACCGAGAGCTACAACAAGGCCGACGAACGGACCGACCGGCTGCGCGCCCAGGTCGCCCGCGCCCGCGACAGCGTGGCCCGCGGCCAGGAGCGGATCAACCGGATGCGCGGCGCCCTCGGCGCCCTCGCCGGGGCGCAGTACCGCTCCGGCGGCATCGACCCCGTACTCGACCTGCTGCTTTCCTCCCGGCCCGAGACCTATCTCGACCGGGCCGCCACGCTCGACCGGATGACCGCGCGGCAGAGCGACGGGCTCAGCCGACTCCACCGCGAACTGCGCCACTTGAACCAGGAGCGCGCCGAGACCGGCCGGGCGCTCGCGGAACTCGAGCTCAGCCGCCGGCAGGTCGCCCGGCACAAGCGGACCGTCGAGCGGAAGCTGGCCGCGGCGCGGCGTGCCCTGGAGGCCCTGCCCGCCGGCGAGCGGGCGGAGTTCGACCGCGCCTCCCGGTCCGGCCGGGAGGGCGAACTCCCGCCGCTCGCGGACCTGGGCGGGTCCTCCTCCCGCGCGGCCGCCGCGCTGATGGCGGCGCGCGGCGCGGTGGGCCGGCCGTACGTGTGGGGCGCCACCGGGCCGTCCGGCTTCGACTGCTCGGGCCTGATGGTCTGGTCGTACCGGCAGGCCGGGGTGAGCCTGCCGCGCACCTCGCAGGCGCAGCGGTACGCCGGCCGGCAGGTGCCGCTCGCGCAGGCCCGGCCCGGCGACCTCGTCACGTACCGCGGGGACGCCAGCCATGTGGCCATCTATGCCGGCAACGGGCAGGTGATCCACGCCCCGTACCCGGGCGCGCGGGTCCGCTACGACCCGGTGAACATGATGTCCCACGTCACGGTCACCCGGGTGTGACCGTACGATCGGAAGGGTGGCAGGTCAGGGGAGCGGACGAGCGCGGCGCGCAGCCGTCTGCCTGCTCGCCCTCCTCGGCCTCGCAGGACCGCTCGGCGGCTGCGCGACCGACGCCGCCCCGGCGGACCCCGCGCCGGGCGAGATCCAGCGGCTCCTGGACCGCCGCGCACAGGCGGTCCTCGCCCACGACCCGGCCGCGTACGCCGCCGCCTTCGACCCCTCCGCCACGGCGGCCGCCGCGGCCGCGCGCCGCGAGTACGCGAACCTCGCCGACGTGCCCTTCGCCTCCTGGACCTACCGCGTGACGGACGTCGACCGCACCGGCGCCGGCCGGGCGGTCGCCGAGGCCGAACTCGACTACCGGATACGCGGCCACGACAGCGGCCCGGTGAACACCTCCCTCGTCCTCGAACTGACCGAGCGGGACGGCCGCTGGCGGCTGACCGCCGAGCGGAACGCCGCCGGGGCCGCCCAGCAGCTGTGGCAGCAGGGCGACGTCGAGGTCGTGCACGGCGCGCGGAGCCTGGTGCTCGGCGTCGGCCAGAGCGACGCCCGGCTGCGCGAACTCGCCGCGCAGGCCGACCGCGCCGTGCCCGCCGTCTCCGCGGCCTGGCCCAAGCCCTGGGCGGGCAAGGTGGTGATCCTCGCGCCCGGCTCGCTGGACGCCATGGGCCGGCTGCTCGGCGCGCCCGCCGCCGGGTACCGGGGGATCGCGGCGGTCACCACCGGCGAGAGCGGCGGCGGCCCGGACGCGCCCGCGGACCGGGTGATCGTCAACCCCGAGGCGTACGGAGTGCTCGGCGCGTACGGCCGGCAGATCGTGCTCACCCACGAGACCACGCACGTGGCGACCCGGGCGCACACCTCCGCGTCGACGCCGATGTGGCTCTCGGAGGGCTTCGCCGACTGGGCCGCCTACCGCGGCGGCGGCCGCACCGCCGCCCAGACGGCCCCGGAGCTGGGCCGCGCGGTCCGGGCGGGCCTGGTCCCGCCCGGCCTCCCGGACGACGACGCCTTCGCCTTCTCCGGCGACGGGGAGGCCCTGGCCCGGGCGTACGAGTCGGGCTGGCTGGCCTGCGAGCTGATCGCCGGCGCCTGGGGCGAGGAACGGCTGGCCGACTTCTACGCGGCCGTCGCCGCCCATCCGCGCCGCGAGGGGGCGGTGGAGAAGGCGCTGCACGACGTGCTGTCCACCACGCCGGAGGAGTTCACCGCCCGCTGGCGGGCGTACGTGACCGAGCGCCTGGGCTGAACCCTCACGCTTCGAGGAGCGCCAGGGTCTCCTTCAGCCAGGCCTTCTCCGCCGTGCCGGTGGCCCGGGCGACGCGGAGCATCCCGGCGCGGAAGAGGTCCGGCTCCTGCTCGGCGCGGACCGGGGCGCCGTCCCGGTAGAAGAAGCTGGCCGGGGTCTCGAGGAAGTCCAGCCGGCGGCGCAGCACCGCGGCCTGCGCGGCGGGGGAGTCCAGCAGGCCGAGGAAGGCGAGCACCGTGTTGAAGCGCTGGCCGTCGGTGATGTCGGCCTCCTTCGGCTCGCTCAGCCGGGACCGCAGCTCGGCCCGGCCCGCGTCCGTCAGCGACAGGGTCCGCCGTGCGGCCCCGCCCGCGCCCGGTTCCGTACGGCTCTCGAGCAGGCCGGCCTTCACCAGGCGGGTGAGCGCCGGGTAGAGCGCGCCGTCGCTGACCGGCCGGAGATGGCCGCTCAGCCCGTGGATGCGCTCCTTGAGCTCGTAGCCGTGCAGCGGGCCGTCGTGCAGGAAGCCCAGGATCGACAGCTCCAGCACCCCGTTCTCCTCTCGGCCGGCCTTGTCGTGTTCCCGGCGCTCATGATACCTCTCGTCGAGGTACCTCTATTCAAGGGACTTGAACGGAGGGGGAATCATGGAACACCGTGGGCGGCTCGTCGCGCTGGCGTACCCGGTCTATTTCGAACTGCTGGCCTCGGTCGCCGCCGGGATCATCAACATGGTCTGGGTGGCCCGGCTCGGCCCCGCCGCGGTGGGCGCGGTGGCCGTCGCCACCAACGTCGAGAACCTGCTGCTCGGCGTGGTCCTGATGGCCGGCTCCGGGACCACCGTGCTGGTCGCCCGGGCGCGCGGCGCCGGCGACCCCGCCGCCGTACGGGCCGCCGTCCGGGGCGGGGCCGCGCTGTGCGCGCTGCTCGTCCCGCCGGTCGCCGTCGGCGGCTACCTGCTCCGCGAGCCGCTCGCCGCGCTGCTGCTCGGTGACGCCGGGACGGCGGGGCTCGCCGCCGGGTACTTCGCGGTGTCCCTGCCCGGGATGGCGGTGTTCTTCGCCGGGCACGTCGTCGACGGCGTTCTCAAGGGCGCCGGGGACACCCGGACGCCGATGCGGCTCGCGTTCCTGTCCAACGGACTGATCCTCGTCCTCGACCCGCTGCTCATCGGCGCGCACGGCATCGCCGGGGCCGCCGTCGCCACCGTCGTCGGACGCACCGCCGCGCTCGCGGTCGGGCTGTACGTGCTGCGCCGCAACGCGCTCGTGCGCGCGGCCTTCGCCGTGCCGCCCGCCGAGAGCCTGCGCGCCGCGCTGCGGCGGACCACGGCCACCGGATTCCCGATGTCGGTGGACTTCGCCGTACGGATGGCCGGAACGCTCGCCCTGGTGGTGATCGTCGCGCGGCTCGGGGTCGTCGAGGTCGCCGCGTACGGCATCGCGACGAAGGCGATGTACGTCGCCACCATGGCGTTCTACGCGGTCTGCCAGGCCGCGGCGATCCACACCGCGCACCTGCTCGGCGCCGGCGGGGAAGCGGGCCGGGACCACCGCCGGGCGGTCGGCCGGGAGACGCTGCTGCTCGGTGGGGCGCTCGGCACGGCCGCCGCCGTGCTGCTGCTGCTCGTCGCCGACCCGGTGATGCGGGCCTTCGGCGCGGCCCCCGAGGTGGCCGCCGCCGGGGCGCTGTACCTGCGCTGCCTCGGGCCGTACCTGGTGCTGATGGCCGCGTTCATCGGGCTCGCCGGGGTCTTCGAGGGCAGCGGCGGCACTCCCGTGCTCGCCCGGGTGACCGTGGTCGGCGTCCTGGTGCAGCTGCCGCTCGCGTACGTGCTCTCCGGGCCCGCCGGGCTCGGCCTGCCCGGGATCTGCCTCGGCATGGCCCTGGCCATGGGCGGCCAGTGCGCCGCACTGACCGCCCTGCACCGCCGCGCGGTACGGGCCGCGGATCAGGAGCCGAGCAGCGTCCTGTCGCGGGCGGGCTGACCGGAACGGGACGGCGCCGGCACGGTCGCCGCGGCGGCCGTGGGCGACTCGGTGACCGTCTGCCGCCACAGCACGCGGCAGGCGGCGACCGACGCCCACACCAGCAGGCCGTTGCGGACCACCAGGAGCAGCAGGCCCAGCGGGTCGCTGTCGACGACGTGCGAGAACCACACCGGGAACTCGAACTGCGTCACCGCCGTCGCCGCGAGCACCAGATACGCGGGCCGGCGCATCGCGCTGGACCGGTACACCAGACACACCGCGGCGAGGCCCACCAGCCAGATCATGTACTGCGGGCTGATCACCCGGCTCGTCACGGTGAACAGCAGCACCGCCGTGAACGCCGCGTCCGCGACCGTCGACGAGGAGAACGTGCGGGCCCGGATCCGCCACACCAGCAGCCAGCCGAAGGCCGCGGCGGTCAGCGCCATCGCCGCCGTGCTGACCTGCGGCACCCACGGGCCCAGGAACTCCACCGAGCCGTAGTTCAGCAGCACCTGGCCCTCCCAGCCGAAGTGCCGGGCCACGTGGAACACCAGGGAGCCCAGCGACTCGACCTCCGTGCCCCGGTCCCGCTGGAACGTCAGGAACGCGAACGCGCCCGGCATCCACGCGCTGAACACCAGCAGCAGCGCCACGCCCACGCCCGCCGCCGCCGACCAGGAGCGCAGCGTCGCCCGGCCGCGCGGGGTGCCGGCCAGCACCAGCGCCGGCCAGACCTTCAGCATCGCGCCGAACGCCGCCAGCGCGCCCAGCACGCTCGGCCGGCGCAGCGCCGCCAGCAGCGCGGCCACGGCGACCGCGGTGACCATCAGGTCGTACCGGGCGTACGCGGTGGGGCCGAGCAGCGGCACCGCCGCGATCCACAGCCATGCCCCGCGCAGCGAGCGGCCGCGCCGGCGGCCCGCGTACATCAGCAGCCCGAACACCACGGCGTCGGCGGCCCAGGCGAGCAGGAAGAAGGCGGAGGAGTAGTCCAGGAACGGCAGCAGACCGGGGGAGAGGACCGCGAGGGCGGCGCCCGGCGGGTACTGCCAGGTCACGTCGTCCAGCGGGTACGTGCCCGCCTCCAGGACCTGGCTCCAGCCCTGGTAGATCACCTCGATGTCGGTGGTGACGTCCGGACCCGGGACGATGATCACCCGGAAGACACAGAGCAGGAGCAGCACCCTCGTCAGGGCCCACACCCCGAGGGGAACCCGAAGTGCGGTCAGCGTCGATCGCATGGTCGCGCCCGTCATGCCAGCCTCGTCCTTGTCGTGTATGTCCGCGGTCGCGGGGTTTGTGATGCAGGGCGGGGTTGTGCGTGAGCCATGGCGCGAGGCCGTTCGGTACTGTCGGCGACGATGCACAAGACCTTGATCGTAACCAACGACTTCCCGCCACGACCCGGCGGAATCCAGGCGTTCCTCCACAACATGGCGCTGCGTCTGGACCCCGAACGGATCGTCGTCTACGCCTCCACGTGGAAGCGCAGCCGCGAGGGCGTGGCGGCGACCGCGGCGTTCGACGCGGAACAGCCTTTCATGGTGGTGCGGGACCGCACCACCATGCTGCTGCCCACACCCCGGGTCACCGCGCGGGCGGCCGGGCTGCTGCGGGAGCACGGCTGCGAGTCGGTGTGGTTCGGCGCGGCCGCGCCGCTCGGCCTGATGGCCCCGGCGCTGCGCCGGGCCGGAGCACGGCGGATCGTGGCGACGACGCACGGCCACGAGGCGGGCTGGGCGCAGCTCCCGGCGGCCCGGCAGCTGCTGCGGCGGATCGGCGAGGGCACGGACACGCTCACGTACCTGGGCGAGTACACCCGCTCCCGGATCGCCTCGGCGCTGACCCCGGCCGCGGCGGACCGGATGGTCCAGTTGCCGCCCGGCGTGGACGAGAAGACCTTCCACCCGGACTCGGGCGGGGACGCGGTGCGGCAGCGGCTCGGGCTCACCGACCGGCCGGTCGTCGTGTGCGTCTCGCGCCTTGTGCCGCGCAAGGGCCAGGACACGCTGATCCGGGCGATGCCGGCGATCCTGGCCCAGGTGCCGGAGGCGGTCCTGCTGATCGTCGGCGGCGGCCCGTACGAGGCCGATCTGCACCGGCTCGCCCTCGAGACCGGCGTGGCCGATTCCGTACGTTTCACCGGCGCGGTGCCGTGGGAGGAGCTGCCGGCGCACTACGGGGCCGGCGACGTCTTCGCGATGCCCTGCCGGACGCGCCGCGGCGGCCTGGACGTCGAGGGCCTCGGCATCGTCTACCTGGAGGCCTCCGCGACCGGCCTGCCGGTCGTCGCCGGCGACTCCGGCGGCGCGCCCGACGCGGTCCTGGACGGCGAGACGGGCTGGGTGGTCCGGGGCGGCGTCCCCGAGGACTCCGCCGACCGCATCGTCACCCTCCTCAAGGACCCCGCCCTGCGACGGCGCATGGGCGAACGCGGCCGCGCCTGGGTCGAGGAGAAGTGGCGCTGGGACCTCCTCGCGGAGTCCCTGCGCGACCTTCTGTAGCCCGGGTCGGGGCGCCCGGGCCGGGTGCGCAGATCCCGGGAAACGGCCGATGCCCGTGGCCGCCCCGGAAGGGCCGCCACGGGCATCGTCACGTCGTCGTGCGCTCGCGCCTACGCGCCGTAGATCGCCTCGATCTCGTCCGCGAAGTCCTTCGCGACCACATTGCGCTTCAGCTTCAGGGACGGGGTGATGTGGCCCGCCTCCTCCGTGAACTGGGTCGTCAGGATGCGGAACTTGCGGACCGACTCCGCCTTCGAGACCGCCGCGTTGCCGTCGTCCACCGCGCGCTGGATCTCCGCGAGCAGCTCCGGGTCCTCCCGCAGCGCCGCCGCCGTCGCGCCCGCCGGCTTGCCGTGGTCCGCCGCCCAGCGGCCGAGGAACTCCTCGTCCAGGGTGACCAGCGCGCCCACGAACGGGCGGCCGTCGCCGACCACCATGCACTCCGCGACCAGCGCGTGCGCCCGGATCCGGTCCTCGATGACCGCCGGGGCGACGTTCTTGCCGCCCGCCGTCACCAGGATCTCCTTCTTCCGGCCGGTGATCGCGAGGTAGCCGTCCTCGTCCAGGGTGCCGATGTCACCCGTGTGGAACCAGCCGTCGGCCAGCGCCTCCGCCGTCGCCGCCGGGTTGTTCCAGTACTCCTTGAAGATGTGCTCGCCGTGCAGCAGCACCTCGCCGTCGTCGGCGATCCGCACCACCGAGCCCGGCAGCGGCTGACCGACCGTGCCGATCTTCTGCCGGTCCCACGGGTTGAACGCCGTCGCCGCGCAGGACTCCGTCAGGCCGTAGCCCTCAAGGACCGTGAAGCCGATGCCGCGGAAGAAGTGGCCGAGGCGCTCGCCCAGCGGGGCGCCGCCGGAGATCGCGGCCTCGCCGCGCCCGCCGAGCACCGCCCGCAGCTTGCTGAACACCAGCTTGTCGAAGACCTTGTGCTTCATCCGAAGGCCGAACGACGGGCCCTGCGGAGTGCCCAGCGCCCGGCTGTACGCGATGGCGGTGTGCGCGGCCTTGTCGAAGATCTTGCCCTTGCCGTCGGCCTGGGCCTTCGCCCGCGCCGAGTTGTAGACCTTCTCGAAGACCCGCGGCACGCCGAGGATCAACGTCGGCCGGAACGAGGCCAGTTCGTCGGTGAGGTTCTTGATGTCCGGGACGCAGCCGAGGCGGATCGGCGCCATCACCGCCGCCACCTCCGTCATCCGGCCGAAGACGTGAGCGGCCGGCAGGAACAGCAGCACCGAGCTGTCGCCGGTACGGAACATCGGCTTCAGCCGCTCGACCAGGTTGCCGCACTCCGCGAAGAACGCACGGTGCGTCAGCGCACAGCCCTTCGGCCGGCCCGTGGTGCCCGAGGTGTAGACGATCGTCGCGATGTCGTCGGCGTTCGCCGCCGACATGCGCTCGTCCAGAAGCTCGTCGGAGACCTCCGCGCCGGAGTCCGTCAGCTGCGCGACCGCGTCGCCCTCGATCTGCAGGACACCCTTCAGCGCCGGCAGGCTCCCCTGCACCGACGCCACCGACTCCTGGTGCGCCGCCGACTCCACCAGAGCCAGCGTCGCGCCCGAGTCGCCGAGGATCCACTGGATCTGCTCCGGCGAGCTGGTCTCGTACACCGGCACGGTCACCGCGCCCGCACTCCAGATCGCGAAGTCCAGGAGCACCCACTCGTAGCGGGTGCGGGACAGCAGGGCGACCCGGTCGCCCACGCCCACGCCGGCCGCGATCAGACCCTTGGCCACCCCGCGCACCTCGGCGAGGAACTGCCGTGCGGTGACGTCCGTCCACGCGCCCGCCACCTTGCGCGCCATCACGGCGACGTCTGGGTGCTGTGCGGCGTTACGGCGGATGAGATCGGTCAGATTGCCGTCCGCGGGGACCTCGTAAAGGGCCGGAAGGCTGAACTCGCGCAAGACTGCTGCTCCTCATCGGGCGCCGGCGCCACGGCTCTGTGTGATGCACCGGTGCGGTCCACGACCGGGTTGTGCTCTCGTGGGGGGAAGAGCACGACTGGACTGCCCGGACGTTACCCATCAGTACATGGTTCCCGATAGGGGGTCCCGGCCAGATGTTCCGTGCATCACACACCTGTGGCGGTGCTTCGCGCACAGTAATCCACAGCTCTCGAGACTCCCAAGTAACCGCAGGTCCGACGCCCTAGGGTGGGGGCCATGCGAGTCCATGTGGTCAGTGACGTACACGGCAACACCGGCGGTCTCGCCAAGGCGGGGGACGGCGCCGACGCGCTGGTCTGCCTCGGGGACCTGGTCCTCTTCCTCGACTACGCCGACCATTCACGGGGGATCTTCCCCGATCTCTTCGGCGTGGCGAACGCCGACCTGATCGTGGAGCTGCGCACCGCGCGGCGCTTCGACGAGGCCCGTGACCTGGGCCGACGCCTCTGGGCCGAGCTCGACGTCGACCGCGACACCGCGATCGAGGCCGCTGTGCGCCGCCAGTACGCCGAGCTGTTCGCCGCCTTCCCCACCCCGACGTACGCCACCTACGGCAACGTCGACATCCCGGCCCTCTGGCCCGAGTACGCCGGCCCCGGCACCACCGTGCTCGACGGCCAGCGGGTGGAGATAGGCGGCCGGGTCTTCGGCTTCGTCGGCGGCGGACTGCGCACCCCGATGCGCACCCCGTACGAGATCCCCGACGAGGAGTACGCGGCCAAGGTCGAGGCCCTCGGCGAGGTCGACGTGCTCTGCTCGCACATCCCGCCGGACGTCCCGGACCTCACCTACGACACCGTCGCCCGCCGCTTCGAGCGCGGCAGCCGCGCCCTGCTCGACGCGATCCGGCGCACCCGCCCCAAGTACGCACTCTTCGGCCACGTGCACCAGCCGCTCGCCC
Organism: Streptomyces sp. NPDC048604; assembly: GCF_043199435.1. Classification (NCBI taxonomy): domain Bacteria; kingdom Bacillati; phylum Actinomycetota; class Actinomycetes; order Kitasatosporales; family Streptomycetaceae; genus Streptomyces; species Streptomyces sp. NPDC048604. Next base: position 111,020 of record NZ_JBICVX010000017.1, read on the forward strand.
GGCGGATGCGGATCGGCGCGACGGAATGCGTGAACGTGGGGCACTTCGCCGCGACCGGGACGCCGTACGCCCTGGAGTGGTGACGGCCCGGGCCCCGGAGCGGTGACGCCGTGGGCGGTGGAGTGGGGACGAACGTGGGCGGTGGAGTAGGGACGAAGAGGCACGCGATAGCCTTCGGTCGGCACCTGCGTGCCTGCCCTTCGTCCTCATCCTTCGATCACTCGAGGAGCCCCGCGATGGCGGAACACACCAGCTCGAGCATCACCATCGAGGCGGCCCCGGCCGACGTCATGCGCGTGATCGCCGACTTCGCCCGCTACCCGGAGTGGACCGGCGAGGTGAAGGAGGCCGAGGTCCTGGAGAAGGACGCCGCGGGCCGCGCCGAGAAGGTCCGGCTGCTGCTCGACGCGGGCGCGATCAAGGACGACCACACCCTGGCGTACACCTGGACCGGCGACGACGAGGTCAGCTGGACGCTGGTCAAGTCCCAGATGCTGCGCGCCCTCGACGGCTCCTACCGGCTGCGCGCCGCGGGCTCCGGCGACCGCACCGAGGTGACGTACCAGCTCACCGTGGACGTCAAGATCCCCATGCTCGGCATGATCAAGCGCAAGGCCGAGAAGGTCATCATCGACCGCGCCCTCGCGGGCCTGAAGAAGCGGGTCGAGTCGGGGGCCCCAGGGCCTGTCTGACGATTCCCGTCGGGGCCGGCCCGCCCGGCACGCACGCTCGCCGCACGGCCGAAACGCCCAAGTAGCTCCGCTACGAGGGCGTCCCGGCACGCACGCTCGCCCGCACCTGACGACCCGGCCTGATCCGACGCGAATCGTCAGACAGGCCCTGGGCCCGCCCTGCGGGCGGCCCCCGGTACCGTCGCCGCATGCGGATCATCCTTGTCACCGGCCCCGGCGGCGCCGGCCGTACCACCGTCGCGGCCGCCACCGCGCTCGCCGCGGCACGCGCCGGACGCCGGGTCCTACTGGTCTCGGCCGAGGCCGACGCCGTCCTCGGCGAGGGGACGGCGGGGCTCGACCTCCTGCGCCCCGACCCCGGCCACGACTTCCGCCGCGAGTTCCTCGCGCTCCAGAAGCGGTCCGCCGCCGCCCTCGACCTCCTCGGCGCCGTCCCCTTCGAGGACGCCGAGCTGACCGAACTCCCCGGCAGCACCGAGTTCGCCCTGCTCCGCGCCCTGCACGACGCCGCCGCCGGCGACCACGAACTCGTCGTCGCCGACCTGCCGCCGCTGCCCGCGGCGATCGCCCTGCTCGCCCTGCCCGAGCAGCTCCGCCGCTACCTGCGCCGCGCCCTGCCGCCCGAGCGGCAGGCCGCCCGCGCCCTGCGCCCCATGCTCGCCCAGCTCGCCGGCGTCCCGATGCCCGCCCAGTGGCTGTACGAGACCGCCGCCCGCTGGGAGGCCGAGCTCGCCGCCGTCCAGGCCGTCGTCGACGCCCCCGACACCGCCGTACGCCTCGTCGCCGAACCCGGCCCGGCCGCCGCCGACGCCCTGCGCACCGCCCGCCTCGGCTTCGCCCTGCACGGACTGCGCGTCGAACGGGTCGTCGCCAACCGCGTCCTGCCCGCCGAGAGCCCCGACCCCTGGCTCGCCGCCTGGGCCGAGCGCCAGCACGGACACCTGGACGAGCTCCGCGCCGCGTACGGCTCCGTGCACGCACTGCCCCACCTCGGGCGCGACCCCCGCGGCCCCGGCGACCTCGCCGCTCTCGGGCTGCACGACGAGCCCGCCGCCCCCGACCCGCGGCTCGTCCCCGCGCCCCGCTCCGCCGTCGACGAGCCCGCCGAACCCGGCGGCGTCCTCACCTGGCGGCTGCCGGTCCCCGGCGCGGCCAAGCCGGACATCGCGCTGGTCCGCCGCGGCGACGAACTGCTCCTCGGCGTCGGCCCGTTCCGCCGCGTCCTGCCGCTCGCCCCGGTCCTGCGCCGCTGCACCGTCTCCGGCGCCGCGCTCGTCGACGGCGAACTGCGCATCCGCTTCACCCCCGACCCCGACCTGTGGCCGAAGGGCTCCGTCCCCTCGGTGCGGACCCCGTGAACACGGTGCGCCCGTTCGGGTAACGTCGAGAGTGGAAAGCCGAACGCCGTCGAGGCCCGTCCGAGGAGTACGTCATGAGCGATGCCGGTGAGCGTCCTTCCGCCGACTCGGACGCCTGGGCCAAGGCCTGCGCCGAGGACCTGGAGGCCGAGAAGGCCCGCCGCCGGGCGTCCTCCGGCGAGCCCGGCTCCGCCGCCGAGGAGTTCCGCAAGCTCTTCGAGGCCGTCGCCGACAAGGTCTCCGGACTGAAGTCGCCCCTCGCGGGCATGGCCGCCCAGGGCGCCGTGCAGCAGTTCGTCAACCAGGCGAAGGCCGCCGTCGAGCCGGTCATCGAGCGCAACCCGCAGGTCTTCGACCACCTCGCCGCCGCCGGCAACGAACTGCTCGCCGCCTACCGCTCCGCCGTCCAGGGCCAGGAACAGCGCTGGACCCGGGAGCAGCCCGGCCGCCCCGAGAAGGGCGACCCCCGCGTCGACCCCCGAGACGATCCCCGTGACGAGGGCCCCGGCCCGGGCGAGAGCATCGACCTGGACTGACCGGTACGGCCGGTCCCCTCGGGTACGGTTGCCTCAGCGGGGCACGACCGAAAACTGAGGGACACATGGGACTCACCATCGGCGTCGACATCGGCGGTACGAAGATCGCGGCCGGTGTGGTCGACGAAGAGGGCACGATTCTCGACACCCACACGGTGCCCACCCCGCCGACCCCCGACGGCATCGTCGACGCGATCTGCGCCGCGGTCTCCGAGGCCGGCAAGGGGCACCAGATCGAGGCCGTCGGCATCGGGGCCGCCGGCTACGTGGACGACAAGCGCGCCACCGTCCTGTTCGCGCCGAACATCGACTGGCGGCACGAGCCGCTCAAGGACAAGGTCGAGCAGCGCATCGGCCTGCCCGTCGTCGTGGAGAACGACGCCAACGCGGCCGCCTGGGGCGAGTACCGCTTCGGTGCAGGCCAGGGCCACGAGGACGTCATCTGCATCACTCTCGGCACCGGCCTCGGCGGCGGCATCATCATCGGCAACAAGCTGCGCCGCGGACGCTTCGGCGTGGCCGCCGAGTTCGGCCACATCCGGGTCGTCCCCGACGGCCTGCTCTGCGGCTGCGGCAGCCAGGGCTGCTGGGAGCAGTACGCCTCCGGCCGCGCCCTGGTCCGGTACGCGAAGCAGCGCGCCGCCGCCACGCCGGAGCAGGCGCGGGTCCTGCTCGGGCTCGGCGACGGCACGCCCGAGGGCATCGAGGGCAAGCACATCAGCGCGGCGGCCCGGCAGGGCGACCCGGTGGCGGTGGACTCCTTCCGCGAGCTGGCCCGCTGGGCCGGCGCCGGACTCGCCGACCTGGCCTCGCTGTTCGACCCCTCCGCGTTCATCGTCGGCGGCGGCGTCTCCGACGAGGGCGAGCTGGTCCTGGACCCGATCCGGAAGTCCTTCCGGCGCTGGCTGATCGGCGCGCAGTGGCGTCCGCACGCCCAGGTCCTCGCTGCGAAGCTCGGCAACAAGGCCGGTCTCGTCGGCGCGGCCGACCTCGCGCGGCAGGGCTGACGCCCGGCCGCCGGAGAGAATGACGCGCCGTCACCCGCCCGTCGTGCCCTCTGGGGCACGGCGGGCGGGTGACGTATGTTGCCGGGCATGGGGAACACCGCGCTGCCCGATTCCCGCACCGAGACGGACGGTTCGGCCGTCGTCCGGGTCCTGAGCTACAACGTCCGCTCGCTGCGCGACGACGAGGACGCGCTCGCCCGGGTCGTCCGCGCCTGCGCGCCGGACCTCGTCTTCGTCCAGGAGGCCCCGCTCTTCTACCGCTGGCGCAAACACGCCGCGCGGCTCGCCGCCAAGAGCGAACTCCTGGTGCTCACCGGCGGCGCCTCCGCCGCCGGGCCGCTGCTGCTCTGCTCGCTGCGGGCCGACGTGGAGCGCACCGAGGAGGTGCTGCTGCCCCGCACCCCCGGCCTGCACCGCAGGGGCCTGGCCACCGCCGTCGTCCGGATCGGCGGCGCCCGGCTCGGCCTGATCAGCTGTCACCTCAGCCTGCAGGCGGACGAGCGGTACGAGCAGACGGGGCTGCTCCTGGACCGGCTCAAGGCCATGGAAGTCCCGCACGGCATCGTCGCCGGCGACATCAACGAACGCCCCGAGGGCCGCTCGTTCCGCCGCCTGGCCACCGAACTCCAGGATTGCCGGGCGGTACGCCCCTGGGGCGGCGAGCACACCTTCACGCCCACCGACCCGCGCCGCCGCATCGACGCCGTCTTCGCCACCCCCGGCATCGAGGTCCTCGGCTGTGGCGTCCCCACGGACCTCCCGGGCGTCACCCAGAAAGACCTCAGGGCGGCCACGGACCATCTTCCGGTCCTGGCCGCCCTGAGGGTTCCCGCTGTCTGAGGCGGGCTACACCACCGCGCCCCGGCCGGGGTCGTCGTGGTCGTCGTCATCGTCGTCGTGCTTCATGCGGGCCACCAGCGTGGCGAAGCCGCCGAGGAAGCCGACCACGCAGACCGTGGTCAGCCACCAGGTCATCTCCCACTGGAAGAGCACCGCGAGCAGCATCAGGACCGGGCCGCCGATCGCGCCCAGCCAGGCGAACTTCGTCGTCGCGTCGGCCTCCGGCAGCGGCGGCGGCTCCGGCGGGACGAAGTGGCCCTCGTCGTCGTCCCCGCCCTTCTTCCGCGTGGCGGGCTCGGGCTCGTCGTCCGGGTCGGCGAGCGCGTAGTCGCGCGGGCCCGCGCCGGGGCTCACCCCGGGGGCGAACACGATCGAGCTGCCCAGCGGGGGCTTCGCCGGGCCGGCTGCCTCGCGGTCCTCGTCCCCGTCGTCGTTCCTGACGTCGCCTCTGTCGTCGTCCTCGTCGTCCGCCTCGTCCCCGGACCCGTCGTCGTCCGCGGACCCGTCCCCGGACGCGGCGCCGTCGCCGTCTCCGTCCCCGGACGCTGCGACGTCCCCGTCCCGGGACGCGGCGCCGTCCGCGGCGGACCCGTCACCGTCCGCGTCCGCCACGGCCGGTTCCTCGTACGCGGGCAGTGCCAGATCCTCCACCGGGCGGAACGGCTTCGCGCCCGGCGGGTCGGCCGGCTCCTCGCCGTAGCCGGCGACGATCGCCGCCCACGCGGCCTCCTCGTCGATCGGCTGCGGCTCCCGCTCGCCGCCGTCCTGCTGCTCAGCCACCGTCCGTGATTCCCTTCGTCGCCTCGACGCCCGGAGCGAGCCGGCCGATGAAGGCCCAGCTCTCCTCGAAGATGCGCTCCGCGTCGTAGTCCAACGTCGCCACGTGGTAGCTCTGTTCCAGCACGATCTCGCGCAGGTCCGTGGAGGAGACCCGGCCGAGGATCCGGGCCGAGTCCACCGGCGGGACCACATGGTCCTGCGGGCTGTGCAGCAGCACCATCGGCTGCGTGACCTGCGGCAGCTCCTTGTCGACCAGCCGGAAGAACTTCCGCACCGAGTGCGCCGCGTGCAGCGGCACCCGGTCGTAGCCGACCTCCTCGACGCCCGGCTTGGCGATGTCGCTGGTCAGCCCCTTCGTCGTACGCACCAGGTGCCGGGCGACCGGCAGCGCGTACGCGGACAGGCCGTGCACCTTGTTCGCCGGGTTCACGACCACGACGCCGGCGATCCGGTCGCCGTGCCTGGCCGCGAGCCGCAGCGTCAGCGCGCCGCCCATGGAGAGACCGAAGACGAAGACCGTCGTACAGCGGGCGAGCAGCTCCTCCAGGGCCCGCTCCACCTCCGCGTACCAGTCCTCCCAGCCGGTGACGGCCATGTCCTCCCAGCGGGTGCCGTGGCCGGGCAGCAGCGGCAGCGACACCGTGAGGCCGCGCTCGGCCAGGTACTCGGCCCAGGGGCGGAGCGACTGCGGGGAACCGGTGAAACCGTGACAGAGGAGGACGCCGACCTCGCCGCCTTCGTGGCGGTACGGCTCGGCTCCAGGAAGGACCGGCACGTCGGTCTCCTGTTCATGAGGTCTGGTGGGCTGGGGGCTGTGCGGGGGAAGTGCGGGAAGTGCGATGCGGTGTCTTCACCGTACGCGACGGGACCGACACCGACCAGGGCCGATGCGGCCCCGTGCGGGGGAGCGCCGCGCCGCGCGGGTTAAGGTCTGATCGACAGATACACAGGAGGCACTCGTCTTGATCTACGGCGCAATGAAGTTCTCCATCGGAGGGTCGCTGAAGCTCGCCTTCAGGCCCTGGGTGGAGGGCCTCGAGAACATCCCCGCCGAGGGCCCGGCGATCCTGGCGAGCAACCACCTGTCGTTCTCCGACTCGTTCTTCCTGCCGGCGGTCCTGGACCGCAAGGTCACCTTCATCGCCAAGGCCGAGTACTTCACCAGCCCGGGCGTGAAGGGCAGGCTCACCGCCGCCTTCTTCAAGGGCGTCGGCCAGCTCCCGGTGGACCGCTCCGGCGGCCGCGGCGCCGGCGAGGCCGCGATCAAGAGCGGTATCGAGGTCATCGAGCGCGGCGAGCTGTTCGGCATCTACCCGGAGGGCACCCGCTCCCCGGACGGCCGGCTCTACCGCGGCAAGCCCGGCGGCCTGGCCCGCGTGGCGCTGGCCACCGGCGCCCCGGTGATCCCGGTCGCGATGATCGACACCGAGAAGATCCAGCCGCCCGGCAAGGTCGTGCCCAAGCTGATGCGCCCGGGCATCCGGATCGGCAAGCCGCTGGACTTCAGCCGCTACCAGGGCATGGAGGGCGACCGCTTCATCCTGCGTTCGGTGACCGACGAGGTCATGTACGAGATCATGAAGCTCTCCGGGCAGGAGTACGTCGACATCTACGCGACCGCCGCCAAGCGGCAGCTCGCGGAGGCGGAGAAGGCGGCCAAGGAGGCCGTGAAGGAAGAGATCGCGGCCCGGCAGGAGTCCGGCGCGTAGTTGCGCACAGCTCCCCTCGGGGGAGTCGGGGGTGGGGGAGATGGCCAAGCGCGAGCGTGTCGTGCGCATGTCGGTCGAGCAGCCGCTGTGGCGTGCGCTCACCGGCTACCGCGTCCTGACGATGATCTACGCGGTCCTGCTGTTCGTGTTCGGCCGGGACCGCATCGAGCACCCCTGGGTGGCGGTCGGCTTCCTCGCGGTGATGTGCGTGTGGACGCTGGCCACCCTGCCCAAGGTGTCCGGCGCGGCCCACTGCACCAAGCGCTTCCTGGCCGTCGACCTCACCATCGCGCTGACCGGCATCCTGCTCACCCCGCTCGCCGACGAGCAGGCGCAGACGATCGACGGCCCCACGCTGCCGTCCATCTGGACCGCCGGCGCGGTCCTCGCGTACGCGATCAAGGGCGGCTGGCGCTGGGCGGCCTTCGCCTCCTCGCTGGTCGCCGCCGCCAACCTCGTCGAGCGCGGCACGCCCAGCCTGGACACCCTGCACAACGTGCTCCTGGTGTGGGTGGCGTCGGTGGCCATCGGGTACGTCGTCGAGGTCGCCCGCGCCTCCGAGCGCACCCTCGCCCGCGCCCTGGAGATCGAGGCCGCCACCCGCGAACGGGAGCGCCTGGCCCGGGACATCCACGACAGCGTGCTCCAGGTCCTCGCCATGGTGCAGCGGCGCGGCACCGCCCTCGGCGGCGAGGCGGCCGAGCTCGGCCGGATGGCCGGCGAGCAGGAGATCGCCCTGCGCACCCTGGTCGCGGGCGGGCTCGACCGGCCCTCGCGGGCTTCCGAGGACGAGTCCGAGGGCGCCGTCGTCCGGGTCGTCGAGGTGCCGGACGAGGAGGGCGACGCCGAGCCGGTCGACCTGCGCGCCCTGCTCGCCCCGCGCGCCGGGGCGAAGGTCAGCCTGGCCGACCCGGGTGCCCCGGTGCTGCTTCCGCCGCCCGCGGCCCGGGAGCTGGCCGCCGCCGTCGGCGCCGCCCTGGACAATGTCGAGCGGCACGCCGGACCGGACGCCCGCGCGTGGATCCTCGTCGAGGACTGGCCGGACGAGGTGATCGTCACCGTCCGGGACGACGGTCCGGGCATCCCCGAGGGGCGGCTCGCCCAGGCCGAGGGCGAGGGCCGGATGGGTGTGGCCCTGTCCATCCGGGGGCGGCTGCGGGACCTCGGCGGCGCCGCCGAGCTGGTCTCGGTCCCGGGCCAGGGCACGGAAGTCGAACTGAAGGTTCCACGGGTTCCCGGGAACGCGCGGGGGAAGGCAGGACGAGGACGATGAGCACGGCGAGCGAGCAGCAACAGCAGATCAGGGTCATGGTGGTCGACGACCACCCGATGTGGCGGGACGCGGTCGCCCGCGACCTCGCGGAGAACGGCTTCGACGTCGTCGCCACCGCCGGCGACGGCGAGCAGGCGGTCCGCCGGGCCCACGCGGCCGCCCCCGACGTCCTCGTCCTCGACCTCAACCTGCCCGCCAAGCCGGGCGTCCAGGTGTGCAAGGAGCTCGTCGGCGCCGACCCGAAGCTGCGGGTCCTGGTGCTCTCCGCGAGCGGCGAGCACGCCGACGTCCTGGAGGCGGTGAAGTCCGGCGCCACCGGGTACCTGCTCAAGTCGGCCTCCACCGAGGAGCTGCTCGACGCGGTGCGCCGCACCGCCGTCGGCGACCCGGTCTTCACCCCGGGCCTGGCCGGCCTGGTCCTCGGCGAGTACCGCCGGCTCGCCTCCGAGCCGGCCCCGGCCGAGGGCGGCCGGGACGAGCCGAAGGCCCCGCAGCTCACCGAGCGGGAGACGGAGGTGCTCCGGCTGGTCGCCAAGGGCCTGAGCTACAAGCAGATCGCCGAGCGTCTGGTGATCTCGCACCGGACCGTGCAGAACCACGTCCAGAACACCCTCGGCAAGCTCCAACTGCACAACCGGGTCGAGCTGGTCCGGTACGCCATCGAGCGCGGCCTGGACGACGCCTGACGGTGTTTCACTCGAAAGAGTGAAGTTGAAGCGGTCAACTCCCGTCCGCTCGCCCGGAATTCACCTTTCGCCCCGTGTCCGGGGTGATGCGGGTCACACTAGCCTGACCCGCACACGTCCCCCACGACGGCGAAGGGAACTTCCATGCGGGTCGGAGTACTGACCGGCGGCGGCGACTGCCCCGGCCTCAACGCGGTCATCCGCGCCATCGTCCGCAAGGGCGTCCAGGAGTACGGCTACGACTTCACCGGCTTCAAGGACGGCTGGCGCGGCCCGCTCGAGGGCCACGTCGTACCGCTCGACATCCCCGCCGTCCGCGGCATCCTGCCCCGCGGCGGCACCATCCTCGGCTCCTCGCGGACCAACCCGCTCCGCGCCGAGCACGGCGTCCGCCGGATCAAGGAGAACCTCGCCAAGGCCGAGGTCGACGCCCTGATCGCGATCGGCGGCGAGGACACCCTCGGCGTCGCGGCCACGCTCTCCGACGAGTACGGGGTGCCCTGCGTCGGCGTGCCGAAGACCATCGACAACGACCTCTCCGCCACCGACTACACCTTCGGCTTCGACACCGCCGTCGGCATCGCCACCGAGGCCATCGACCGGCTGCACACCACCGCCGAGTCCCATATGCGGGTCCTCGTCGTCGAGGTCATGGGCCGGCACGCCGGCTGGATCGCCCTGCACTCCGGCCTGGCCGGCGGGGCCAACGTCATCCTCGTCCCCGAGCAGCGCTTCGACGTCGAGCAGGTCTGCGCCTGGGTGGAGTCCCGGTTCCGGGCCACGTACGCGCCGATCGTCGTGGTCGCGGAGGGCGCCATGCCGAAGGACGGCGACGTGGTCCTCAAGGACGGCTCGCTCGACTCCTTCGGGCACGTCCGGCTCTCCGGGGTCGGCGAGTGGCTGGCCCGGGAGATCGAGCGGCGCACCGGCAAGGAGGCCCGGACGACCGTGCTCGGCCACGTCCAGCGCGGCGGCACGCCCAGCGCCTTCGACCGCTGGCTCGCCACCCGCTTCGGGCTGCACGCCATCGACGCGGTCCGGGACGGCGACTTCGGGAAGATGGTCGCCCTGCGCGGTACCGACATCGTGCGCGTCCCCATCGCCGAGGCCACGGCCAGGCTCAAGACGGTCGACCCGGAGCTCTACGCGGAGGCCGGCGTCTTCTTCGGCTGACGTCCGCCGACGTCCGCTGACGTCCGAGCGCCGCCTGCGCAGGGGCCGTATATTCGCGGGTGACCAGACAAACCCGGCAAAACCCCGGAGGTGCTCCGTGGAGATCCTGGCGTTCGGAGTGCAGGCCGACGAGAAGCCGCTCCTCGAGAAGGCGTTCGCGGGGCACCACGAGGTCCGCTGCCTCGACCTCTTCCTCACCGAGGACACCGCCCCCATCGCCGCCGGCCACGAGGCGATCTCCACCAGCGTCAACGCCGACCTGAACGCCCGCGTCCTGCGCATCCTGGCCGGCGGCGGCACCAAGCTCATCGCCCAGCGCTCCACCGGCTTCAACAACATCGACCTCGGCGTCGCCCAGCGGCTGGGCCTGACCGTCGCCCGGGTCTCGCACTACTCGCCGTACTCCGTCGCCGAGTTCGCCTGGACGCTGGCGATGGCGGTCAACCGCCGGATCGTCCGCGCCGCCGGCCGCACCCGCGACTTCGACTTCCGGCTCGACGGGCTGATGGGCCGCGACCTGCGCGGCCGCACCGTCGGCGTGCTCGGCACCGGCAGGATCGGCGAGGCGTTCACCCGGATCGCCCACGGCTTCGGCATGAACCTGCTCGGCTGGGACCTCCACGAGAACCCCGTCTGCGTCGGGCTCGGCATGAAGTACGTGGACAAGGACCGGCTGCTGGCCGAGTCCGACGTGGTCAGCCTGCACGTACCGCTGACGCCGGCCACCCGGCACCTGCTCGACGCCGCCGCGCTGAGGAGCATGAAGGACGACGCGATCCTGGTGAACTCCAGCCGCGGCGGCCTCGTCGACACCGAGGCCCTCGTCGGCGAACTGCGCGCGGGCCGCTTCACCGGCGTGGGCCTCGACGTGTACGAGGCGGAGGCCGGGCTGTTCTTCCTCGACAAGTCCCTGGAAGTCGTCGAGGACGACACCCTGGCCCGGCTCGTCACCTTCCCGAACGTGCTGGTCACCTCGCACCAGGCGTACTACACCCTGGAAGCGGTCGGCCAGATCGTCGACACCACCCTCCAGAACGTCCTCGACTACGCCGCGGGCCGCCGCAGCGAGAACGTCCTGGTCCCGACCGCCGTCGTCCAGGAGGGCGACGACTAGACGAGCGCGCTAGACGAGCACGCCGGCCAGCAGCGAGGCGGTCAGCGCCGCCCCGTCCATCGTCAGCACCGACTCCGGGTGGAACTGCACGCCCGCGAACCCCGGGCCGCGCAGCGCGTGGACCTCGTCCGTCGCCCCGTCGCGGCTCACCTCGATGCGGTGCATCGCCAGCTCGGCGGCCGTGCGGTCGTCGCAGCGGGCGGTGAAGCTGTTGTAGAAGCCGACCGTCTGCTCCTGGCCGAACAGGTCGATCCGCACCTGCGCCCCCTGGAACGGCGTCCGCTTGCGGACCAGCTCCAGGCCCAGCTCCGCCGCGATCAGCTCATGGCCCAGGCAGACGCCGAGAAGGCCGTGCCGGTGGCTCCGTACCAGCTCCGCGGTCAGCCGGCGCAGGAACCGCATCTTCGGGTCCGCCGCGTCGCCCGGATCCCCCGGTCCCGGGCCGAGTACCACCGGGCCCTCGTGCGCCAGGGCCAGTTCCCGCAGGCCCGGCTCGTCGTACCGCAGCACCGAGACCTCCAGACCGGAGGAGCGCAGCAGGTGCGCCAGCATCGCGGTGAACGTGTCCTCCGCGTCGACCACCAGCGCATGGCCGTCCAGCGCCGCGGACCTGACCTGCATCTTCAGCCAGAACGGCGCCAGGTCCGCCCGCCGGGCGTCCAGCGCGGCCCGCACCCGCGGATCGTCGGCAAGCCGCGGCGGTACGGCCCCGGACCCGCCGGCCGGCCGACCCGGCCGCACCCCCAGCGCGGCCAGCACACCCGCCGCCTTGGCGTGGGTCTCGGCGACCTCGGACGCCGGGTCGGAGTGCCGGACGAGCGTCGCCCCGACGGGCACCCGCAGCGTCCCGTCCGGCGCGATGTCCGCCGTGCGGATCAGGATGGGGGAGTCCAGGGTCTGCGCCCCGCTCGCGTCCGTCCCGAGCAGCGCCAGCGCCCCCGCGTAGTACCCGCGCCCGCCGACTTCGTGCCGCTCGATCACCCGGCAGGCGTTCTGCACCGGCGATCCCGTGACCGTCGCCGCGAACATGGTCTCCCTCAGCACCTCCCGCACGTCGAGCGACGAACGCCCGCGCAGCTCGTACTCCGTGTGGGCGAGGTGCGCCATCTCCTTGAGCCGGGGCCCGATCACCACCCCGCCCATGTCCCCGACCGTGCACATCATCTTCAGCTCCTCGTCGACCACCATGGAGAGCTCGTCGCGCTCCTTGCGGTCGGCGAGGAAGTCCAGCAGGTCCTCCGGCGTCGGCGCGGCCCCGGCCGGGTAGCGGTACGTCCCGCTGATCGGGTTCATGACGACCGTCCCGCCGGACATCCGGACGTGGACCTCCGGGCTCGCCCCGACCAGCGTCCGCTCCCCGGTGTGCACGACGAACGTCCAGTACGCGCCCCGCTCGCCCGCGAGCAGCCGCCGGAACAGGGCGAGCGCGTCGGCCCGCCCGAAGCCCGGGATCTCCCCGGTGTACGTCCGGCGGATCACGAAGTTCGCGCCCTCGCCCGCGCCGATCTCGTCGTCGATCACCCGGCGCACGATCCGGCCGTACTCGTCGTCGGAGACGTCGAACCCGCCGCCCTCGACCCGCACGTCGTGCGCGGGCAGCTGCGCCAGCGCCTCGGCGAGAGGCAGCTCGTACGCCTCCTCGGCGACCAGCACCGACAGCGGCGTGCCGTCGTCGCGCACGTCGAAGCCGCGCTCGCGGATCTGCCGGAACGGCACGAGCGCCAGCGTCGGCAGCTCCCGTACCGGCAGCTCGGCGAGCCGCTCGGCCTCGTGCACGGCGCCGATCAGCACCTCGACGGTGTCGTGGTCACGACCCGGGGTGCGCCGGCGCAGCAGCGCGAACGGGGGGCAGGAGTCGTCCAGCAGACGGGACAGGTCCATGCGATGCGTTCCTTCCGTGGGAGGGGAGGAACGGCCGGAAAACGAAGAAGGCCGCCCCTCGGGCGGCCTTCGCGTGTGTCTCGGGTACGCGCAGTCAGTGGGCCGCCGGATGAGCGGTCCACCACCAGTTCTGGGTCGTCTGCGCGAACATGGGGGCGATCGTAACGCATGATTCGAGTCACGTCCGTCTCATCCATCGGTCACTGGCGTGGACGGAGCAATTCGACACGTACTGTGGGATGCGTGACCGTGAACGCTGATTCCCACGCCGTCGCCAAGGCGACCTGGCGAGACCTGCCCGCGGCGCAGCAGCCCGAGTACCCCGATGCCGAGGCTCTGCGCGATGTGATCGCGGACCTCGAGTCGTATCCTCCGCTCGTCTTCGCGGGCGAGTGCGACCAGCTGCGCGCCCGGATGGGAGCCGTCGCCCGTGGCGAGGCGTTCCTGCTCCAGGGCGGCGACTGCGCCGAGGCCTTCGACGCCGTGTCGGCCGACCACATCCGGGCCAAGCTCAAGACGCTGCTCCAGATGTCCGCCGTCCTCACCTACGCGGCCTCCGTGCCCGTCGTGAAGGTCGGCCGGATCGCGGGCCAGTACTCCAAGCCGCGCTCCAAGGGGACCGAGACCCGTGACGGCGTGACGCTGCCGACCTACCGGGGCGACTCCGTCAACGGCTTCGACTTCAACGAGAAGGCCCGCGTCCCGGACCCCGAGCGCCTGAAGCGGATGTACAACGCGTCCGCCTCGACGCTCAACCTGGTGCGCGCCTTCACCACCGGCGGCTACGCCGACCTGCGCCAGGTGCACGCCTGGAACCAGGACTTCGTGAAGTCGTCCCCGTCGGGCCAGCGCTACGAGCAGCTGGCGCGCGAGATCGACAACGCGCTGAACTTCATGAAGGCCTGCGGCACCGACCCGGCCGAGTTCCGTGCGGTCGAGTTCTACGCCTCCCACGAGGCGCTGCTGCTCGACTACGAGGGCGCCCTGACGCGTACCGACTCGCGTACCGGCAAGCTGTACGACACCTCCGGCCACATGGTCTGGATCGGTGAGCGCACCCGCCAGCTGGACCACGCCCACATCGAGTTCGCCTCGCAGATCGCGAACCCGATCGGTATCAAGCTGGGCCCGACGACCTCGGTCGACGACGCGCTCACGTACATCGACCGGCTCGACCCGGACCGCGAGCCGGGCCGGCTGACCTTCATCGTCCGCATGGGCGCCGACAAGGTCCGGGACAAGCTCCCGGAGCTGGTCGAGAAGGTCACCGCCTCCGGCGCGGTCGTCGCCTGGGTGACCGACCCGATGCACGGCAACACCTTCGAGGCGGCCTCCGGCCACAAGACCCGCCGCTTCGACGACGTGCTCGACGAGGTCAAGGGCTTCTTCGAGGTCCACAAGGAGCTGGGCACCCACCCGGGCGGCATCCACGTGGAGCTGACCGGCGACGACGTCACGGAGTGCGTGGGCGGCGGCGACGAGATCTTCGTCGACGATCTGCACCAGCGCTACGAGACGGCCTGCGACCCGCGGCTCAACCGCAGCCAGTCGCTGGACCTGGCGTTCCTGGTCGCGGAGATGTACCGCGATCAGTAGGTAGCTTCCTATGACGATGGGGCGCGGATCCATGTGATCCGCGCCCCACAGTCATTTCCGGTCTTTACACCTGCGGGTCGCCGGGTAAGGTTAGGTTAGCCTTATCGATCCCGGCAGGAGGTGAACCGCGTGTACGTCTGCTCGTGCTTCGGCGTGACGGAGAAGCAGGTCAAGGAGCACGCGGACGCGGGCGCCTGCACCCCTCGCCAGATCGCCTCCGCCTGCAAGGCCGGAACCGACTGCGGCTCGTGTGTACGACGCATCCAGGCCATCCTCGGGCGCGGCGCCTGCCCGCGACGGGACCTGGTGGAGCAGGGGCTGCCGGCCCTGGCGTCGGCCCCTGAGGACCTCTCCGAAGCCGCCTGATCCCGAACGGCTAGCTCGGCTGCTCGATCAGCGTCGAGAGGTACAGCGCCTCGCCGAGGCTCTCGATCAGCTCCAGCTGGGTGTCGAGATAGTCGATGTGGTGCTCCTCGTCGGCCAGGATCTCCTCGAAGAGGTTGGCGGACGTGATGTCGTTCTTGGCGCGCATCACCTCGATGCCGCGCTTGAGCCGGTCGATCGCCTCGACCTCGACCTGCCGGTCCGCCTCGAACATCTCCTTGACGGTCTGGCCGACGCGTACGTGGAAGAGCCGCTGGTAGTTGGGCAGGCCGTCGAGCATCAGGATGCGCTCGGTCAGCTTGTCCGCGTGCTTCATCTCGTCGATGGACTCTTCGCGGGTGTACTTCGCGAGCTTCGTCCAGCCCTTGTTGTCCTGGATGCGGTAGTGCAGCCAGTACTGGTTGATGGCTGTCAGCTCACCGGTCAGCTGCTCGTTGAGGAACTCGAGGACCTCGGCGTCGCCCTGCATCGCAGCGGCTCCTTCCACGCATGTCTCTGTCGTGACTGGGCAGGATGGCCGCATCCTTGCACCACGACCGGGGGTCGTCCAGTAAGTGCAGGCTTAGTGGGAGTTGTCCCATTCAAGGGTGCCCTGGTCATGACCACCCCTCCCGGTCTGTCACCATGGTGGACATGGGTCAGCCGGAGAGCGGAGAACACCGGGAAGCGGGGCAGGTGGATCTTCCGCCGGGGCAGCGACTGCAGCGCGGCTGGCCGGTCACCCACTACGGTCCGGTGCCGCGTTTCAAGCCGGACCGCTGGGAGTTCCGGGTCTTCGGCGCGACGGCCGACGGTGAGAAGCGGTGCTGGAACCACGAGGAGTTCTCGGCCCTGCCGTTCTCCACGGTGGTGGGCGATCTGCACTGCGTCACGAAGTTCAGCATGGTGGGGGCCGAATGGGGCGGGGTGCCCGCCCGGACGATCCTCGAACTCGCTCCGCCGGCGCCGAACGTCTCCCATGTGATGGTCTGGGCCGAGTACGGCTTCAGCGCCAATCTGCGGCTGTCGGACTTCGACTCCGACCGCACGATTTTCGCCACGCACAAGGACGGTGAACTGCTCACCGCCGAGCACGGCTTCCCGCTGCGGCTGATCGTGCCGCACCTGTACGCCTGGAAGGGGCCCAAGTGGGTCCGCGGCGTGGAGTACATGACCGCGGACCGGCGGGGTTTCTGGGAGGAGCGGGGTTACCACAACCTCGGCGACCCGTGGACCGAGCAGCGCTACTCCTACCAGGAGGAGCCGGGCGACGGCCCGGAGCTCTGACCCGGCCCACGGGGCGGGCGGTCAGTGGTGGTACTGGTGCACCACCGCGTGGCCCTTGCCGCGGCCGATCAGCCACTTGTTGACCGGGGTGGTGATCAGGAACGCGATCAGGAACGCGAAGGCGAGGGCGCCCCAGAAGAGGGCGTCGTCCAGGTGTGCGTCCATCGCGCCGGGGATCATCAGCAGGATGCCGTTGTCGACGATCTCCATCACGGTGATGGAGAGGGTGTCGGCGGCGAGCGCGACGCCGATCGCTGCCTTCAGGCTCAGTCCGGCCCGCTTGACCGCCCAGAGGGTGAGCGAGTAGCCGAAGACGAACGCCAAGGCGATCGCCAGGATCATGGTGGGCGCGTTTCCCCAGCCCAGGGCGGTACCGATGATCATGCCGAGGACCTCGCCGATGGCGCAGCCGGTGAGGCAGTGCAGCGTCGCCTTCGCCGCCATCGCCCAGGAGGCGCCGCCGGCCGCGTGCGCGGTGTGGGCGTCGTGCCCTGCGTGATGCCCCTCGTGGTGCCCCGCGTCGTGCCCCTCGTGGTGCTGGTGGTGTGCGTGCGCGTCGTGCTGCATGAGTGGCCCCCAACGTCCGGTAACGGTTCCTGCCTCAGCAAGAACCGTATACCCCCCAGGGGTATTCCCTCAAGGCGGATCGAGGGCGTGGCGGGATCAGTCGCGCAGCTCCTTCAGCCGCGCGATGTCGGCCGCATGGCCTTCCTTCCCGCCCGGCGTCTCGATGATCAGCGGCACGTTCTCGGTGGCCGGGTGCTTCATGAGCTCGCGGAACGGCTCGGCGCCGATGTTGCCCGCGCCGATGTTGGCGTGCCGGTCCTTGTGCGCCCCGACGACGTCCTGGGAGTCGTTGGCGTGGATCAGTTTCAGCCGTCCCTCGCCGACGGTCTCCACCAGCAGGTCCAGGGTCTGCGTCATGCCGTGCGGGCCGGCCAGGTCGTGCCCGGCGGCGAATATGTGGCAGGTGTCGAGGCAGACGCCCAGCTTGGGGTGGTGGTCGAGCGCGTCGAAGTACGGGCCGAAGTCCCAGGTGCGCGAGCAGAGCGAGAAGCCCTGGCCGGCCGTGGACTCAAGGAGCAGGAACGGGTCGTCGTCGTGCGTCAGCTCGTCGAGCAGCGGCAGCATCCGCTCCCGTACCTGCGCCAGCGCCTCGGCGCGCGGGCGGCCGCCGGTGGCCGAGCCGGTGTGCACGACGACGCCGAGCGCGCCGATCGCGCGGCCGCGGCGCAGCGAGTGCCGCAGGGACTCGACGGAGCGGTCGACGGTGGCCTCGGTGTGCGAGCCGAAGTTGATCAGGTACGGGGCGTGCACGTACGCGGGTATGTCCTCGGCCTCGCACTGGGCGCGGAACAGCTCGTCCTGCGCCGGGTCGCCGGTCGGGGTGGCCCAGCCGCGCGGGTTGGCGACGAAGACCTGGACGGTCTCGGCGCGCAGCTCGCGGGCATATCCCAGACCGACCTTGGCGAGGCCGCCGGCCACGGGGACATGGCCGCCGACGGGGTTGCGCATGGGTCTCTAGATTCCCTTGATCTTGAGGGTGATCGTGCTGCCCTCGGCGGCGGTCCCGGTGGCCGACTGGCTCTTTACGGTCTTGCCGAGGAACGGGAACTCCCGCTCGATCTTGACCTGGAAGCCCGCACCCTCCAGGGCCGTGCGGGCCGCGTCCACGTCCTTGCCGGTGACGTCGGGGACGGCGACCATGCGCGGGCCCTTGGAGACGGTCAGGACGATGGTGTCGCCCTTCGCGGCCCGGCTGCCCTCGGCGAGGGACTGGGCGGCGACCGTGCCGGCGGCGAGCGGGGAGTGCACCCGCTCGGGGGCGACCTGGACCTTCAGACCGGCGTCCTTGAGCGTGGTGGTGGCGTCGGCGGAGGCGTCGCCGGTGACGTCCGGGACGTCGATCGGGACGCCCCGGCTGACGACCAGGGCGACGGCGGAGTCGGGGCGGCGCTCGGTGCCGGGCTCGGGGTCGGTGCGGATCACCGCGCCCTGCGGGATGTCGTCGCTGAACGCGCGGCTGACCACGCCGGGGACCAGACCGTCGCGGACCAGCAGCTTCTTCGCCTCGGCGAGCGGCTCGCCCTTGAGGTTGGGCACCTTCACGATCTCGGGGCCGCGGGAAAGGGTGAGCCGGACGGAGCCGTTGCCGCGGATGCGGTCGCCGGGGGCCGGGTCGGTGGCCATGACGGTGCCGCGGGCGTACGTGTCGCTGAAGGCGCGCTCGGTGGCGGAGACGTCCAGGCCGGCGTCGGTCAGCCGCTTCGTCGCCTGGGCCTCGGTGCGGCCGAGGACGCTGGGGACGCGGGTGAACTGGCCGGAGTTGATGTACCAGACGCCGGAGCCGGCGCCGAGGAGCAGCAGTACGGCGAGGACCGCGACGAGCGGGCCCCGGCGGCGCAGGGCGCCGGCGGGCGCGGGACGCTGCGCGGGGGTGGGCTCCGGGGCCGGGTCCTCCGCCGCGGGGACGGCGAGGCGGGAGGTGGCGGAGGGCCGCGGGATGACGGTGGTGCGCGAGTCGGTGGCCACGTCCTCCGGGGCGTCCGTGGCGTCCCCCGGCTCCTGCTTCGCGCGGGCCCGCGGCGGGACGAGGTCCAGCTGTTCGTCGCTGAGGGCCACGCGAGCCCAGCGGGCCTGCGCGAGCAGGGCGACGGCGTCGTACGGGCGGACGTCGGGGTTGCGGGCGGTGGCGCTCGCGACCAGCTCGTCCAGGTCCAGGGCGAGCCCGGGGACGGCGGCGGACGGCGCGGGGACGTCGGTGTTCAGGTGCTGGTAGAGGACCTGGGCGGGGGTGTCGCCGGTGTGCGGCTTGCCGCCGGTCAGCATCTCGTACAGGACGACGCCGCAGGCGTAGACGTCGGCGCGGGTGTCGGCGGTGCCGTGCTCGATCTGCTCGGGCGCCAGGTAGGAGACGGTGCCGAGGACGGTGCCGGTGGTGTTGGTGGTGGAGCCGATGGCGCGGACGAGACCGAAGTCGGCGACCTTGACCCGGCCGTCGTCCCCTATGAGGACGTTCTCCGGCTTCATGTCGCGGTGCACGAAGCCGGCGCGGTGCGCGGCGCCGAGCGCGGCGAGCACGGGCTCCAGGACGTCGAGCGCGGCGCGCGGCTGGAGGGCGCCGCGCTCGCGGAGCACGTCGCGCAGGGTGCAGCCGGCGACGTACTCCATGGCGAGGTACACGTACGCGCCGTCCGCGCCCTGGTCGAAGACGCCGACCACGTTCGGGTGGTCGAGGCGGGCGGCGGACTTGGCCTCCCGGATGAACCGCTCGACGAAGCTGGCGTCCGCGGCGAGCTCCGGGTGCATGACCTTGAGGGCGAGCACGCGGTCCAGACGGGTGTCGAGGGCGCGGTACACGGTGGCCATGCCGCCGACGGCGATACGCGCGTCGATGCGGTACCGGCCGTCGAGCAGCTGCCCGACGAGCGGGTCCCTGAGCGTCGTATCCACGCGCCCGAGTCTACGAGGCCCGGGACCCTGCCCGGCCCGTACGCCGTGCACTGCAGCGCACCTGTGACGCAGGAGCCCCGCCGTCGCCGCGGGGCCCCGGTCAGAACGCGGGGCGTTCGGGGTCCAGGCGGGCGCGGCCGTCGACGGGGGAGGACGCCTCGGCGAAGTGGCGCCGGGGGATCCGGCCCGCGCCGTGGGCCAGTCGGCCGGACTCCACGGCCAGGCGCATCGCCCTGGCCATCCGCACCGGGTCCTGGGCCCTGGTCACCGCCGACGCCAGCATCACCGCCGCGCAGCCCAGCTCCATCGCCAGCGCCGCGTCGGACGCCGTGCCCGCGCCGGCGTCGAGGATCACCGGGACGCCCGCGCGCTCCACGATCAGTTCGAAGTTGTGCGGGTTGCGGATGCCCAGGCCGGAGCCGATGGGCGAGCCGAGCGGCATGATCGCCGCGCAGCCCGCGTCCTCCAGCTTGCGCGCGAGGACCGGGTCGTCGTTGGTGTACGGGAGGACGGTGAAACCGTCGTCGACCAGCGTCTCCGCCGCGGCCAACAGTTCCTCGCCGTCCGGCAGCAGCGTCCGCTCGTCCGCCACGACCTCCAGCTTGATCCAGTCCGTGCCCAGCGCCTCCCGTGCCAGCCGCGCCGTCAGGACCGCCTCGCCGGCCGTGTAGCAGCCCGCCGTGTTCGGCAGCACCTTGATGCCCAGGCGGGTCAGCACGGACAGCACCGAGCCCTGCACCGTGGGGTCCAGGCGACGCATCGCCACCGTGGTCAGCTCCGTGCCGCTCGCCACCAGCGCGCGCTCCAGCACGTCCAGGCTGGGGGCCCCGCCCGTGCCCATGATCAGACGGGAGGTGAACTCGGCGCCGCCGAGTACCAGCGTGTCGTCCGCCATCGTCCTCAGCCTCCCTGGACCGCGGTGAGGATCTCCACGCGGTCGCCCTCCGCGAGGACCGTCGCCGGCCACTCGCTCCTCGGCACCACCGTCTCGTTCACCGCCGCCGCGACCCCCGACGCCGCCGCCGTCAGCGTCGCGACCAGCGCGTCGAGGGAGAGGGGGGCGGGGAGCGCGCGGGGCTCGCCGTTCACGGACACGTTCATACGGGCTGCTCCTGACGCACGGTCGAAGGGGAGAAACGGCGGGGACTGAACGGGCGCGCCTCCTCCGGCGCCGTCCCGGTGGCCAGGATCTCGGCCATCACGTCGCCCGTGACGGGGGTCAGCAGCACCCCGTTGCGGTAGTGCCCGGTGGCGAGCAGCAGCCCCGGCAGGGCGGTCGCGCCCAGCAGCGGCGCGTTGTCGGGGGAGCCGGGGCGCAGTCCCGCCCGGGTCTCGGTCAGCGGCAGCTCGGTCAGCCCCGGCACCAGCTCGTGCGCGTCGCGCAGCAGCTCGTACACGCCGCCCGCGGTCACCGTGGTGTCCCAGCCCAGCTCCTCGCTGGTCGCGCCGATCACCAGCTCGCCGTTCTCCCGCGGCACCAGATACACCTGGCTGCCCCGCACCACCGCCCGCACCGTCCGGGACAGGAACGGCGCGTACGCCGGCGGCACCGTCAGCCGCAGCACCTGCCCCTTCACCGGCCGCACCGGCGGGAGCACGTCCTCGGGCACCCCCGCGAGCCGCCCGCTCAGGCTGCCGCCGGCCAGCACCACCTGGTCCGCGGCGAGCGGGGTGCCGTCGTCCAGGACGACCCCCGCCGCCCGGTCGCGTACGACGGTCAGCCGCTCCGCCCAGGCCCGGTGGAACACCACCCCGGCCCGCTCGCAGGCGACGAGCAGCGCGTCGGCGAGCCGTCGCGGGTCCACCTGGTGGTCCCCGTCGACCCGCAGCCCGCCCCGCACCCCGGGCGCGAGCATCGGCTCCAGGCGGCGGCACTCCCGTCCGCTGAGCCACACCGACTCCAGGCCGCAGCGCGTCTGCAGCGCGTGCAGTTCGCGCAGGTGCGCACGGTCGTCGGCGTCGAGGGCCACCGCGAGGGTGCCGCAGGCGCGGTGGCCGACGTCCAGGCCGGTGGCGTCGGCGAGTTCGGCGACGAACCGCGGATAGCGGCGTGCGGAGGCGAGGTTGAGGCCGAGCAGCGTCTCCTCGCCGTAGTGGAGTTCGGTGACCGCGGCCAGCATCCCGGCCGCGACCCGCGCGGCCCCGCCTCCGGGTTCCGGATCGGCGACCGCGGTGCGCAGTCCGCGCTGCGCCGCGCGCCAGGCCGTGACCAGCCCGACGATCCCGCCCCCGACGACGAGGACGTCCGCATTCGTACGTGCGTGCATGGGCGTCCAGCCCCTCCCTTCGCCGGCATGACCCGGATCAGGTTCGTACGGTCGGAGGCCGCCAGCCTCCCTCTCAGCCCGGTGCGTCCGGGCTCCCGCGTGTGCTCTACGTTGACGGCCAGACTAGCCCACGGGTTCCTGACGGATCGTCAGGTGCGTAAGGTGGACGGGTGAGCGAGCAGCGGGAGCAGACACAGCAGCAGGCGCCGCAGCGGCGCGTGGTCGTCGTCGGCGCCGGGATGGCCGGAGTCCAGACCGCCGTGGCCCTGCGCGAACAGGGATTCACCGGACCGGTCGTCCTCATCGGCGCCGAGCCCCACCAGCCGTACGACCGGCCGCCGCTGTCCAAGGCCGTGCTCCTCGGCAAGGCCGAGGACTCCGCCTTCGACGTCGACTTCGAGTCCCTCGGCGTCGAACTCCGCCTCGGCGTCGAGGCCACCGGGCTGCGCGCCGGGGACCGCGAGGTCGACACCGAGGCCGGCCCCGTCCCGTACGACGTGCTCGTCCTCGCCACCGGCGCGTACCCGGTCACCCTGCCCGGCTCCGAGGGCGTCCCCGGCGTCCACCTGCTGCGCACCCTCGACGACGCCGCCCGCCTCAAGCCCGTCCTGGAGCGCCGGCACGACATCGTCGTGGTCGGCGCCGGCTGGATCGGCGCCGAGTTCGCCACCGCCGCCCGCGAGGCCGGCTGCGCCGTCACCGTCGTCGAGGCCGCCGGCCGGCCGCTCGCCGGGGCCCTGCCCGCCGAGGTCGCGGAGCCGATGGCCGCCTGGTACGCCGAGAGCGGCGCCGCACTCGTCACCGGCGCCCGCGTCGAGCGGCTCGCCCCCGGCGAGGTCCGGCTCGCCGACGGCCGCAGGCTGCCCGCCGACGCCGTCGTCGTCGGCATCGGCGCCCGCCCCGCCACCGAGTGGCTCGCCGGCTCCGGCATCGCGCTGGGCCCGGACGGCTCCGTCACCGCCGACGACCGGCTGCGCACCTCCCTGCCCGACGTGTACGCGGTCGGCGACTGCGCCTCGTTCCCCTCCGCCCGCTACGGCGAGCGGCTGCTCGTCCACCACTGGGACAACGCCCTGCAGGGCCCGCGCACGGTCGCCGCCGCGATCACCGGCGGGCCCGCGGCCGCGCCCGCGTACGACCCGGTGCCGTACTTCTGGTCCGAGCAGTTCGGCCGCTTCGTCCAGTACGCGGGACACCACGCCCACGCCGACGCCCTGCTGTGGCGCGGCGCGCCCGGCGACGCCGCCTGGTCGGTGCTGTGGCTGCGCGACGACGTGCCGGTGGCCCTGCTCGCCGTCGGCCGCCCCCGGGACCTCGCCCAGGGGCGCAGGCTGATCGAGGCGGGCAGTCCGGTCGACCGGGAGCGCGCCGCGGACCCGGCTGTCCCTCTGAAGGCCGCACTCCGGTAGGCCCGACTACCGGCTGTCGGTCCTGGATGGCAGGCTTGTCCCGTGACCGAGATTGACGCAAAGATCGATGCTCTCGTCCCTGCCTGGCTCTACCTCCCCGACATCGCGGAAATGCTCGACGTCGAGGTGACGCGCGTGCGCCAGCTGGTCAAGGAGGGCCAGCTCATCGCCGTGCGCCGTGGAGAGAACAAGGCGCTTCAGGTGCCGGCCGCCTTCATCGACGGCGACCGGGTCGTCAAGGGCCTCAGCGGCACCCTGACGCTCCTGAAGGACGACGGCTTCACCGACGAAGAGATGCTGGAGTGGCTCTTCACTCCGGACCCGACCCTGCCGGGCACGCCCGCGCAGGCGCTGAGCGAGAATCGCGGCACCGAGGTGAAGCGCCGCGCCCAGGCGCTCGCCGTCTGACGCAACCGCAGGATCCGACAGGCGGTGCACGGGACGGGTCCGCCCGCCCCGCGCACCGCCGCACCACCCGGGGGGAACGCCTCATGTCCACGCCTCATGCCCAGCTGTCGGACACCCTGCTGTCCGACGCCCGGCTCTACCTGTGCACGGACGCCCGCAAGCGCCAGGGAGACCTGCCCGCGTTCCTCGACGCCGTGCTCTCCTCCGGCGTGGACATCGTCCAGCTCCGCGACAAGGGCATGGAGGCCGGCGAGGAGCTGGAGCACCTCGCCGTGTTCGCCGACGCCTGCCGCCGGCACGGCAAGCTGCTCGCGGTGAACGACCGGGCCGACGTCGCCCACGCCATCGGCTCCGACGTGCTCCACCTCGGCCAGGGCGACCTGCCGGTGCCCGCCGCCCGCGCGATCCTCGGCGAGGGAGTGCTGATCGGCCGCTCCTGCCACGCCGAGTCCGAGGCCGCCGCCGCGGCCGTCGAGCCCGGCGTCGACTACTTCTGCACCGGCCCCTGCTGGCCCACCCCGACCAAGCCGGGCCGGTACGCCCCGGGCCTCGACCTGGTGCGGTACACGGCGGGGCTCGCCCAGGACCGGCCGTGGTTCGCCATCGGCGGCATCGACGCCGGGAACCTGGACGAGGTGCTGGACGCCGGTGCCCGCCGGATCGTGGTCGTCCGGGCGGTCACCGAGGCCGACGATCCGGGTGCGGCCGCCGCCGACCTGGCCAAGCGGGTCCGCGAGCGCGTCTAGCCGCGTACGGGCCGCGAGCGTGTCCAGACCCGTACGGAGGAACCCGGGGAGAACACGGGTGTCCAAAAAGGTGTCCAGTTCGTGGACGTCGCTTCGCCCGCGCATAGACCTTGTCTAACCTGCCCCTATGGCACTGGGAACCGCTTCGACCCGCTCCGACCGCGCCCGCACGGTCCGCGAGATCCTCGCGTCCGGCAAGACGTCGTACTCCTTCGAGTTCTACGCGCCCCGGACCGAGAAGGGCGAGCGGAGCCTGTGGAACGCGCTGCGGCGCGTCGAGGCGGTCGGCCCGAGCTTCGTCTCGGTGACCTACGGCGCCGGCGGCACCACCCGCGTCGGCACCGTCAAGACCACCCACGAGATCGCCGCCGACACCATCCTCACCCCCGTCGCCCACCTCACCGCCGTCGACCATTCGGTGGCCGAACTGCGGAACGTGCTGGGTCAGTATGCGGACGCCGGCATCCGGAACATGCTCGCGCTGCGCGGCGACCCGGCCGGCGATCCGCTGGGCGAGTGGGTCGAGCACCCCGAGGGCGTCCGGTACGCGGCCGACCTGGTGCGGCTGATCAAGGAGTCCGGGGACTTCTGCGTCGGCGTCGCGGCCTTCCCCGAGATGCACCCCCGCTCCACCGACTGGGACACGGACATCCGGCACTTCGTGGACAAGTGCCGCGCCGGCGCGGACTACGCGATCACCCAGATGTTTTTCGATCCGGAGAAATATCTGCGGCTGCGTGACAGCGCCGAGCGGGCGGGCTGCGAGACCCCGATCATCCCCGAGGTCATGCCCGTTGTGACCGCGAAGACCCTCGACCGGCTGCCCCAGCTGAGCAACGCGGTCTTCCCCGCGGACGTGAAAGAGCGGATGCTCGCCGTCAGGGACGATCCCGCCGCTGTACGCTCCATCGGTATCGAGTTCGCGACCGAGTTCTGCGCGCGGCTGCTGTCCGAGGGTGTCCCGGGGCTGCACTTCATCACGCTGAACAACTCGACCGCGACGCTCGAGATCTACGAGAATCTCGGACTGCACGAGCAGTCGTGACCGGCGTACCCGCCCCGACCCGCGGCGTACTCCGTAGGAGAGGGGCGGGCGGGCATGGGGTGGACGGTCCTCTACATCGCGTTCGGAGTCGTCGCGCTGTGGCTGCTCGGTGAGGTCCTGCTCCAGTACAAGGCACGGCTGCGCTGGCGGCTGCTGGCCTTCGGCGGCTTCCTGCTGGTCGTACTGGGCGTACTGCTGCCGTCGGTGGCGGTGATCGTCTTCGGCGCGCTGGCGTTCGCCGTCGGCCAGATCTACGTGACGCTGTCGTACCGCCGCGGCTTCTCCACCGGCTGGGCGCTCGGCGGCAGCCCGGGCGCGAGCCGCCGCCGCAAGTCCGGCCCGCCCGCCGACCGCGGCCCCCAGCTGGAGGTCACCGAGCTCGCCTACGAGCCCGCCGAGCCCGAGCCGGGCGAGGGCGCGGCCGTGTACGAGCCGGAGCCGATGCCCGACGACACCGGCCAGTACGGCATCTACGACACCTCGTACGACCAGGGCCAGGGTCATGGCCAGGGGCAGCCGCAGTACGGCGGCTACGACGCCTACCAGCAGCCCGGCTACGACCAGCCCGGCTACGGCCAGGCCGCCGGGTACGACTACGGCGCCGGCGCTCAGCAGCAGTACGCCGCCTACTCCGACCCGTACATCGGCCCCGGCACCGACCAGCAGTACGCCGCCTACGACTACGGCCAGCAGGGCGGGCAGGGCCAGCCCGACCCGTACGCCGCCCCGTACAGCTACGACACCCCGCCCGGCGGCGTGTGGGTGCCGCAGCAGCGCGACGGCGAGCAGCCGCCGTACCCCCAGCAGCCCCCGCAGCCGCAGCAGCCCCCGCAGTACGGCTACTACGACCAGGACCAGCAGCAGTACCGCTACTGAGAGCCGCGGAAGCCCGCGCCCTCCACGATCAGGCCCGCCACCAGCGCGCCCGACATGCCCGCATGGGCGAGCCCGCCGCCCGGGTGCGCCCAGCCGCCCGCGAAGTACAGGCCGGGCAGCGGCGAGAGGTTGGCGGCGGGCAGCAGCCTGCCCCCGCCGCCCGCCAGCGCCGGGCCCGGCACCTCGGCCGCCCCGGTCTGACGCAGGGTGTCCCGCGGGGTCCTGACCTCCTGCCGGAGCAGCCGCTCGCGCAGCCCCGGCACCGCCCGCTCCGCCGCCTCAAGCAACGGCCCCGCGTACGCCGCCCCCTCGTGCTCCGGGGCCGTCGGCACGGTCGCCGTGACCGTCACCGACTCGTGCTCCCCGTCCGGGACCAGCGCCGGGTCCCCGGGCCGCAGCACCGTCACCGTGGGCCGCCCGCCCGCCGCGTGCACCACCGTGCGGTGCGCCGCGCCCGGCTCCCGGCCGCCGCGCAGCGCGAGGCAGAGGACGACCCGGCCGGTGCCGGGGGACTGGTGGCGCGGCCCCCGCGCCACGACCCCGTCCCGGACGAGCGCCGGCACGGGCGCGCCCGCGACGACATGGTCCGCGTCGACGACGGTTCCGTCGGCCAGGCCGACGCCGGCCGCCCGGCCGTCCTTCACCGGCACGTCGGTGACCTCGGCCCCGAACACGAACTCCACCCGCCGCTGCAGGCACCGCTCATACACCGCGGTCGCCAGCGCACGCAGGCCCCCGGCCACGTACCAGCTGCCGAAGGTCTGCTCCATGTACGGCAGCACCGCGGCCGAGGCCGGGGCGGTCGCCGGATCGAAGCCGTAGGCCGCGGCGTACGAGTCGAGGAGCGCCACCAGGCGCGGGTCGCGCAGCTCCCGCGCGCCGATCTGGGCGAGTGTGGTCGTCGGCCGGCGCAGCAGGCCCGGCTTCGGGGCCGGGTACGGCTCGCGGGCGTACACCGAGACGTCCTCGGGCTGCGGCTCCTCCAGGAGCGGCCGGCGGGTGCGGTCCCAGGCCTCCCGGGCGCGCACCAGGAAGTCGCCCCAGCGCATCCCCGCGCCCGCGCCGAGCGCCGCGTCCAGGGCGGTGACGGTGCCGGCGCGGGAGGCGTTCGGCAGGTCCACGGACGTGCCGTCGGCGAAGAGGTGACGGCTCGCCGGGTCGACCTCGGTGAGCCCGACGCAGCGCTCCAGGGGCTCCTTGCCGGTCTTCACGAACAGGTCGCGGTAGACCGCGGGAAGATGCAGCAGCCCGGGGCCGGTGTCGAAGGCGAAGCCGTCCCGCTCGAAGCGGCCCACGGCCCCGCCGTACGTGTCCGTCCGCTCGTACACCGTCACCCGGTGGCCGGCGACGGCCAGCCGCGCCGCGGCGGCCATCGCGCCCAGTCCCGCCCCGATCACTGCGATTCGTGCCATGCGGGCGACTTTATCCGCTGCCGCGGACGGTCAGCCGGGCGGTGCCATGCCCGCTCTGGCCAGCCTTTTCTCCTCGCGGAGCGCGGCTCGCCGGCGCCGGAAGCGGCGGATCCGGGAGATCAGGAACAGCACGGTCGCCAGGCCGGCGATCAGCAGGGTCGCGGCGATGGACGCCGCCGCCACCGGGTGGAATATGGCGAAGGTGACGAGCCCGGCGACGCCGAGGTCCTCCGCGATGCTGATCACGATGTTGCTGACCGGCTCCGGCGAGGTGTTCACCGCCATCCGGGTGCCCGCCTTGACCAGGTGGCTCATCAGCGCCGTCGAGCCTCCGACGGCCGCGGCCGCCACCTCGGGCAGCGAGCCGCTCTCGCCGGCGAGCAGGGCGCCCACGACCGCTCCGGCGATCGGCCGGACGACCGTGTGCACGGAGTCCCAGACGGAGTCGACGTACGGGACCTTGTCCGCCACCGCCTCGATCAGGAAGAGGACGCCGGCCGCCACGAGGACGTCGGTGCGCTGCAGGGCGGCGGGCACCTCGTCGGAGACGCCGGTCACGCCGAAGAGGCCGAGGAGGAGGACCACCGCGTACGCGTTGATCCCCGTCGCCCAGCCGCTGGTGAAGACCAGAGGAAGTACGGACACGCGCATGATCGTATCCAGCCGGGACGGCGGCGCGGGCGAGTATCCGTACAGACGTCTGAGTACGGCTACTCAGGCGCCCGGTTGAGTAGCCGTGCGGATGGGCCCCGGCCTGCCCGGACGGAAGAGTGGAGCCCACGGAAGGGGCGCGGGCCCGGACCGCCGGCACGGGGCGGCGGAACGGTCCCGCGCACCGGCCGGAACGGGGGTGCACGAGGGCACGGGGGTGCCACGGGGGAACGGGAAAGCCGGTCCGGCGAGGCTCGGGGGGATCGAGCCTCGCCGGACCGGCTTCTCGTCTGTCGCGGCCACTCCGCCGTCCGTCGCGGCTACTCAGCGGTGAGCGGACGGGCCTTGGGGCCGTGGACGCGGCCGTGCAGCAGCAGCGACAGCGCGCCGTGCACGTCGTCCAGGGAGCGCTCGCTCTGGAACGCCTGCCAGTCGAGCGCGGCCACCAGCACCATCCCGACCAGCGCCGCCGCGGTGAGCTGCACGTCGATCTCGTCGCTCAGCTCGCCCGCCTCGACGCCTTCGCGCAGCACGCCCTCCACCACGGCCACCGCCTGCTGACGGACGACCAGGAGGGTGGAGTTCCAGGTCCGGTTGGTCCGCCAGAGCTCGGCCACGTACAGCTGCGTGAACGACGGGTAGCGCTCGATGAAGACCAGGCCGGCCCGGATCATCGCGTCCAGCGCGTCGATCCGGGAGCCGCCGCGGGCGGTGGTCTCGTCGGCCGCCGACCGCAGCGAGGCCGTCAGCAGGCCGACGCCGTGCCGCAGCAGCTCCTCGAACAGTTCGTTCTTGCTCTTGAAGTTGTAATAGACGGTGCCCTTGGCGACGCCCGCCCGCTCGGCGATCTCGTCCACGGTCGTGGCCGAGAAGCCCTGCTCCGCTATGAGCGTCACCGCCGCCTCGTACAGCTTGGCCCGGGTGGCCTGCCGTCTGGTGCTGCTGCTGTCCATGAGCCCGATTGTCACAGGTCCCTCCGGCTCACAGGCTCAGTTCGGGGTGCAGCCGGTCCAGCGTCCACACCTGCTTGCGGCGGGCGGAGACCGCGGTGAGCGCCAGCGCGCCCAGCGTGAAGGCGGCGAGCACCGCCACGCCCTGCCAGACCGGTCCGACCGGACCGCCGGAGATGAGCCGGCGCAGCGCCTCGACCACGTAGGTCATCGGCAGGTACGGGTGGATGGCGTTGAAGAAGCCCGGGCTGGTCTGCACGGGGTAGGTGCCGCCCGCCGAGGTCAGCTGGAGCATCAGCACCGCGAGGACCAGGATCCGGCCGGCCGCGCCGAAGCGGGCGTTGAGCCACTGGATGATCGCGGCGAAGCAGCAGGTGACCAGGGCGAGGAAGCCGATCGTCCCGGCGGCCCGGGCCATCTGCAGCCCCAGTCCCCAGTGGAGTACGGACATCAGCGCGCCGACCTGGAGCAGTCCGATCGCGGCGACCGGGAACCAGCCGGCCAGCGCGATCCGCCAGGCGGACGCCCCGGCGGCCAGGGCACGCCGGTTCATCGGCTGGATGATCATGTACGCCACCATCGCGCCGACCCAGAGGGAGAGCGGGATGAAGTAGGGCGCGAAGCCGGTGCCGTAGTTCGGGGCCTTGTGCAGGGACTCGGCGGCGAGCTTGACCGGGTCGGCCATGACCTCGGTGCGCCGGTCGCGCTGCTCCTTGTCGTAGTCGGGGATCTTCTCGACGCCGTTCTTGAGGCCGGTGGCGAGTTCGCCCGAGCCGTCGACCAGCTTGAACAGGCCGCCGTCGAGGTCGCCAGCGCCCTTCTTCAGCTTGCCGACGCCGGTGTCCAGACTGGCGGAGCCGGTCTTGGCGCTGGTCAGGCCCGTGTGCAGCTTGTCGGCGCCGGAGGCGACCTTGTGGGCGCCGGTGTTGAGCGCGTTGATCTTCTTGACGGCGTCCTCGAGGTTCTTGTGCAGGCTCGGGGCCTGCTTGATCAGGCCGTCGGCCTGCTTCTCAAGGGTCTTGAGCTGCCCGTCCAGCTTCTTCAGATCGCCCGTGCTGTCCTTGGTCAGCGTGTGCAGGTCGTCGGCGATCGTCGCGACGTCGTCCGCGGCGACCTTGGCCTCCTTGAGCGTCTTGCACGCCCGCGCGTCGGGCGCCGGCTTGAGCACGCACTCCTCGCGGTGCAGCTTCTCCAGCTTGTCGTCGGCGATGTGCGCGGCGGAGCGCGCGTAGGGGGCGTACTTGACCATGTCGGACAGGTCGTGGCGGACGGCCCGGGCGGAGTCGCGGACCAGACGGGCGGTGTCGGCGACCGTCTTGCCGTCGTTCTTCAGGAACGGACGGACCTTCTCCGCCGCCCCGTTGACCTTGTTCGCCAGCTGCTGGGTGCCGCCGGCGACCTGGCGGGAGCCGGTCTCCAGATCGGCGGCGCCCTTGTCCAGCTTCTTCAGGCCGGAACTCAGGTCGCCGCTGCCCTTCTTCGCCGACTTCAGGCCGTCGGCCAGGCTCTTGGAGCCCGCCTTGGCCTTGACCGTGCCGTTCTTGAGCTGGTTCGCGCCCTTGGCGGCCTCTGCGGTCGCGTCGTGGATGTCGGAGAAGGAGATGAAGATCTTGTCGAGGAAGGTGCGCGAGGACTTGGTCGAGGCGGCCGTGCGGACCTCGGAGAACACCGTGCGGGAGATCTGCCCGACGATGTAGTTGTTCGAGTCGTTGGTGCGCACCCGGAGCGCGCCGGTCTCCGGGGCAGCCCCGGAGCTGGAGGCGATGCGCTCGCTGAAGTTGGCGGGCATGGTCAGGGACAGGTAGTACGTGCCCTCCTCGACGCCCCGGCGGGCCTCGGCGTCGGACACCTCGCGCCAGTCGAAGACGTCGCTGTCATGCAGGCCCTTGACGATGTCGTCGCCGGCCCGGATCTTCTTGCCGCCGGCGGTGGCGCCCTTGTCCTCGTTGACGAGTGCGACGGGTATGCGGTCGAGCCTGCTGTACGGGTCCCAGAAGGACCACAGGTACAGGGCGCCGTACAGCAGCGGCAGCAGCAGGACGGCGACGAGCGCGGCGCGCGGCAGCTTCCCCCTGCCGAACCGCTTCAGCTCAAGCGCGGCCAGTCTCGGCGAGCGCATCGGCTGCCCCCTCCTCGGTGTTGTCGACGGTGTCGTCTTCGGTGTCGGCCGGAGCGTCTTCGGTCTCGGTCGGAGAGCCTTCGGTGTCGGCCGGAGCGTCTTCGGTCTCGCTCCCGGTCTCGGCCTCGGGCTCGGCCTCGGTCTCCGCGCCGGTGTCCGTGGCTTTCGCGGCCGTGGTGGTGCTCGTCGTGATGCGCAGGGCGTCGGCCGGGGCCTCGCTGCACACCGCGAGCACGGTCGTGCCGGCGTCCGCGACGCTCCTCAGCAGCGCCCAGGCCTCTTCCCGCTCGGTGTCCGACAGCTTCAGGTCCGTGTCGTCGACGGCCAGCAGCCGGGGTTCGCCGATCAGGGCCAGGGCGACCGACAGCCGCAGCGCCTCGAGCCGTTCCAGGTCCCGTACGGAGGTCCGCTCGGCCTTCGGCAGGGCGTCCAGGTCCAGGCCCGAGGCGGTCAGCGCGGCCTCGATCCGGTCCCGCGCGGCGGCGGTGCGCTGCGCGGGGGAGCGGAGCAGGGCGCGGACGGAGCCGTCGTACCGGCGCTGCAGCAGGGCGCGTTCGCGCAGGTGCTCCAGGACGGTGAAGGCGGGGTCAAGCTCGCTGACGCCGGGTACGTGGCCCAGCGCGCTGATCCGGCGTACGGCGGCCATCTTGCGTGGCAGCCGCAGCCCGCCCACCTCGGCGTGGCCCGCCGTCGGCTTCATCCGGCCGGTGAGCGCGAGCAGCAGGCAGGTGCGGCCGGAGCCGGAGGGCCCTTCGAGCGCCACCAGCGAGCCGGGCTCGGCCCGGAAGCCCACGTCGCGGAAGGCCCACCCGCGCGGCCCCTTCACCCCGAACCCCTCGGCCTCGACCGCGGCTCCGTGCGGGCTCGCCGGGACGGCGTCCTGGCTGTCCACGGTTCCTCCCCCTCATTTGAACTGACCAGTCAGTTCAAAAACTTACCGCCGATCCACCGCCGCACGCAAAGCGGGGCCGTCGTCCGTGGACGACGGCCCCGCTTCGGGGTGTTGCTGCGGCCTAGAGAGCCGGGTCGCGGTGGGTCGGGCGGCCGTCGAGAACCGTCAGCAGGACCGGGACGTCCGGGAGTTCGGTCGCCGAGGCGGTGAGCGGGTCGGCGCCGAGGACGGTGAGGTCGGCGCGGTACCCGGTCGCGATCAGGCCCGCCTCGTGCTCCTCGCCGGCCGCGTACGCGGCGTCGACGGTCATGCCCTGCAGCGCCTCCAGCGCGGTGAGCGCCTGCTCCGGGCCGTGCGGGGCCCGGCCGAGGTCGCGGGTCGGGCGGCGGTGGCGGGCGCCCGCCATGACGCCCAGCGGCGGGTACGGGGCGATCGGCCAGTCCGAGCCGAGCACCACCCGCGCGCCGGAGTCCCGCAGGTCGCGGCAGCGCCAGGCGCGGCCCGCCCGCTCCTCGCCGAGCCGGCGGGACCAGTTGTCGGTGTGGTCGGCGCGGGTGAAGTCGCAGCAGTGGGTGGGCTGCATGGACGCGACGACGCCCAGCCCGGCGAACCGGCGCAGGGTGTCGTCCGGCACCGTCTCGATGTGCTCGACCCGGTGGCGCACCGCGGGCCCCCCGTCGGCCTGCGCCTTCTCGACCGCGTCCAGGACGTGCCGTACGGCGGCGTCGCCGATCGCATGGGTGGCGACGGGCACCCCGGCGCGGTGCAGCTCGCCGACGATCCGGGTGTAGACCTCCGGGTCCGGCCAGAAGGCGTGGGTGGACTCGCCGTGGCCGTCCGGCTGCTCCAGCCAGGCCGTGCCGTTGTCGATGGTGCCGTCCATGAAGATCTTCACGCCGTCGACCCGCCACAGCCGGCCGCCCCGGCCCTGCTGCTCGATCAGCGCCCGGACCCCGTCGGCGTCCGTGCCCGGCTGGCACCACGGCGCGACCCGCAGCCGCAGCGGCAGCTCGCCCGCCTCGTCCAGCTCGCGGTAGAAGGCCAGGCTGTCCCCGTTGGCGTCCATCGCGTGACCGCCCGTCAGGCCCGCGGCGGCCATGGCGCGCAGCGCGGCGGCGAGCCGGTCCCGGCGCTCGGCGCGGGTGGGCTGCGGGGCCACCAGCTCGACGAGCTCGCAGGCCGCGTCCTCCAGGAGCAGTCCGGTGGGCCGGCCGTCCACG
The DNA here is from genome assembly GCF_043199435.1 of Streptomyces sp. NPDC048604. Taxonomy (NCBI): domain Bacteria; kingdom Bacillati; phylum Actinomycetota; class Actinomycetes; order Kitasatosporales; family Streptomycetaceae; genus Streptomyces; species Streptomyces sp. NPDC048604. The sequence continues at coordinate 144,763 of NZ_JBICVX010000017.1, forward strand.
TCGCAGACCACCTCGGCCGAGGCCTGGTCGAACTCCCGCGGGCCGTCCACGCCGGCCAGGTCCAGGGCGCGCCGGCTGGCCAGCATCGAGTGGGCGTCGAAGAGCAGCAGCAGCGCCGGGATCCCGTCGAGGACCTCGTCGAACGGGGCGGTCTCCACCGGCCGGTCGCCGAACACGTTCGGGTCCAGGCCCCAGCCGTGCAGCCAGGCCCCGGGCGCGAGGGCGCGCACCCCGCGGGCCAGCGCCTCGCGGACCTGCGCCACGTCGGTGCAGCCCGACAGGTCCAGGCCGTGGGTGAGCTCGGCGCCGGAGACGGGGTGCAGATGGCCGTCGACCAGGCCCGGCGTCACGACCGCGCCCTTGAGGTCGATCACCGTCGTCGAGGAGTCCGCGAGGGCGCGGATCTCCCGGTCGTCGCCCAGCGCCGCGATCCGCCCGCCGGACGCGGCGAGCGCGGTCTGGGGCAGGAACAGGCCGGTGACCGGGTCGAGCAGACGGGCGGAGAGCAGGACGAGGCGGTCGTTCACGAAGGGCTCCTGGGGTGCGGGAGTCGAGGGTCGGGGGCCGGGAGTCGGGGTCGGATCGGTGGGTCGGAGGGGTACGGATCGGTGGGTCAGAGGGGTACGGCGGCGGAGTCCGGGGCCGGGCCGTCGAGCGCGCCGCCGGGCAGGCCGAGTTCGCGCTCCGCCGTGGCGACCGCCATCCGGGTCACCGCCGCCGGCCGGTCGTGGGTCTCGGTGTTGGCGTGCGCGCCGAGGCCGTCGAGCACCACCAGGATCTGGATGGTGGTCACGTACGGGTCGGCGGTGCGGAACTCCTCCCGCTCCACGCCCCGCCGGATCACCCGCTCCAGCCGGCCGCGCCAGGCGCCCTCCTGCTCGGCGACCCGGTCGCGCAGCACCTCCCGGTAGCGGCTGAGGTGCCGGGCGTTGATCCAGAGCCGGCTGATGGCGTCGTACGCGGGGCCCGAGGTGTGCCCGAAGAACGCGGCCAGCTGCCGGGTGGGCGTCGCTCCGGCCGGGTCCTCGGGCAGCAGCCGGTCCAGTTCGGCGGTGGCGGCGCTGCCGAACGCCTCGGCCACCAGGTCCTCCACCGAGGGGAAGTAGTGGCTGATCAGGCCGGGGCGCACGTCGAGCTCCTCGGCGATCCGCCGGAGCGTGACGCACTCCAGGCCCTCGGCCAGGGCGACCGCCGTGGCCGCCTCGACGATCTCCGCCCGGCGTTCGTCCGGAGATTTGCGAACTCGTTTGCGCTGGACGCTTGACGACATACCGAGGATGCTATTGAGTGTGCGACCAATAAGCAAGCAGGTGGTGAACAGCCAGCAACCGGAGGGCCCTATGGCGTCCACGATCAACGACCCGAACCAGGCGGCAGGCGGTGCGCCAGGGCCAGTACGACCCGAAGCGGAACGCGCCGGACGGATCGAGGCGCACGGGATCGACCACATCCCCGACAGTGAGCGGCACGGCCGCCCGCGGGACCTGTTCGCCGTCTGGTCCGCCGCGAACGTGAACTACCTCAGCCTGGTCGTCGGCGGGGCGCTCGTGCTCATGGGCCTGAGCCTGTGGCAGGCCCTCGCGGTGATCGTGATCGGCAACCTGTTCTGGCTGTTCACCGGCCTCCTGGCCACCTCGGGACCGGCGGCCGGCGCCCCCAGCGAGGTGATCACCCGGGCGCTGTACGGCGTGCTCGGCAACCGCGTGAACAACGCCGTCGGCGGCTGGCTGGTCTCCGTCTGCTACTTCGCACTCAACCTGGCCGCCGCCGCGACCGCCGCCTTCGCCCTCGTCGAGCAGACCGGCATCACCGCGAACACCGGCGTCAAGGTCGTCGTCATCGTGGTCATCGCCGCGCTCACGCTCACCATCAGCGTCTACGGGCACGGGCTGATCATGAAGCTGTACCTGCCCATCACGCTGGTCCTGACCGCGGCCTTCGCCGTCGTCGCGGTCGCCGTGTTCGGCCACGCCGACTTCGGTTACCAGCCCGAGGCGAAGCTCTCCGGCGTGCAGCTGTGGGCCGTCCTGATCGCCGGCACCACGATGATCGCCTCGGGCCCGCTCTCCTACACCACCAGTGCCGACTTCTCGCGCTACCTGCCTTCCGGCTCCTCCCGGAAGGCGATCGTCGGCTGGACCGCGCTCGGCGCCTTCGTGCCCAGCGTGATCACCTGCTCGCTCGGCGCCTTCGCCGCCACCGCGGTCGACATGACCGACCCGCAGAACGCGCTCCAGGAGATCCTGCCCGGCTGGTTCTCCCCCCTCTTCCTGCTCGCCCTGGTCCTCGGCACCATCTCCATCAACGCCCTCACCGCGTACAGCGCCGGCCTCGCCCTGCAGGCCGTCGGCCTGCGCATCCGGCGCACCGTCAGCGTGCTCTTCGACGGCGCCGTGGCCGTCGCGCTCACCCTGTACGGCCTGCTGGTCTCCAACTTCCTGGACACCGTCAGCAACGCGCTGCAGGTGATCGTGGTCCTGATCGGCCCCCTCATGGCCGTGTACGCCACCGACATCGTGCTCCGCCGCTGCCGCTACGACGGCCTCGCGCTCGGCGACGAGAGCACCGCCGGTCCCTTCTGGTACACCGGCGGCGTCAACCGGGCCGGCGCGCTCTCCCTGATCACGGGCGTGACCGCGGCCGCCCTGTGCGTCAACACCCTGTACACCGGGCCGGTCGCCGCCGCCCTCGACGGCGTGGACCTCTCCCTGCCGGTCGGCATGCTCGTCTCCGCCGGTCTGTACGCCGCCCTGATGCGCCGCGACCCCACCGTCCTCGCCGCCCGGGCGTCGGCGTGAGCGCCCGCACGGCCGGTACGGATCGCCCGGACCGTCCCGTCCTCCGGATCGCCGGCAGCGGCCCGCGGGAGCTCGGCCTGGACCGGGGCCGGCAGGCCCGCGCGGGGATCGCCCGCGCCTGGTCCGTCTACGAGAAGCTCTTCGAGACCGTCGCCGCGCAGCGCGGCCGGACCGTCGACGTCCGGGCGCACGCCGAGCGCACCGTCGAGGCGACCCGGGCCTGGGCGCCGGAGCTGGTGGAGGAGATGGCGGGCGTCGCCGAGGGCGCGGGCATCCCGTTCTGGACCGTCGCGGCGCTGAACGCGCGCACCGAGATCCTTGCGGAGGCGGGCGCGCCGCGGACCGGGGAGTGCTCGACGCTCGTACGGACCGGCCCCGGCGCGGGGCGGTTCGCCGGCGGGCAGTGCTGGGACTGGCACGAGGAACTGGCCGACGCCTGGCACGTCCAGACCGTCGCCGGCGGCCCGCACGCCTTCGCCGGCATCACCGAGCACGGCATCCTCGCCAAGATCGGCGTGAACGACGCCGGGGTCGGGGTCCTCTTCAACATCCTCGGCCACGACGCCGACGGCGCGGCCGGCGTCCCGGTCCACCTCGTCGCCCGCCGGGTGCTGGGCGCCGCGGGCTCCTTCGCGGAGGCCGTCGGGATGATCGCCGGCGCACCCGTCTCGGCGTCCACCGTGCTGACCGTCGTCACCGCGGACCGCGCCGCGTCGGTCGAGCTGAGCCCGGCCGGAACGGCGGTCGTCGAACCGGACGAAGGCGGCTGGCTGGTGCGCACCAACCACTTCCTGGCCCCCGCGCTCGCCGCCGGCGAACTGCGCGGCCGGCGCGAGCCGGAGACGTACGACCGGTGGCGGCTGCTCGGCGGCCGGGTGGCCGGACGCGGCGGCCCGGACACCCGCGAGGAGCTGGCCGCGCTGCTCACCGCGCACGCGGCCGACGGCGCGGAGGTCTGCTGCCACGCCCCGGCCGACGGCGCGCTCGGCACGCGCTGGGCCACGCTCGCCACGGTCGCCCTGGACCCGGCGGGCCGCCGGACCGCCGTCCACGCGGGCGGCCCGTGCACGGCCGGAGCCGCGGACGCATGGACGGAGGTCTCGGTGCCGGGCGGGGAGTGAGGCCCACGGCGCCGTGGGCGAAGGCGGGACGGGCGGGGACGCCTCACCGGTCACGGCTGCGGCTTTTGACCCCTCAGAGGGTCAAAGGCCCAGGTCAGCCGGATTGTCAGTGGCGGGCTGCACGATGGATTGCAGACGGCGACAGAACCGTCACACGACGACAGGAGGCTCGTCATGGCCAGCTCGTCCGCAGCAGCCGCACCCCGGCGCCGTGCCACCGCCCGCCTCGCCGCCACGGCCGCCGGTCCCGCGTCCGACGTCCACCCCGTGCCGCGCCGCTCGACGGCGCCGCCCGCCGCCCTCGACCTGCTCGCCCAGGCCCGCGCCGGCCTGGACGAGGCGGCCACGCTTCCCGTGCCCAACGAGCGGTACGCCACGGCCCACCTCGCCGCCCTGCGCACCGCGGCCGCCGTGCTCGCCGCCCGCGGCCGCCCCGAGACCCACCCGCGCCGGCGCAACCGGATCCGCAGCGCGTGGGAGGTCCTGCCCGAGATAGCCCCCGAGCTCACCGAGTGGAGCGCCCTGTTCGCCTCCGGCGCGGCCCGCCGGGCCCGCGCCGAGGCCGGCATCGCCGGCGCCGCCACCAGCCGGGACGCCGACGATCTGGTGCGCGACGCGATGATGTTCCTGCGCCTGGTCGAACGCCTGCTGGTGCTCCAGCCGGTGCTGCCGCGACAGCCGGGAGCGGGTGACGCCGTGGGATGACGGGCCTGCACGGCCGAGGCCATAGGGTGGGGAGCGATCACACCCGTCGTCGAGGAGCAACTGCCGTGTCGGACCCTTCCGCTGTCTTCGCCCGGGAGACCTCCACGCGCCCGTCGCGTGCCTCCCTGCGCACCGCCGTCGTCTGGGACGTCCTCAAGGACGCCCTCGACCGCCGGGCCGAGGCCACCGGCAAGGACTCCCTCGACGTGCTGGACACCGGCGGCGGCTCGGGCAACTTCGCCGTGCCGGTCGCCCGGCTCGGGCACCGCGTGACCGTGGTCGACCCCAGCCCCAACGCGCTGTTCGCGCTGGAGCGGCGGACCGCCGAGGCGGGCGTGGCCGACCTGGTCACGGGCGTGCAGGGCGACATCCGGGGCCTGTTCGACGTGGTCGAGCGCGGCGGCTACGACGCGGTGCTGTGCCACGGCGTCCTGGAGTACGTGGACGACCCGGCCGAGGGCGTGGCCAACGCGGTCGCCGCGCTGCGGCCGGAGGGCGCGCTGAGCCTGCTCGCCGCCGGGCTCGGCGGGGCCGTCCTCGCCCGCGCCCTGGCCGGTCACTTCAACGAGGCCCGGCACGCCCTCGGCGACCCGGACGGCCGCTGGGGCGACCACGACCCGGTGCCGCGGCGCTTCACCGCCGAGCAGCTCACCGGACTGGTCGCCGGGGCCGGCCTGGAGGTCGGCGCGGTGCACGGCGTACGGATCTTCGCGGACCTCGTCCCCGGCGTTCTGGTGGACACCGAGCCGGGCGCGCTGGAGGCCCTGCTGAAGCTGGAGGAGGCCGCCGCGGAGCTGGCGTCCTTCCACGCCGTCGCCACCCAGTTGCACGTGCTGGGCGAGAAGCACGCCTGACCCCGCCCGGCCGGGCGGCTGATCAGGGGCGCAGCGCAGACGGAGTACGTCACAGGACGCCCGATCGAGCGGTTCGCCCCGTATGATCGGGGGACACCATCCGGCATGACGGATCGGACGTCGGGGAATCTACGCCTCAGCAGCCGAACCGCCGTGGCGGCCCGGAATGGCGATAGCGCGTAGAGGCGGGTTTCACGGGGGCGATTCCCTGCCTATCCTGAAAGGGCCGCATACCGGTCGCCCCCGCGACCGACGACTAGGAGGACTCCGTGCCGCTCTCGGAGCACGAGCAGCGAATGCTCGAGCAGATGGAGCGAGCGCTGTACGCCGAAGATCCCAAGTTCGCGACAGCGCTCGAGGGAAGCGGACTGCGTACGTACACCCGGCGACGGGTCTACCAGGCAGTCGTCGGCTTCCTGGTGGGTATCGCGCTCCTCATGACCGGAATGGTTCTCGTTCAGGTCTGGCTGAGCGTGATCGGCTTCCTCGTCATGCTGGGCTGCGCGGTCCTGGCCGTCACGGGGTGGCGCAAGGCTCCCAAGCGCGGTGAGCAGCCCGCCGGCGGCGGCCACCGGCCGCGCCAGAAGCGCTCCATGATGAACCGGATCGAGGAGCGCTGGCAGCGCCGTCGTGACGAACAGCAGGGCGGCGGCCACTGATCCGCTGACCCGGTCCTCCCACAGAGCATCCCGCTGCCCCGGCGCATCACCACGCGCCGGGGCAGCGGCGTGTCAGGAGACCGGTACCGGGTACGGCGAGGGGCCCCCGGGGTGTGCCCCCGGGGGCCCCGCCCGACCCCGTTCCACACCCGCGCGGCCCGGGCCACCAGCGGGGGGGGGCGGG